>JBBQZF010000044.1:0-16769 GCA_038208015.1 Gemmatimonadales bacterium
CCTGCATGCGCGGCGACTGATACGCTGCGGGTCGCCTCGACTGGTCGCCCTGCATCGACCCAGTGGGACCGGCCCGTGACACGGAGCGGCGTGTTGAGCTCGACCGCGTCGAGCACGAGGTCGACAAGCGGATTCACCGCCGCCGCCATCGTCATCGCGCTCCGGGTGCCGCGCGCCATTCCTGGCACGCATGAACTGGCACGACCTTACCGGGATTGGAGCGCCGAAGCGGATCGAACACCTCCCGCAGCCTGCACATCGCGCCGAGCGACTCCGCGGAAAAGATGAGCTCGATGTAGCCAAGCTTGTCGAGCCCCACCCCGTGCTCGCCGGTGATGCTGCCTCCGACTTCAACACACGCCCGCATTATCTGGCCCATTGCGCGATGAACGCGCGCCGCTTCGTCCTCATCGTCGGCGTTGTAAGGGATGTTCGGGTGGAGGTTGCCGTCGCCCGCATGAAACACGTTGCAGACAGTCAGGCGGTTCTCCTCTCCGATTGCCATTATGCGCTGCAGTACTTCGGCGAGCCGTGTCCGCGGAATCACGGCGTCCTGCACGACCAGGTGCGGCGCCATCCGCCCCATCGCCCCGAACGCTTTCTTGCGGCCCTGCCAGAGTCTGGCGCGCTCTGCGTCGTTTCGCGCGACAGTGACGGTTCTCGCACCGCCTGACAGGCAGATCTCGCGCACGGCATCGCGGTCCGCGTCTACGCCCTCGGGAATGCCGTCGAGCTCGATGAGGAGCACGGCGGCTGCGTCTGCCGGGTAGCCCGCAGCATACACCGACGATTCAACCACCTGGATCGTGGGGCCGTCCATGAATTCGAGCGCTGCTGGAACGATGCCCGAGGCGACGATGCGCGAAGTGACGTGAGCCGCGTCATCGACCGACATGAAATCGGCAAGCATCGTCCTGATTGCGACAGGCTTTCGGGTGAGGCGTACTGTCACGTCGAGCGCCACGCCGAAGCAGCCTTCCGAGCCGATGAAAGCGCCGCGGAGATCGAATCCAGCCGTCTCGCCCGCCGGATTTCCGAGAGTGACGATCTCGCCGTCAGGCAGGATCACGTTTATGGAAATGACGTGGTTGAGCGTGACGCCGTACTTGAGGCAATGCGGGCCGCCGGCATTTTCCGCGACATTGCCACCGATCGTGCATGCCGCTTCGCTGGATGGGTCCGGTGCGTAAAGCAGGCCGAGTGGCGCAACCGTTCGGTTGAGGCGGAGGTTCACTACGCCTGGCTCGACAGTGGCGCGAAGGTTTTCCTGATCTATGGAGATCACCCGTTTCAGCCGATGGAGACCGAGAAGCACAACGTCATCGGCGAGCGCCCCGCCTGAGAGTCCGGTCCCGGCGCCGCGGGGCACGAACGCAGTGCCGTTCGAGGCGAGCGCCCGCACTACGTCGATCGTCTCCTCGCGCGTGCCCGGAAACACAGCGAGGCGCGGCATCCTCCGGTAGCCGGGAAGGCCATCTGAGTTATAGACAAGGAGGTCGCTCTCGCGCCGGAGCACGAACCTCTCACCTACGATTGTCTCGAGCCTGTCTGATAAAGCGTTGTCGTTCATCGCTGCTTTCAGTCGGGCTTCGCGTCGTCTCCGCGCGCCCCGGTGGTCGCCGGACTCTCCGTCACAATGCGGAGTATATCCTTTTCGATCCGGTACTCCAGCGGCGTCGCCATGTGAAGCTCCTCGCCGTCTACAGCGATGGTGACGCTGCGGCGCCTCGTCGAAATTGTGCAACGGTCGACCATGAAGGTGTCGAGCTCCGGCGTCCGGGTGGCACTGTCAACTCCGCGGCGCACCGCCTCCCATGCAAGGGATAGTAACCTCGCCCTCGCCCGGCTGCTTACGACCATGACGTGAAGACAGCGCTTGCCATCCTCGACTCTGTTTCCAAGCGTCGGCATCTGAAGCTCACGCTCGTCAACCCCGATGAACACGATCGGCGTGCGGTAGGTCTGTTTCTTTCCCTCCACCTCGAGGTCGACGGTCATCGTCCTCACGTAGAAGAAAGTCCTGATCGAGGCAATCATGCTCGCAAGGCGATATCCGAACCGTGGCTCGAGCCGCTCGCGGATTCGCATGAACGACACATAGGCGCCGATCGAACTCGTGTTGAGAAATATCTCGTCGCCGACGTACCCGGCATCGGCAGTCTCCACGGTATCGCCGGCTGCTACCCTCGCCGCCTCCTCAAAATCGGTGGGAATCCCGTGGTCGCGCGCAAAATGGTTGAGAGTTCCCGCAGGAAGAACTGCGAGCTCGACCCCGGTTCCGGCGACGGCGGCGGCCCCGGACCTAATGCTCCCGTCGCCCCCGGAAACGAGCACCCGGCGGGCACCTCCATCCACCGCTTTCCGGACTTCATCTCTCAGCGTCGACGGGTCGATCTCCCGGATGTCGAAGAGGCCCGCAACGCTCAATGCGTCACGAGCCCCTTCCGCGGTGCCGGATTCCGGATTGACGAACGCCGGGATGCGCTGAGCGTTCGACACCGGGGTACGACCTTCTTTAGTCGGCCGTCTTCCAGAATCCTGATAGCGCCGCGCCATCCGGCGATTCGCGCAGCTTCTCGAACGCGCGCTCCCGGATCTGACGGATACGCTCGCGGGTCACGCCCATGAGCGCACCAATCTTCTCCAGGGTCATCGCGTCAGATCCCTGCTCGAGTCCGTAATACAGGTGCAGAATCTTTCTCTCGCGGGGCGTCAGATACTTCCTGAACACCTTGTCGATGAACTCCTTCATGAGGTGGAAATCAGTCACCTCTTCGATCTCGTCGCCGTTCACCCCCGCGAACCTCTCGCCCAGAGTGCAGGCCTCACGGTCGGAGCGGTCGATCGGGGCGTCGAGCGAGATCTCGGTGGCGGACATCTGCTTCGCCGAACGCACGGCCTCCGGAGTTTCCTCGAGGAGCCTGCCGATCTCGTTGTCAGTGGGGTCGCGCTTGAGAACCTGGGAGAGAACTGTCTGAGCGCGGGCCAGCTTGATCAGCTGCGAATTCTGGTTTAGCGGGATTCTTACCGAGCGGGTCTGCTCTGCGAGGGCCTTGAGAACGGCCTGCCTGACCCACCACACGGCGTATGAGATGAACTTCACGCCCTGCTCCGGATCGAACTTCCGGACCGCCTTGAGAAGCCCTTCGTTGCCGATGGCGACGAGCTCGGAAAGATCGAGACCGTGGCCCTGATACTTCTTCACGTACGAAATCACGAATCTCAGATTGGCGGTGACCAGTCGTTCTGCCGCCTTTTCGTCTCCGCCCTGTGCGCGACGCGCAAGCCGACGCTCTTCTTCAGCGTCGGTGATCAGGGGAAGCTTCTGGATGTCCTGGAGGTACTGGTCGAATGCGGTGGAGGGGGACGAACGGAAAAAGCCCTTAGACTTGCTCTCGGTCGAAGTCTGCATTCCCGGCCCGGTTGGGTTGTTTACGCAAGCTCATCATTGCTCGCAGTCACCTTAATGGGCCGCACGATAATTACGGGCTGCTGATCGGTCAACAGCCATGTTTCGTGCCAGAACAAATTGTGATGTGGAAGCCCGCGTCAGGGCGGGGTCGGCGGATCTTTGGTCTTTGTTCGGCTCGTGGCGGAAAGAATCCCGATACCAATCATCACTATCACGCCTACGGCGATCCACATCGCCGGGGCGCCGACAAGATACGCCGCGACCGCTAGTCCGATGATCAGTACGATGAAACCGATCAGGTATGTGCTGAACGACGACATTGCCCAACCCCCTTGTGGTTAACCGGCAATGGGCAATTCCAGGGCCACCGGAAGGAAGCTCCTCCCCGGGGATGCCGCAGGCCTACTTTCTGGCTAGACTGTCGAAAAGGGCCCCGATCGCCCGCAGGTCAGGGATCAGATTGATCTCCGTAAGCGTTGCGGGAAGGATGTGCTCCGCCTCTCTCGCTACGAGCACGGCCTTACCGTGCTGCCTGCCGAAGCGCGTCGCCTGCCGGCACGAGGGAGTCCAGATGTCGAGCGTCGCACCGATCACGTTGCCACCGGTGTCGTCGACAAGGAAACGCCCGAGATACCGCTTGCCCATGAACACCTCCACATAACGGGCGAGTGGAAAGATTCTCGGGTCTGCGGCGACGATTCCGGGCCTCACGAATCGGCCTCGCCTGGTAGTTCCCTTGAGGCAATACTGCGTAAGGCTGACCGGAATTTCCTCACCAGGCTGCGCCCGCGCGAATCTGGTCGGATCAGGAATGATTCCAGTAGCCCGCATCCGGATCGCCTCGGAGGCACTCGCCCGGCGGAACTGTCCGCGCTCCTTCACGATCTTCTTCGCTGTAACGACCAGCGGGTCCAGCAGCGGCTCGGCGTAAACCATAATCGGTGCATGGCGTATGGCTGCCTTTCCAATCGGGAGACTTGCCGCGCCTGTTTGGATGAAAGCTGTGGCGATGACCACGGCCAGCATCAGGGTCAGCGCGTCTATCCGCTTCAAGCAAGGACCTCGCGAACGATCGCATCGTCTACCGGAACGGTCCAGCCGGATTCGGATCCGGCCATCTCGCCGATCGAGCGGGGCAGGGCATAGCGCACTGACCCCGCGAGCGCCTTCTTGTCCGACTGCATTGCCTCGAGGATCCTCTCGGCACCCATCCCATCCGGCAGCGACACGGGAAGCCCTGCAGCAAGCAGGGCCTGGCGAATTTCGCCCGCAGTACCGCGTACGGCTATCGCCGCCCGTTCAGCGAGCTTCGACTCGACGGTCATGCCGATTGCCACTGCTTCACCGTGCGCCAGCGTGTAGTCACTCAGCACCTCGACCGCGTGGGCGACGGTGTGCCCGAAATTAAGCGTCTTTCTCAGGCCACCTTCGCGTTCGTCCCTGCCTACGATCCCCGATTTGATCTCTACGCTACCGACGATGATCCCCGTGAGTGAGTCACCCGATGCGGCCCCTCCATAAAGGACCCCCGGGATGGCGCTGACGACGGCATCAAAGTAGCTCCGGCTTGCGATTACGCCATGTTTGAGCGCTTCGGCAAATCCCGTTCTCAGCTCGCTAAGTGGCAGAGTTTCAAGAAGTTGCGGGTCTATCAGGACGCCGCCTGGCTGATGAAATGCCCCGACGAGATTCTTCCCGGAGTGCGTGTCGACCCCTGTCTTGCCCCCAATCGAGGCGTCTATCATCCCGAGCAGCGTCGTCGGCACGTGGATGATCGGCAGCCCCCTCATATAGGTTGCGGCGACAAACCCGGCGAGGTCGAGAACAACGCCTCCACCCAGCGCTATAAGCGCCGAGTCCCTGCCGAATCCGCGGGTTATCAGCTCGTCGGTGGCCCAGCCCCAGGTCCCTCGCGTCTTGCTCGATTCGCCCGCGGGAATGACGAGGACATCAGATTGGTCGATGCCCAGGGATTCCGCCGCTGCCCTGCCATATAACGGGCCGACGTTGGTGTCAGTGATTACAGCGTACTTGTGCACCGGCGCAAACTCCCGGGCGAACGCTCCGAGGCCGGCAAGAGATCCGGGTGCGACTTTGATCGGGTAAGGGAGACTAAAAGGCACGCGAAACCCCGGCAATCACCAGGTGACCTCTCCGGCTCCTCCCCTCGCATTGGCAACCCTCGCCAACGAAAAGAGGAGGTCCGACAACCGGTTGAGGTAGACGACGACAATGCCCGGAATCTCCACATCCCGCTGCAGGGATATCACCCTTCTCTCGGCGCGCCGGCATACCGTGCGGGCAATGTGGAGCGCTGATGCCTTCTGGGTCCCGCCGGGAACGATGAATGCGCGCAACGGCTCCAGCTCATTGTCGCAGTCGTCGATCGCGTGCTCGAGGTCCCTGATGCGCGACTCATCGATCTGCGCCTTTGCGAGATGGTCGTGCATCTTTTGAAGGTCGGGGGTGGCGAGCAGCGATCCGATGCTGAAGAGATCCCGCTGGATTGGGACGAGCACCTCGTCGATCCTCTGCATGACTTCGACGGCCCGCGCCATCCCGAGGAACGCGTTGAGCTCGTCGACGTCGCCGTATGCTTCGACGCGCGGATCGTCCTTCGAGACTCGCCCGCCACCGAACAGGCCGGTCTGTCCGGCGTCTCCTGTCTTCGTATAGATCTTCATACCTGAAATCTGGGGGGTCGGGGCCGATCCCGGCTATATTCTGCACATGCACGACATAACCGACATCACAATCATCGGTGGCGGGCCGACAGGACTTTTTGCCTCGTTCTATGCGGGGATGCGCGGCGCCACGGCGCGTATCGTCGACACGCTACCTCAGCTCGGTGGACAGCTTACAGCGCTCTACCCCGAAAAATACATCTTCGACGTAGCGGGATTCCCGAAGGTCCTGGCAAAGGATCTCGTCGGCGATCTCGCCGAGCAGGCCGCCCAGTTCGGGTTCCCGTCGTATCTCGGCCAGCATGTGATCGGTCTGGAGGAGGAGGACGGCCATCTTGTCCTCGTTACCGACACCGATCGCTTCCCGACGAGGGCGGTGATCATTGCCGCCGGGATCGGCGCTTTCTCCCCCCGCCGGCTGCCGCAGCAATGCGCCGAGGCGTGGTACGGGCGTGGGATTTTCGACAACGTGGTCGATCCCGAGCAGTACCGCGGCCAGAGGATAGTGATAATCGGCGGCGGCGACTCGGCGTTCGACTGGTGCCATCAGCTCCGCGATCGCGCTGCGTCGGTCACGCTGATCCACAGGAGCGACAAGTACCGCGCGCACGGTGCGACGGTTACCGAGGTTCAGGCTGCCGTTGAAGCGGGGAAGACGGTGCTTCTCCCCTTCCACGAGCTCCACGATGTGTTATCGCAAGGCGAGCGTCTTTCGGGGATCGTCATTCGCGAAGTAAAGACGAAGGAAACGAAGACGATCGAGGCCGACGTAGTCCTCCCGATGCTTGGCTTCATCAGCGACATCGGCGCTCTGGCCGAGTGGGGGCTGACGCTGGAGAAGAACGAGATAATCGTCAACTCGATGATGGAAACCGGCCGTCCCGGGATCTATGCGGCCGGCGATATCACTTCATATCCGGGCAAGCTCAAGCTCATCGCGACTGGATTCGCGGAAGCCGCGACAGCGGTGAACCAGGCCTTCCACTGGATTTATCCGGAAAAGAAGGTGAATCCGGGGCACTCGTCGAATCTCGCCGTATTTGGGCAGAAGGACGACTAGCTGTTGTAGGCCACTCGCGGATCTGCCTTCGCGTATGCGAGGTCGGTGATGAGGTTCACCATCACGAATACCATCGAGAGAAAGAGCACCGTCCCGTTGATCGCCGGAAGATCTCTTCTGGCTATGGCGTTCACGACGTAGCGCCCGATTCCCGGCCACGAAAAGATCGTCTCGGTGAGGATTGACCCGGTGAGGTAATAGCCGAAGTCGAGACCGAGCACGGTGATGATCGGGATCAGGGCGTTCCGCAAGGCGTGACGTCCGATTACCACCCGCTCGCGGAGCCCCTTCGCTCTCGCGGTCCTGACGAAATCGGCGCCGAGCACTTCGAGCATCGAAGACCTTGTGACGCGCGCGAGAAATGCGATCGAGCGCGATCCGAGGGCGAGCGCAGGCAGGATGAGATACTCGATCCCCCCATACCCCGACGGCGGAAGCCACTTCAGGTTCACGGCGAAAACCAGGATGAGGATCAGGCCGACCCAGTAAACCGGAAACGAGATCCCGAGGTAGGCGAGGCCGAGCCCTAAGCGGTCGAACCATCCGCCGGGATTCCGTGCTGAAAGGACTCCGATCGTAATTCCGAGCACTGACGCGAGAAGCATTGCGCTACCCGCGAGAAGGAGCGTCTTCGGGAATCTCTCCTTGATGTCCTGCGCAATGGGCCGCTGCGTGATGTAGGAGTTCCCGAGGTCGCCCCTGAGAACCCCCCCGGCGTACAGGACAAACTGCTTTGCCACCGGCTCGTCGAGGTTGAGGTCCTTCCTGAGCCGCGCGATGGTTTCGGCGTCGGCGCGCTCTCCAACCATGTCCTGGACCGGATCGCCTGGCGCGACGTAGAGAAGCAGGAAGACAACGATCATCACGCCGAAGAGCGTGGGGATCGCGAGGATCAAACGCCTGACGATGAACGCGAACATCGGTTACGGCCGGCTTATCTGCACATCAGTCCAGCGCTGTCCAGTGAAGATGGTCGGAACCTTGAAACCCCGAATCCACGGCTGGACCGCGTAGAGCTCCTTGTAGAAGAAGAGATAGATCATCGGCGCGTCGCTGAACGCGATCTGGTCGGCCTGCTTGTAGAGCTCGTTGCGCCGCGATTCATCCTGCTCGCGCCGCGACTGGTTCACCACCTGGTCGAACCGGGGGTTCGAGTAGAACGAAACGTTGCCGCCGACTCCGCGATTTGCCGTGTGGAGCAGGGGATAGAGAAAATTCTCCGCATCCGGGTAGTCGGCGAACCAGTCCTTGAGCGCCATGTCCGTCTGTCCGGCGCGTGAAGCCTCGCGCATGGATGAGGCATCGCGCTGCACGAGCGTCACTCGGATTCCTGCCTCTCTCAGGTTCGCCTGGATAGCCTGCGCTATGCGCGGGAAAGGCGGAGTCTGCGAAGACCACAACTCGACGTCGATTCCGTTCGGGAACCCTGCCTGGGCCAGAAGCTGTTTCGCTTTGTTTAGATCGCGCGGGTACGGAGTGCGGGACTCGTCAGCGCCGGCCAGTGTTGGTGGAATCACACCGGCGGCGAGAGTGCCCCGGCCGCTCAATATTCCGTTCAGGATCGCCCGCGAGTCGGTTGCGTGGTTGAGCGCTTGTCTCACGCGTACGTCGGCGAGCGGGCCGCGGGTCGTATTGATAGCAACGTAGAAGATGCGCAGCGCGGGGGCAGACTCGAGCATCGCCTTCTTCTCGTCTGTTTCCTCCCAGTTCCGCGTTTCGCCCTCGGGAACGTAGAGCACGTCGACATTGCCGCTCTCGAACTCTGCGACGGCGGTGCTTGGTTCGGGGATGATGCGCGCCATCAGGCTGTCGGCCTGGGGCGGCGTATCGAAATACTCGTCGTTGCGCGCGAACCTGATGTAGTCGTCGTGACGCCATTCGACGAACTTCCACGGCCCGGTGCCGACCGGGTTCTCTCCGAAGTTTGACGGAACAGAATCGGGCACGATATGGGCGACAGGCATCGCAAGAAGCTTCGGGAAGATTG
Source organism: Gemmatimonadales bacterium (assembly GCA_038208015.1). Classification (GTDB taxonomy): domain Bacteria; phylum Gemmatimonadota; class Gemmatimonadetes; order Gemmatimonadales; family Gemmatimonadaceae; genus UBA4720. The sequence continues at coordinate 9,144 of JBBQZF010000044.1, forward strand.
CCAGCGGCTCCTTCAGGCGAATGACAACCGTGCTGTCGTCGGGAGCCGTTAGGCCGGCGATGCTGCTCCCGCCACGGCCCGCGGCGTAATCCTCAGCACCGGCGATTGGGAAGAGAGGCCATCCCCGTCCGCCCTTTGTCGCCGGGTCGAGCACGCGCTGGAACGACTTGACGACATTGCGCGAGCTGAACGGGCGGCCGTCATGGAACTTTACGCCCTTTCGAAGGTGAAACGTATAGGTCATTCCATCCGCGGAAATGTCCCATGAGTGCGCCAGTCCGGGCACCACCTGGGCGTCCGGAGTGAACCGGACGAGGCCGTCGAAGAGGTATCCGACAGCCCTTCCGGTCGGCACATCAGTCGAGAGCGCTGGGTCGAGCGAGCGGGGATCGTAGGTGTCGCGCGAGTCGATCAGCGTCTGGCGGGCGGGCGAGGATTCGCCGCCCGTGCATGCTGTTGCCGCCAAAAGAGTTAGAAGGAGCTTACGCGGAATCTTCATGATCGTACCGTTGACATTGTAGGGGCGGACGCGAGAACTTATCGGGCCCTCGAGAGGGCGTCAAACATGAGCGAAGACTACTATTATAGGCGCCAGCTCGGAGCCTCCGACCTGTTGCCCGCAATCGGAGCCGGGATCGCCGCCGGTCTGGCGGGATTTTATCTGGTGCAACTCTTAATCCAGCGGACTCCGTTGGTACCGTCCTCAGCGACCGTCCGCGAGCCTCCACCGCCCGACAGGAAAAGCGGGCCGGCCGGGCCGTGGGATCGAAAGCGCGGCGGCTGATGCGTCGCGGGTACGCGCTCGCCATTCTGATCTCCGGCTGCGCGGCGCTTCTCCCACTGATCGCGAGACCAGCTTCGGCACAGGAAGTAAACTGCGACCCGGGTGATCAGGAGGTAACAGGCCTCGAGTTCACCGGGAACACTGCGTTCACTGACGCGGAGCTTTCGCAGGTCATCGTGACGACGCCGTCTCCGTTTGCGCGGACAGTCCTGCGTCTTCCGCTCACCGCACGCCGCTGTCTCGATCGTGCCGAGCTGCCGAAGGATCGAGCGCGTCTCGTAATCTTCTATCGCCGAAGCGGCTTTGCGGACGCAGTCGTCGACACGCTGCTTCGCCCCGCCAGGGGCGGCGTCGAAGTCAACTTCATCATTACCGAAGGCCAGCCGACAATTCTCGGATCGTTCGTTATCCAGGGACTCGCCTCAGTCCGCAACCAGGGCGAGATCGTGCGCAATCTTCCAGTTCATGCAGGCGGAAGATTCGACCGCATGGCACTCGAGGCCGCGCGCGACACGATCGCGCGGCGGCTCAGGAACAGCGGCTACCCCCGCGCCGAGGTTGACAACAGCTTTGACATCGACGACGAGCAGCGGATCGCCCACGACACGATAACAGTGCGAACTGGTCCCTTTACGAGGATCGGGCAGGTCGAGCTCCAGGTGATTCCCTTCGAGTCAAAGGGGAGGCAGATACCTGACGACATCGTGCGGAGCATCATCGGGCTCAAGCCGGGCGACGTCTATCGCGAAGATCGTCTGCTCGAAGCGCAGCGCTCGCTCTACCGCACCGAGGCGTATCAGCACGTGTCACTCGTGCATGACAGTGTGAGCTCGGCCGACTCGGTCCTCAACATTCGCGCGCTGCTCGCGGAAAATACGACGCGCTCCGCGCGGCTTGGAGCGGGTTACGGCACTCTCGACTGCCTCCGCCTGACAGCCGAGATGTCGAACTACAATTTCCTGCGCACGCTGAGGCGCCTCGATCTGACGACACGCTTGTCGAAGATCGGAGCGGGTGACCCCTTCTCGGGCCTTAGCGCGCTCTGCCCGCAGGCCAGGCGCGACCCGTTCAGCAGCAGGCTCAACTACTACGTCGGCGCGACCCTCAGGCAGCCGGCGTTCCCTGGTCTCCGCGCGATCCCCACGATCACGTTGTTCAGCGAGCGCGTCTCCGAATACAACGCGTACCTCCGCACTACCGTGATCGGAGGCGTGGCCTCCCTCGAGTATCGCCGATGGCCCCGCACGCCGGTAACGCTGGCATACTCGGTTGACCTCGGCCGCACCGAAGCGCAGCCCGCGCTCTTCTGCGCAGTCTTCAATCTCTGCGACAGGGAGGACAGGCGGCGGGTGCAGCAGACGCAGCGCCTTGCCGTCGTCAGCGCCGCCGTGTCACGCGACAGGACCAACAATCTCGTGTCACCTTCACGCGGGTATCAGTTCAGGCTGGAAGGGCGCCATGCGTCGTCGCTTATTTTTTCCGACACCGCGCTGCAGTTCAACAAGCTGCTCGCCGAACGGTCGCAGTACTGGGGTCAGCCAGGCGGAACCGTTATAGCGTTCAGGCTGCGGGGAGGCGCTGTATTCGGCCGCAACTTCGGAAACGTGACAGGGTTCATTCCTCCGCAGGAGCGCCTTTACGCCGGCGGTCCGAACTCGATGCGCGGATTTCCGCAGAACGAACTGGGAGCGGCTGTATACATCGCCGAGAATTACGAGCTTCAGGTTTTGCCGAACGGGGTCGATAGTGTATTCAGGGTGCCAGACTCGGCGCAGGACATCCGGCGTGCAGTCCCGACCGGCGGTAACTCACTCGTCCTCGGCAATCTCGAGCTGAGAATGCCAAGTCCGTTCCTTCCGGATCTCCTGCAGTGGACTCTATTCGCCGATGCGGGTGACGTCTGGAATCGCGGGACGAGGGATCGCTTCCGGAATTTTTCAGTCAAGGTCACGCCCGGAGTTCAGCTTACGGCGTTCTCGCCGGTCGGGCCGGTGCGGTTTGTAGTCGGCTACAATCCGTACAGCCGACCGGCCGGGCCGCTGTATTACGAGGTTCCAAGCGGCAACCCTGTGGACGAGCTCGGCTCGCGCTCCGGGTCGCTGCCGTGCGTGAGCCCGGGGAACACGCTGGGGGTGCACCTGGCGGATGATGGAACGCTGAGGCAGAACGAAGGAATCTGCCGGGCGACGTTCACTCCGCGGACGAGTGGGAGCTTCGGAAGTCGACTCACCTTCAGCCTGGCCATTGGCCAGGCGTTCTGACTATAGTGTCGCGCCGCAAGCTCATCGTCGCCTGGAGTGCGGTAACACTGCTCGCGGTGCTGCTGGTGATCGCGGCCGGCATCTTCTCGCTGACCCAGACGAACTACGGGCAGGATCAGGTCCGCAAATACGTCCAGTCGTGGATCAATGGAAAGGTTCACGGGACTTTCTATGTCGGCCGGATCACCGGTGGCCTGTTCGCAGGGGTCACGATCGATTCGCTGGAGATACGCGACGAAAGGGATTCACTGTTCATCACCACGGGGCCCATCAAGGTCAAGTACGACATGCGGGACATCTTTGACCGGCGCATTCTGCTCAGTCACGTCGATGTCACCAGGCCTGTGGTAAGACTTCACGAGCACCTGGATGGAAAGTGGAACTACCAGCGGATCTTTCCTTCCGGCCCGAAGAGACCACCGGGCACACAGCGCGGGTTTGGTGACTTCATAGTCATCGACTCGGCCGATGTTCACGACGGGAACGTCGCTGTCGGGCTCAAGTGGAGGCCGGCGGATTCTCTCTCCGGACGCAAGCGCGACAGCGTGATCGCGTACGCTCTCGGTTCGATGACGCGGGAGACGAAAGGCAATCAGTGGCGGAGCGAAGTGCATCGCACCGATGAAGGCTTTTCCAAGATTTACCGGTTCACGGATCTCAACGCGGCGGTCGCCTATGCGCGGATCGCTGATCCCGACACAGTCGGGCGATTCTTCAGGGTCGCGCGAGCGAGCGTCAACTCGTCCGACCCGCCACTGCAGGTGAGGCGGGTCGCGATCGACATCCGCCACCTCGGTGATTCCGTCTGGCTGCAGTCGCCGGGTTTCGAGCTCGCGGCGTCGCGCGGGAAGCTTCCATCGGGGAAGCTCGTATGGGGCGGTGGAATACCGATGCGCTACGACATTCATATTACGGGCGACAGCGTCTCCCTGAGTGATGTCGCGTGGGTCTATCCCACGCTGCCAACCACCGGCGGGGGGAAGCTCGACCTGCACATCAACAACGTGGACCATCCGCGCGTGGTGGATTATGCCATCCGCAACATGGATGTCCGCACGACGCAGTCACGGCTCATCGGGAACATGACGTATGGCGTGGGAGGTCCTGTCCTCGTTCTCAAGGACGTCGAGCTGCGCGCGGCTCCTCTCGATTTCGCGCTGATCCGGGTCTTCAACGGCGAGCCTCTGCCGCTTCCGTGGAAGGGACAACTGAATGGAACTGTTCGCGCCCGGGGCGGACCGGTGAACCGCTTCAGGGTCGATGAGTCGAGGTTCACGTTCAACGACGGCAACGTCCCCGGCGCGGTGTCGCGATTCACAGGGAGAGGCGTGCTCGACATCTTCACTCCCGCCCTTACGGTGTTTCACGGCTTCGACGTCGCAATCGAGACGCTTGACCTGCGAACACTGCGCTATCTCAGCCCGGCATTTCTCGAGCTCCAGGGGACTGTCTCGGGAACGACAAGGCTCGACTCGCTTTGGCTCGACGTGCGTTTCTCCAACGCCGACATCCTGCATCATCACGGAGCTCTCCCGGTTTCCAGGATAACCGGGCGGGGAAGGATGACCGACAACGACACTTACATGTCGTACGACATGGAGCTCGAGGCCGGGCCCGTGAACATGTCAACTCTCGCCGTGTCGTACCCCGACATTCCGCTCCGCGGGAATTTCACCGGCCCGGTAAGGATTGTCGGGCAGCCGAAGGAACTGTCGGTCGAGGCCAGCCTGACGGGAGATGCCGGAACGATCACCTACGCCGGTACCGTCGACGCGAATCTCCCGACCTACGGTGCTGACGGAACCGGGACCTTCGCGAACATCAACCTGCGCACTCTCGTCGAGAACCCCGAGGCGCCTGTCACCCGTGTCTCAGGCGATTACTCGATTGACTTCGTTGGCGACTCGCTGGTTGTCGGGACCGGAACGATTGCAGGAACAATGAGCGGGACCGTCGACCGTCTCGCCATCTCGTCATCGCGGGCAAGCATCAGGCTCGACAACGGCATCGCGCGCATAGACACGCTGATTGTGCAGAGCGATGTCGCGCACGCGACTGCGTCGGGAAGCGTGGGCCTGATCGAGGGTATGGAAGGGAACCTCAGGTTCACTGTGTCAGTCGACTCGCTCGCCGACGTGAAGCGCTACATCAATCAGCGGACTGCGATATCGGCTGATTCGCTGAGAGGTGCCCTGCGTGTCACCGGCGAGCTCGCCGGAACGAAGGACCTGTTGTCGCTGGAGGGAACGCTGGCCGGGCGCGAGATATTCGTCGAAGGCCGGACTGTCGAGCGCGTTGGCGGCAGGTTTTCGTTGACCGGACTACCGAATGCCCCATTTGGTGAGATATCGCTCGATGCCGACACGATCCGGGCAGGCGCGGTCGGTTTCACATCGCTCAACGCGACTGCGAGTGTGACATCGGCCTCGAGCGCGACCTTCGCCGCGCGCCTCGCCAGCGAAGGCGGAATCGTCTCGACGCTGGGAGGCGCTGCAAGCCGGATTGGCGACACAACGCTCGTCTCACTGGATTCGGGATCCGTCGCTGTTTCCGCGACCAGCAGGTATCGCCTCGAGTCACCAGCAGAGGTAAGGCTCGTTTCCGGCGGCGGTTCCCTCGACTCGCTTCTCCTGCGTCACACGACAAATGCCCGCCTTGCAATTCGCGATGTGCGGCTGAGCGGGGACTCGGTGAGAGGGAACGTGCGCACCGACAGCGTGGACATCGCGGTGCTCGAGGCATTCATCCCCGGACTCCAGCGGGCGACGGGATCCCTTGTTGCGAACGTCGACGTGAGGGGCACGACGAAGCAGCCGATTATTGACGGGCAGTTCAGGCTCAAGGATGCCTCGGGCACGCTCACGAACCTCGGCCTCACGCTCGACCGCCTCAATGCGGACGTCCTGCTCGAGCGCGACACCGTCTTCATCCAGCGAATGGTCGCCGAGACGACCCGTGACCGCAGGGGCACGTTTGGCGTGACTGGATTCGTCAGCCTCGAGGAGTATTCGAATCCTGTATTTGCTCTCCGCGCGCGGGCGAGGAATTTTCACATTATCGAGAGGCCAGGCCTCGCCTCCCTCGACATCTCGACTGACGACGACCTTACGCTCGACGGGCCGTACCGCGGCGCCCGTGTTGGCGGAGCGGTCCGCGTCGACCGCGGGACGATCTTCATTCCGGAGCTCATGAGCAAGGACGTGATCGATCTCAGCGATCCGGAGTTCGCGGGCATCGTCGACACCCTCCTGTCGCGGGACAGGACCCTGCTCCCTCAAACGCCGAGCGACTTCGCCAGGAACCTCACGCTCCAGAATGTGGCGGTGAATATCGGCGATGCTGTCTGGCTGAGGTCGTCCGAGGCGAACGTGAAGCTCGGAGGCTCTCTCAACGTCACGCTTGGCAGGAGCCCTCAGACCGGCGACAGGTCGCAACTCGCTCTCGAGGGCACTCTCAACGCAGTGCGCGGCACATACCGGCTGACGCTGGTGGATCCTTTCGTTCAGCCGACATTCGACGTCGAGAGCGGGAGCCTGAGATTCTTCGGAACGCCCGACCTGAATCCAACGCTGGACATACGCGCGATCCATACGATACGACAGCCGAATACACGAAGCGCCAACCTGCGTGACATCCGCGTGCGGGTGAACATTGGAGGGACTCTTGCCGAGCCCACGCTGGTTCTCGACAATCCGGACAACCTGCCGCTGTCGCAGTCGGATCTCCTCAGCTACCTGATCACTGGAGAGCCTGCAATCGCGCTCGACAATTCGAACAGTGGATACCAGCAGCAGCTCGCCTCGTTTGCCCTGAGGTATGGCAGCTCGCTCCTGACCAGCGCCATCCCCCGCAATCTTGTCGACTTCTTCGACATCCAGACGGGCAGGGTCAGCACGACACAGACACAGCAGGCGGCAGATCCGTACCTCTACAGCCTGCTCAACTCGCGGGCGGTGGCCGGCAAGCAGATCGGCAACAACTGGTTCCTCGGCCTCAGCACCGGGCTGTGCTTCGTGAATGCGGACAATTTCCGTGACAACTTCGGATTGAAGCTGGAGTATCGCTTCAATTCGATCTATACTGCGCAAGCGGGCATCGAGCCGGGTTCGAGCGACATCACCTGTGCGCGGAACGCTCCGCAGATCCAGCAGCAGACTCCAAGACAGTTCGGTTTCGATTTCTTCCGGACGTGGAGGTTCTAGTGACTGAGCTCCACGAGAAGGATGCAATGGAGTGCCGCGCCTGCGGCAACGAGGAGCGAGCGTCCGAGGGCTACCCTTGCACCGAATGCGGCACGTTCATCTGCGTGATGTGCAGCTTTCGGGGAGTCCTCAAGTGCCGGGCCTGTGCCGAGGCGGAGAAGAAACCAGCAACTCCGGCGCGTGAGATTCCACTCATGGACTGGCCCGAACATTGAGTCCCCGCCACGTCCGCGCGCGCACTCCTGTAGCGCCGGTCCTGAAGGAGCCGCGCGCTGCGGCAACGCAGGAGAATCAGGTTCTGTTCGGACACTGCGCCGAGGTGATCGGAGCAGAACGGACCTGGTTGCGGGTCCGGGGCGCGGATGGCTACGAGGGCTGG
>JBBQZF010000045.1:0-16708 GCA_038208015.1 Gemmatimonadales bacterium
TCCTCGTCGCGCCAGTGCTGCTTTTTTCGGTAGTCGCGCACGAGTATGCCCACGGCTATGCCGCCCTGAAAAACGGGGACATGACCGCCTACCAGCTGGGGCGGCTGACCTGGAACCCGATAAAGCACATCGATCCGTTCATGACGATCCTGCTGCCGTCGATGCTCGCACTGGCGGGAGCCCCGATCTTCGGCGGCGCGAAGCCAGTGCCGGTGAACCCCCGGAACTTCCGCAACTTCAAGCAGGGCGACATAATCGTGTCGCTGGCGGGCGTCACGACGAACGTGATACTGGCAATCCTCTGCGTCCCCGCGATAATGCTCGTGAGTGTCATCGGCGGCATGTCCGAAACGCTCGCGGGGCCCGCCTCAATCTTTCAGCTGATGCTCATGTTCGGCATCCAGCTGAACATCATCCTCGCAGCGTTCAACCTGATCCCGCTTCCGCCGCTCGACGGCTCGCACGTCATGAAGTACCTGCTTCCCCCGGCGTGGAGCCTCAGCTACCAGCGCCTCGGCAGATACGGTCTCATATTGCTGTTCGTGCTCATCTCAGTCGGCAGGCCGCTTCTCATGATGTGGTTCGCGCCGGCGTTCGCCGTGATCCGCACGCTTCACCAGACGGTCGCTCCGTTCCTGATCCAGAGCCAATGGACAATGTGAAGTATGCGCCGTTTCGCGAGGGAGAAGTTTTTGTCGTCGAGCTAACGCAGTTCTCCGGTCCGCTCGATCTCCTTCTCTCGCTGATTCGCGACGAGCAGATCGACATCCAGGACATTCCCGTCGCACGAATCGCCGAGCAGTTCCTGGAGCGGATAAAGACGCTTCAGCTCGACGAGGCGGCTGACTACCTGGAGATGGCCGCAAGACTGGTGAGGATCAAGGCGCAGATGCTTCTTCCAAGGCGCGACGGCGACGAAGCGTGGGAGGATCCGCGTGCCGAGCTCGTCAGGCGCCTGCTCGAGTACCAGCAGGTCAGGGAAGTCGTCGACATCCTCGAGCGCAGGAGCGATGAGCGGCGGGACAGGTTCGCGCGTTCGTATCTGCCCCGGAATTTCGCTTCGCCGGCTCCCGCGGCGGCAGCCCTTTCACTGTCGCTGCCGGAGCTCTTCGCGGCGGTAGACAGGGTTCTCCGGGTGGCAAGGAAGCCGACGGTTCACGATGTTGTTCCTCGCGCCATCGACGTCGATGGCGCTATAGCCACCGTCAGGGCGGTTCTCGCCCTGCGCGCGCGAGCCGGATGGGGAGACCTCGTAAACCGTGACGCCGAACCGTGGCAGGTTCTTTCCGTGCTCCTCGCGCTGCTGGAGCTTGCAAAGCGCGGCGAGCTCAAGGTCGCGCAGGCGCGGCCATTCGCCTCAGTCGAGATAACAAGTGACACCGCTAGCGAAGCTGCTTGAAGCCGCGCTCTTCGCGAGCGCACACCCGGTGATGGTTTCCGACCTCAAGACCATGGCCGCCGATGGTGAGACGACTCCCGAAGACGTCATCGCGGCGCTCGACGAGCTGAGGCGGCATTACGACGAGGATGGCCACGGAGTCGAGCTGATCGAAGTTGCTGGCGGATGGCAGATACTCACCAGGCCCGAGTACACCGAGACGATCGAGCGCGCACAGCTTGCCGCCCGGCCCCAACGCCTTTCAGCGGCCGCCCTCGAGACCCTTGCAATCGTTGCATACAGGCAACCGATCGGACGGGCGGAGATCGAGGAGATCCGTGGCGTCGGCTGCGGCCAGATGCTGAAGTCCCTCCACGAGCGCGAGCTCATCGAGGTCGTGGGACGCGGCGAGGGCATGGGAAGGCCGCTGCTCTATGGAACCACGCCGGGATTCCTCGAGCAGTTTGCTCTCCGCCACCTCGCCGAATTGCCGCGAGCGGATGAGCTCGCAATTGCCCTTCGCGATCCCGGGGCGCCCCCCTCGGTGCCTGTTGATTCGCCGTACGCCGCCAGCGCGGGGGGCTGATGGCAGAGACGATGCGCATTCAACGCGCGCTCGCGCGGGCCGGTGTCGCGTCGAGGCGGGGTGCGGAGGAGCTGGTCAGCGCCGGCAGGGTTGTCGTGAATGGCGTTGTCGCGGTCACCGGCCAAAGCGTAGATCTCGACAGCGACACGATTACCGTAGACGGCAACCCGGTCTCGCATCCGGTAGGCTTTCACTGGCTGGCGCTCAACAAGCCGCCGGGCGTAATGACCACCAAATCCGACCCGGGAGGAAGGCGCACGGTCTTCGACTTCGTTCCCGACAGGCCGGGTCTCACCTACGTCGGACGGCTTGATTACCTGACGGAAGGTGTGCTGCTCATGACCACGGATGGCGAAGCTGCCCACCGATTGACTCATCCGAGCAGTGAGGTCGAGCGATCATATGTAGCGACAGTTCGAGGTGACGGACCCTCGGCAGTTCGGACCGCGCGGAAGGGCATCGAGCTGGAAGACGGATGGATGAAGCCACTCGATATCTCAGCGGTGAACGTGAGCCGCGGCCTCTGGAATCTCGAGGTGACAATAGCCGAAGGCAGGACGCGGGAGATCAGGAGGTTTTGCGCCGCGCTCGACCTCGCCGTGGAGCGACTCGTGCGTACACGATTCGGTCCGGTCTCCCTGGGGAGTCTCGCGACGGGGGCCTCGAGACCGCTAACCGGAAAGGAGCGCGACATGATTCTGGCGATCACTCAGCAATGACCGGAACACCGCACGCGGCTGGCGCGGCTTCATCGGCCGACACGGGAATGATTCACGACGTGGTGGATCAGGTCGGACTTCGCATAGTTGGCCAGAACTACATGATCGAGCGGCTGGTGATAAGCATTCTCACCGGCGGTCACGTTCTGCTGGAAGGAGTCCCCGGTCTCGCGAAGACTCTCGCTGTCCGCACGCTCGCCGAGACGATAAATACGACCTTTCAGCGGATTCAGTTCACTCCCGACCTGCTGCCTGCCGACATCCTTGGCACCCAGGTCTACGATCAGTCAAACGGTCAATTCAGTGTGAAGAAGGGTCCGATCTTCGCCAACATAATTCTCGCGGATGAGATAAACCGGGCGCCCGCCAAGGTGCAGGCTGCACTTCTCGAGGCGATGCAGGAGAAGCAGGTGACGATCGGCGGAACGACGTTCAAGCTGGAAGAGCCGTTCCTGGTTCTGGCGACGCAGAATCCGATCGAGCAGGAGGGAACATACCCGTTGCCCGAAGCACAGGTCGACCGCTTCATGCTCAAGCTTCATGTGGGATATCCGACCCGCGAGGAGGAGAAGGAGATTCTCCGCCGGATGGCGGGCGGGCACGCGATCGCTGTGCGGCATGTCGCGACTCCTGAAACGATAATGGCTGCCCGTGCCCGGATCGCCGACCTTTACATGGACGAACGGATCATCGACTACATCGTCTCGATCGTGCATGCGACGCGGTTCCCGGCGGAAGCGGGGCTTGCCGACCTTGCGCCGCTGATCGAATTCGGGGCGAGTCCCCGGGCGACGCTCTCGCTCGCCCAGGCTTCGCGCGCGCACGCGTTCCTGCGTGAACGGGCGTTCGTCACACCCGACGATGTGAAGGCGATTGCTCCCGACGTGCTGCGTCACCGCGTTCTCACAACATACGAGGCCGAGGCGGAAGAGGTGACCAGTGATGCGATAGTGACTCGCATCCTGGCCGCAGTCCCGGCGCCGTGATCGGACGCCGCCTTTCCATTGGGCGGAGGCGCGGCGGCTCAGACCCGATCGCGCGACGCGACGAGGCGGTGATGGACAGCCGCTGGTCGATGTTCGGCAAATCAAGGAAATCCCCGCCGGCTCCGCCGCCGCAACAGGCCCGTGCCGCCACAGGCGAAGCGGTGAGAAAGGGAGTGCCCCCGGAAATTCTCAGGCAGGTAAAGCTCATCGAGCTTCGCACACGCGGCCTGGTGAACTCCTTGTTTACCGGTGAATACCGGAGCGTGTTCAAGGGCCAGGGCATGGAGTTCTCAGAAGTCCGCGAGTACCAGCCGGGCGACGAGGTTCGCACCATCGACTGGAATGTGACTGCGCGCATGCGGCGCCCGTTCGTCAAGCGCTACATAGAGGAACGTGAGCTCACCGTCATGCTCGCAGTCGACCTTTCCGGCTCGGAGCGCTTCGGCACTGTGCGCCGGTTCAAGAGCGAGCTGGCGAGCGAGCTCGCCGCGGTTCTCGCGATGTCCGCGGTCCGCAACAACGATCGTGTCGGGATCGTTCTCTTCACCGACCGCATCGAGTACATCCTGCCTCCGCGAAAAGGGCGCAAGCATGTTCTCCGCATCCTGCGCGACATCCTCACGTTCGAGCCGGCCGGTCGCGGAACCGACATAGCAGCGGTGACGAACCATCTGGCGAGGACATTGTCGCAGAAGACGATAATTTTCCTCATCTCCGATTTCGACGCGCCAGACATCGAGCGGCCGCTGAAAATCCTCGCCCAGCGGCACGACGTTGTCGCCGTGACAGTCGAGGATCCGAGCGAGCAGGAGCTGCCTGACATCGGTCTCGCGCGGTTCGTCGACCCGGAAACCGGTGAAACGCTGGAGGTTGATACAAGCTCGCCGCGCGTGCGTGCGGACTATCAGCGCCAGGTCGGAGAGTCGAGGGATGCACGTCGGCACCTCCTTCGGCGCCTCGCAATAGACGAAGTGCCGGTCACTACGGACGGCAACTACATCGAACCGTTGCTCCGGTTCTTCAGGTCCCGAGAGACGAAAGCCGGCCGGCGATGATCGCGCTCACCGCTGCAGTCGCGCTGATGCTCGGCGCGTCAATCCAGGACCCGGCCGTTGAGCCACGCGGGATTTCAGTTCAGCTGGGCATGAGTCTCACCGCCGACACAGTCACGGTCGGTGAACGGTTCATAGCAGTTGTACGTGTGCGAGCGCCGAAGGGTGCTTCTGTCCAGTTTCCGCAGGCCGATACGAGCGAGAACGTGCCGGTGACCGCCACGGCGGTCGTAGGAGCGCCGGTCATTGAGAGCCTTGAGGACTCGATCGCGGTCACGATGAGCGCGGCATACCGGCTTGCCGCATGGGACGTCGGACAACAACCGCTCGGGCTCGGCGACATCGTCGTCGTCGCGGGGAGTGATACAGGGTACGTATCGCTTGCAGGTCGCACGGTCTTCGTGAGATCGGTGCTACCGGCCGACTCGACACTTCACGTGCCGAAGCCTCCTCGTGCAGCATTCGGCATCGCCGTATTCGACTGGACTCCGCTTCTCATCGCCGCCCTTGTCATCGCAGCTTCGATGCTCGCTTGGCGCCTCTGGATCTGGTATCGCCGGCGCTCGCGATTGCTCGATCCCTACAGCGTGGCCGAGCGCGAGTTCGCGCGTGTCGATGCGATGCAGCTCATCGCATCGGGGCAGCCTGGTCTCCACGCGGCGTTGATGTCTGACGTGCTTCGTGACTATCTCGCCGCCCGGGTAGACGGCATCGACCGGTCTCACACTTCGTCAGAGCTGCTGGCGAACTCGCACGACATACAGACAGGCGCGCAAGGCCTGGGTGAGCTCCTGTGGCGGACCGACCTGGTCAAGTTCGCAAATCATCCCGTCGACGAGATGGAGGCGGAGCGGCTGGGACTTTCCGCGCGCGAGATAACGAGAGCTGTCGAACGCTCTCTCATCGAGCGCAAGGAAGAGTCGGAAAGGAGAGCCGCATGACGATGCCCGGCTTCGCCGAGTTCCAGCTGCCCGAGGCGCTGTTCCTCCTGCTCCTGTTGCCGGTGTGGTGGCTGTGGCGGCGCCGTCGCCCGGAAGATGCTATCGTCTTCTCGCGGGCCGGTGTCCTTGCACGTGGCCCCAGGGCAGGGAAGGGAATTGCGCGCGCGATATTCATCCTTCGCAACGTCGCGATCGCGTGCGTCATCATCGCCATCGCTCGTCCCCGCAGCGGCGCACAGGTGGAGAGTCGCACGAGCTCGGGGATCAACATCGTCCTTTCGCTGGATCTTTCGAGCTCGATGCTCGCGCAGGATTTCCAGCCCAACAACCGGCTGGAGGTCGCGAAAGCAAGGGCGAAGCAGTTCGTGCGGGGGCGCGCATCGGACCGGATAGGAGTTGTCGCGTTCGCGGGAGAGGCGCTGACCCAGGTTCCGCTGACGACAGAGCATTCCGTCGTCCTGCAGGCAATCGATAATCTCCAGGCGGGCCAGCTCGAAGATGGAACCGCGCTCGGCCTCGGGATCGCAACGGCGGCAAACCGCCTTCGGGATGCGCCAGGGCGGTCGCGCGTCATGATCGTCGTCACGGACGGAGTAAACAATCGCGGTGAGATTGACCCGCTGTCCGCGGCACGCGCTGCGGCAGTTTACGGAATCCGGATCTACGGCATAGGAGTGGGCACCGAGGGAGTCGCGCCGGTGCCCGTTGGGCGGGACGTGTTCGGCCTCAGGTTCGAGAACCAGCCGGTGAAAATCGACGAGGCACTGCTGCGCCAGATAGCTGCGCTCACCGGGGGTCGCTACTTCCGTGCGCGCGATAACGCGGCACTCGGGCAGATATACGCCCAGATAGATCGCCTCGAGCGCGCGCCCGTTGAGACGAGAAACTACGTCAACTACACCGAGCTCTTCCGGTGGATGCTCGGGCTCGCGATAGCGGCGCTTGTGCTGGAGTTGAGCCTTACCGCGTGGAGAGCGCCGCTCCCATGATCGACTTCAGGTATCTGAGCTGGCCCTGGGCGCTTCCCCTGATTGTCGTCGTGCCGGTTCTCGTGGCCGTGTTGATATCGCGTTCCCGCCGCCGGCGCGCGCTGCGGTTGTCGCAGCTCGGGACCCCTCTGATGATCGCCCGGCTGGCTCCGACAGCCGCGGTCACATCGAAGTGGCACGCTGTGCGGCTGACGCTCGCGGCATTGTTCCTGGCTATCGCATTCGTCGGGCCCCGGTGGGGCACCGAACGGGCGGTCGTGAATCAGGAGGGAATCGACGTCGTTCTTGCTCTTGACGCATCGGCATCGATGCTCGCGCGCGACGAAGGCCCTGACCGCCTGACTAAAATGAAGGAGGTCGTCAACCAGCTTCGACAGCTTTCGCCCAACGACCGGTTCGCGCTGATAGCGTTCGCCGGGCGAAGTTATGTCCTGAGCCCTGTCACGATCGACGGAGCGGCGCTGAATCTCTTCATCGATAATCTCGATCCGACCATTGTGGGGCAGTCGGGCAGCTCACCCGCGAGCGCTATCAGGCAGGCGAACAATCTCCTGGCGCTTTCGAAGTCGGAGGCTGAGCGTGCAATCGTGCTGATGAGCGATGGTGAGGGATTCGAGGGGCCGGACGAGCTGGTGAGAGAGGCTCGGCGCGCGAACGCCGCTGGTACGTCGATCATTACCGTAGGGTTTGGAACGCCAGCAGGTGCGACGATACCGGTCAGGCAGAACGGGGTGATGACCGACAAACGCGATCAGGCGGGAGACGTTGTTGTCACGAGATTCGTGCCGGACCTGCTCGAGATCGCCGCGGCTGAGGGGCGCGGCGTGTTCATCCCGCCTACCGACCCGGACCGGGCTGCCGCCGTGCGCAACATGCTCTCGACCCTTCGCACCGAGCAGCGCTCGCTGACTCGCGGGACAAATCTCGCTCACCGGTTCCAGTGGTTCCTGGTTCCTGCATTCATTCTCCTGCTCCTCGACGCGATTCTTGCGACGCGACGCGGTCGCCGGCGCGAGTGGTCAGCCGTGGCGACGACCGTCTCGTCACTCGCAATCGTCTTCATCAACGGATGCGTCGGCGGTACGCTGAAGGACAGGGAATCCGTACGCCTCTACAACCGCGGAACGGCGATGATCGCCGTGCCCGACTCAATCCGTGCAGCGTCGCAGGTTCTTCGTCGCGCAGAAGCGTCACGCGACGAGGAAGTGAGATACAGGGCGGGCTTCAATGGCGGATTCGTTCATCTCGACGCGGGCCTGAAAGCACAGGGTGACTCCGCCACGCAGCCACTCGACAGCGCGCTTGCGGTTTATCGTCGCGTGCTTACACTCCGCCCTGATGACCTCGACGCGAAGTGGAACTACGAGCTTGCACTTCGGAAGCGGGCCTCCGGTGGCGGTGGCGGGGGAGGCGGTGAAGCCGACCCTCAGCCACAGCCCGAGCCCCAGGATTCCCGCGAGCAGTCACCTAGCCCCCGGCCGATACCGGGAATGACCGAGTCACGCGCCGAGCAGTTGCTGAACGCGGTGGAGCAGCAGGAGCAGGACGTGCAGGGACGCAAGCAGCGACGGAGCGTGCCTCAGCCGCCACCCGGCGGGCGGGACTGGTAGGTTGGCGTCGATCTCGGTTCTGCCTGCTGCGGTCGCCGACCAGATCGCGGCCGGCGAGGTGGTCGAACGCCCGAGCTCGGTGGTCAAGGAGCTTGTCGAAAACGCACTTGATGCAGGAGCCTCGTCGATCGACGTGACGATCGAGGAAGGCGGCCACAAGCTGATCCGCGTAAGCGACGATGGTTCCGGAATGGATCGCGCCGACGCTGAGCTGGCGATGCGGCGCCATGGAACTTCGAAGATCCGGACTGCGGCAGATCTCGTCGGTGTCGAGAGTTTCGGATTCCGCGGAGAGGCACTTCCAGCAATTGCATCGATCTCGCGGTTCGAGCTCGACACAAGCCCTGAGGATGGGAACGGTACCTCGCTCAAGTCCGCTGGCGGCACAGGCGGAGGACTGTCCGCGTCGGCCAGGCGTCGCGGAACTACAGTGAGCGTCTCGCAGATATTCTTCAACACGCCCGCGAGAAAGAAATTCCTCCGTAGCGCGAGGTCCGAATGGCGCGCCATTGTCGATTCGCTTGGCAGCATCGCCCTCACGCGACCGGACGTGAGGTTCACGCTCACCCACGACGGCAAGAATGTGCTGGTCCTGCCGCCCGTTTCCTCACTCCGGGCGCGAATCGGGGGAATCTGGGGTGGCAAGTACGCTGGTGCCTTGCTCGATGTCGACGATGTCAGCGGGACGGTACATACAACAGGTCTGGTCGAGCGGCCTGCGGATGTCGGAACAGCTACGCGCCGGGCATTCATTTCGGTGAACGGCCGCGCCGTCCGGGATCCGGGCATAGTGCGCGCCGCCGAGGCTGCGTATCGGTCGACGATCGCTGCCGGATTGCGACCCTCGTTCTTCCTTTCCGTAGTGCTGCCGGCAAATGCGGTCGACGTGAACGTCCACCCGGCAAAGGCGGAAATTCGATTCCTCGAAAAGTGGCCTGTGGAGCGGGCGATTGAGAGCGCGGTGAGGCGTGCGCTCGGCACCTTCGACGCGTCGGTTTCAGTCGGCGGCAGATACTTCAATTCGGGGCGTCCAGGATCTGATCTGCTGCACACCGCGCCGGTCGAACAATCGATCGTGCTGGGCGGGCGGTCGGCCCCGGCTGGAGGGCTGTTTTCCCGCGGCGCGGAAGCCAGTGGAGCGGCGGTGGACGAAGGGGTCAACGGGTCCCCTGACGTCGAATCTGCAGCACCGCTGGAGATCCCTGAGCTGTTTCAGTTTCGAAGGACATACATCGCATTCGAGCACCCCGACGGCCTCGTGCTCATCGACCAGCACTCGGCTCACGAGCGGATTCTCTATGAGGAATTCATGCACTCGCTCGAGACCGGTAGCTCGCCGGCGCAGCGCCTGCTTCTTCCACTGACACTCCACCTGGGCCCTGCGGAAGGCGACGCGTTCGAGGCAAATCGCGAATACCTCGAGCGTCTGGGTTTCGAGGTGGAGGGTTTTGGAGGCAACACCCTGATCGTCAACACGGTCCCGATGCCGCACCGGAGATTCGACGCCGAGCGCTGTCTTCGTGATACGCTCGATGCGCTGACGGGTGACCGTATTGCCGGGACTGCGACGCGGCACGAACATCTTGCCGCTACCGTCGCCTGCAAGGCCGCGATAAAGGCAGGAGACCAGCTCGGTACCGCGGAAATGCGATCGCTGTTTGCTTCACTCAGGGATACAAAGCTTCCGGCGCACGACGTTCACGGCCGGGCCACAATAGTTCAGCTTTCGTGGGACGAGCTGGATCGGCGGTTTGGCAGGAAATAGGATCAGGGTCGTCTCCGGGCCCACGGCGGCCGGGAAGTCGGCGATCGCCTCGGCCCTGGCGCTCGAGTACGGAGCCGCGATAATCAGCGCCGACTCGAGGCAGATATATCGCGGGTTCGACATCGGGACTGCGAAGCCCGACTGGAGCGAGCTCAAGTCGGTTGAGCACGTCGGGATCGACGTGGCGGATCCGCTGGAGCGGTTCTCGGCATCGCGGTGGGCGGCCATGGCGATTGACTCGATCGCCGCGTTGCGCGCGCGCGAAGTCACTCCACTGGTGAGCGGGGGCACGGGATTCTATATCAGGGCGTTGTTCGACCCGCTTTCCGTGATGCCCGGGCTCGACGGCGATCGCCGGCGCGCGCTCGAGCATTTCCTCAATCCCTTGCCCCTCGCAGAACTGAGGCGGTGGTGTCACGCTCTTGATCCCGCGCGCGCACACCTGGGAAGATACCAGCTCGTTCGCGCGATCGAGATTGCACTCCTGGTGGGGATGCGGATCAGTGAGCTCCAAGCGCGGCGCGGCCCGGCCTCGATGCTTTCTCCGGCATACCTGCTGGTGGACCCCGGGCCGGGGCTTGCCCGGCGAATTGAGGCACGGGTCGAAGCGATGATCGAGCGAGGATGGCTCGATGAGGTGCGGCTGCTCGATTCGCAGCTGCCCGATGATGCGCCGGCCTGGAAGTCGAGCGGATACAGGGTGATGAGGTCGGTCGCGAGGGGCGAGCTCGAATTGTCAGAGGCGCGGGAGCGGATCATTATTGAAACGCGGCAGTATGCGAAGCGGCAACGTACCTGGTTCCGGCATCAGCTCGGAGACGCGCCCGTAACGCGCGTCGATCCCGACTCTCCGGATTGTCAGGCCGTAGTTCAACGCTGGTGGAAGGAGACTTCTTGAAGATCGGCATCACCTGCTATCCCACGTACGGCGGATCCGGCGCAGTCGCGACCGAGCTCGGCATCGCTCTCGCCGCGCGTGGTCACGAAATCCATTTCATCACTTACCGCCAGCCTTTCAGGCTGCCGGATTTCCTGCCCAACGTGTTCTTCCACGAGGTGGACGTCGGCAGGTATCCGTTGTTCGAGTATCCGCCCTACGATCTCGCACTCGCGGTGAGGATGCACGAGGTGGTGCAGTCCCACGGGCTCGACCTGCTGCATTGTCACTATGCAATCCCTCATGCGACAAGCGCGTGGATCGCGCGGGAGATGCTCCGGCAGCAGAAGCAGGACGTGAAGGTCATAACCACGCTGCACGGCACCGACATCACGATCGTGGGGCAGGATCCGTCGTTCAATCAGATCACGAAATTCTCGATCGAGAAATCAGATCGGCTGACAGCGGTCTCGGAGTATCTCCGCAGGGAGACATACAACGCATTCGGCTGCACGTCCTGCGATGTGAAGGTGATTCACAACTTCATCGACCCCGAGGTCTACAAACGGAGCAGATACCCGGCTGTGCGCGATCAGCTCGGCAACTCCGGGCCGGTGCTGATGCATATCTCGAACTTTCGCGCCGTAAAGCGGGTTCGCGATGTGGTTCGCATCTTCGCCGCGGTGAATGACAGGACGCCGGGGCGCCTCGTCATGATCGGCGACGGACCCGACAGGTCGGATGCCGAGGACGAGGCACGGCAACTCGGGGTCGAGGGCCGGGTCCAGTTCCTCGGAAAGATCGACAATGTCGCGCCGCTGCTCGCTTCGGCAGACCTTTTCCTGCTGCCGTCCACGAGCGAGTCGTTCGGCTTGAGCGCGCTCGAGGCGCTCGCTTCCGGCGTTCCGGTGATCGGGACTAACGCCGGAGGAATGCCGGAGGTCGTGCGGCATGGAGAAACCGGAATCCTGTGCGAGGTTGGGGATGTCGATGCAATGTCCTCCGCGGCGATAACCATCCTCGAGGACCGCGACAGGTGGCAGTCGATGAGCGAGCTCGGCGCCGCTGACGCGCGGGCGCGCTTCTCGCTTGAGCAGATCGTCACTCAATACGAGCAGCTCTACACAACTTCACTCGCGATCTGACGTGACGATCTTCCAGGCGATAATACTCGGCCTAATTCAGGGGCTGACTGAATTCCTGCCGATCAGCAGCTCGGCTCACCTTTCCCTGACCCCGATAATTCTGGGCTGGGATCCCCCGGGCCTGGCGTTCGATGTCGCGCTTCATGCCGGGACACTTGTCGCGGTCCTCTGGTATTTCCGCAAGGAATGGGTCGAACTGTGGAAAGCGGCGATCGAGATCCTCAGGACGCGAAAGGTCGAAACAGTCGAGCAGAAGCGGGTGGTGTTCATCGTCCTCGCGACTATTCCTGCCGCCATCGGCGGGCTTCTTCTGGAGGAGAAGGCCGAAACGGTATTCCGGGCTCCCGTGATCACAGCGGTCGCGCTGATCGTTATGGGAATTCTGCTCTGGGCGAGCGACAAGTTCACCTCCCAGCAGCGGCCACTGGCGAAGATGCGTTGGACGCACGCACTGCTGATCGGAATCGCTCAGGTGGTTGCACTCGTTCCCGGAGTCTCGCGCTCTGGCTCCACGATAACGGCCGCGCGTGCGCTCCATTTCGACCGGCAGTCAGCAGCCGTCTTCAGCTTCCTGATGAGCATGCCCGTGATCGCCGCCGCTCTCGTCCTCAAGGGACGCGAGGTGCTGCTGCAGGACGACCTCGGGATTCAGGTAATAGTGGGCGTGGTTGCCGCGGCCCTCAGCAGCTGGCTCGCGATCGCTGTGCTCCTCCGGTACGTGAGCACGCGCAGCTATGGCATCTTTGCGCTTTATCGCGTCATTCTGGGAGTGTCGGTGCTGGCATTCCTTTACCTGCGTGGCTGAAACCGGCCGGTTCGACGGACTCGACGCGCGAGAGCTCGCCGAACTGCTCGACCTGCCGGCGGTTGAGCTCATGGAGCGTGCGACGTCAACGCTCGACATCGCCCACAGGCTTGGAAACGACGGTGCAAAAGCGGGAACTCTCGTGCTTGCAGACGTGCAGACAGCGGGGCGTGGAAGGGGAGGTGCGGAGTGGAGCTCGCCGGCCGGGACGGGATTGTGGATCACGATAGTCGAGCGACCTGGCGACACATCCGGGCTCCAGGTGCTCTCACTCCGCGTGGGCCTCAGGTCGGCCCGCGCGCTGGACAGATTCGCCCCTGAGCCGGTCAGGGTGAAGTGGCCCAACGACCTGTACGTCGACGACAGGAAGCTGGGAGGGATTCTCATCGAGGCGCGCTGGCGCGAGAGGCGGCTCGAATGGATCGCGATCGGCGTCGGAGTGAATGTGAAGATGCCCGACGACGTTCCCCTGGCAGGCTCGCTCGACTCGGGCATCGGACGCGTCGAGGTGCTCGGAGACCTGGTTCCGGCGATCCGGTCCGCCGCGGCCGCGACGGGTTTGCTGAGCGAGATCGAGCTGGCGGAATGGAATGGAAGGGACCTCGCGCGCGGGCGATCCTGCTCCCAGCCGGCGCGCGGAATCGTCGAGGGCATCACCCCGGCGGGAGAGCTGCGTGTTGCGCTGGCCGACTCGGTCGCCAGATTCAGCTCCGGCTCGCTCGTCCTCGACCACCTGAAATGATTCTTACATTCGACGTAGGCAATACAGAAACGACCGCGGCGCTCTTTGACGGCGACGATGTCCGCTCCCACTGGCGGTTTACAACGGGACTGCCGCGAACCGCGGACGAGTTCGCACTGTTGCTTCGCTCGATTCTTCATGCTGAATCGATGGAAGCCGGGTCCGTGGTGGGAACGGCGATCTGCTCGGTTGTGCCGCCTGTGACGCAGACACTTGCCCGCGCCTGCGAGGCGTGCTTCGGCTCGTTGCCGCGGATGGTTGACGCACGGGCTTCTCTCCCGATCAGGCTCGAAGTCGATGAACCGCTGACCGTGGGAGCTGACCGAATCGCCAATACGCTGGCTACGAGCATGCTTTACAAGCGGGATGCAATTGTCGTGGACCTCGGTACGGCCACCACCTATGACTGCATTACAGCCGACGGGGCCTTCATCGGGGGCGTCATTCAGCCCGGGGTCAACTCCTCGGCTGAAACCCTCTTCCGGAGGACTTCGCAGCTGTCGGCTACGGAGATAGTGCCGCCAATGCGGGTGATCGGCACCCGAACCGATGAATGCATTCGGTCAGGTGTGCTCTATGGGGCAGCCGATTCGATCAATGGCCTTGTCCGGAGGATCAGGGATGAGTGGAAGGTCGATAACCCGATCGTCATAGCGACCGGGGGGCTGGCGGAGACGCTCGAGCCCTGGTGCGAGTTTGACGAGGTCGACCCCTTTCTCACCCTGAAGGGGGTCCTGATCGGGTACAGGTTGCTGGCCCAATAGCCGGCCCCCGCGGGATTCGACGGGGAAAGGTCAGGCGGCAATCGGAAAAGCGCCATCGCCCGGACGCGCGACCCTCCATGGCAGGACGATCGACCTGTGCCACGGCCCTGATCCTCGGGCGGGTTGAATTCAGCCCGTGTACCGGGTAGGTTAGAGGTTGTTAGCACTCTGCATGCGTGAGTGCTAACGACCTCTTTTTCATGCCATTCTCAGCAGGAGGGATGCACAATATGGCAACAAAGACCAGCAGCAGCGTATCACCCCTCGCGGACCGTGTAGTCGTCCGTGCCATGGAGGAAACCGAGCAGATGCGCGGTGGACTCTTCATTCCCGACACCGCCAAGGAAAAGCCCATGCAGGGTGAAGTACTCGCGGTCGGCCCGGGACGCTACGAGAAGGACAAGCGCGTTCCCATGGAGCTCAAGGTCGGCGACAAGGTTCTGTACGGAAAGTACAGCGGCACCGAAGTCACGATCGACAACGAGCAGCTCCTGATCCTCCGCGAAGCCGATGTGCTCGCGGTAGTCAGCTAACCGTAACGACAGGAATACCGATCCATGGCAGCCAAGGAACTCCATTTCAACGTTGACGCTCGCGCTGCACTGAAGCGCGGTGTCGACCAGCTGGCCGAAGCGGTGAAGGTCACCCTCGGACCGAAGGGCAGGAACGTCGTCATCGACAAGAAGTTCGGCGCACCAACCGTCACCAAGGACGGCGTCACAGTGGCCAAGGAGATCGAGCTTTCGGATCCCCTCGAGAACATGGGCGCGCAGATGGTGAAGGAAGTCGCGACGAAGACTTCTGATCTCGCTGGAGACGGCACCACGACCGCGACAGTGCTAGCGCAGGCGATCTTCCGCGAAGGCCTCAAGAACGTCACGGCAGGCGTGAACCCGATGGCGCTCAAGCGCGGCATCGACAAGGCGGTCACTGCGGTCGTCGAAGAGCTCAAGAAGATGAGTGTCGTGACCCAGGGCAAGAAGGAGATCGCCCAGGTCGGCTCAATCTCCGCCAACAACGACAAGGAAATCGGCGATCTCATCGCTGAAGCGATGGAGAAGGTCGGAAAGGATGGCGTCATCACGGTCGAGGAGGCGAAGGGCCTCGAGACGACGCTGGAGACGGTCGAGGGAATGCAGTTCGACCGCGGTTACCTCTCGCCATACTTCGTCACCGATCCCGAGAAGATGGAAGCGGTTCTCGAAGACGCGATGATTCTCATCCACGACAAGAAGATCTCGTCGATGAAGGATCTGCTTCCGATCCTCGAGAAGGTCGCCCAGCTCGGCAAGCCGCTGCTCATCATCGCAGAGGACATCGAGGGTGAGGCGCTTGCGACACTGGTCGTCAACAAGCTTCGCGGAACGCTCCGCGTCTGCGCGGTGAAGGCGCCCGGATTCGGCGATCGCCGCAAGGCGATGCTGCAGGACGTCGCGATCCTGACGAATGGTCAGGTGATCAGCGAGGAAGTCGGCTTCAAGCTCGAGAACGCAGTCGTCACCGACCTCGGCCGCGCGAAGCGGATCGTGATCGACAAGGACAACACGACGCTCATCGACGGCGGCGGAGAAGACGACAAGATTCAGGGACGCATCAAGGAGATCAAGGCAGCGATCGACAAGACGACCTCTGACTACGACAAGGAGAAGCTGCAGGAGCGCCTGGCGAAGATTGCCGGCGGTGTTGCGGTGATCAATGTCGGCGCGGCGACCGAGAGCGAGATGAAGGAGAAGAAGGCTCGCGTCGAGGATGCGCTGCATGCGACTCGTGCTGCGGTCGAGGAAGGAATCGTTCCCGGCGGCGGAGTTGCTTTCGTTCGCGCGCAGAAGGCGCTCAAGTCGCTCAAGCTCGAGGATTCCGACGAGCAGATCGGCGTCGGCATCGTGAGCCGCGCGATCGAGGAGCCGATCCGCATGATCGTTCAGAACGCCGGTGGAGAAGCTTCCATCGTCGTCGAGAAGGTTCGCAACTCGAAGGAGTCGAACTACGGCTACAACGCTTTGACTGACGAGTACGAGAATCTTGTCGAGGCCGGCGTCATCGACCCGACGAAGGTTACGCGTACGGCGCTCCAGAACGCTGCGTCGATCGCGGGACTTCTGCTCACGACCGAAGCGTTGATCGTGGAGAAGAAGGAAGACAAGAACGGCGGCGGTGGCCAGGGTGGCCCGCCGGGCGGAATGGGCGGGATGTACTAATAGCTATTAGCGATTAGCTATTAGCGCTGAGTGAAAAGAGAGCTGTCCAATGGGCGGCTCTCTTTTTTCTTGCGCATCTGGGTAGAGCGGGACGGTTTCCAGACTTGCGGCTCGGGTGTTCGTTTCCGGGGTATCATCGATAATGTTCTAC
>JBBQZF010000046.1:0-16425 GCA_038208015.1 Gemmatimonadales bacterium
GGTCGGCAACCGCATGGAAGCAGGCGATGTTGTACAACATGACGGGATGGTGCGGATCCAGCTGGAGAGCGCGCTCAGCCCATTCCATCGCGCGCTCGGGTTCACCTACCTGCTCGAGACAGCTCGCTCCGAGGTAAAGAGCGCGTGAATCACCGGGATTCAGCGACAGCGCATGCTCGGCTGCCTCGATCATCCGGTGTGCCGACTCGATCATCTTCGTGTGATCGCCGATGGCCTGATATGCCATCGTCACGAATGAAAGAGCCTGATAGTCGTCGGGCCTGAGTGCGACCGCGCGCTCGTACATCTCGACCGATCGCGCATGCTTTCCTTCCGCCTGAAGAGTCCGGCCGTAGTAGTAAGCCGCCTCGTACAGGGTGGGATCGAGCTTCAGGGCTTCATCGAACTCGATCTCCGCATCGGCAAACTGGCGATGGTACGAAAGAGTGAGTCCGCGCGAGGCGTGGGCTTCTGCCGATTTGGGATCGAGTTCGAGCGCACGTCTGCTCGCGGCATCCGCCTGTGCAAGAGCTTCCTCGCCGCCGCCGTGATACTGCGCGCGAAATGCGGAGCAGTCGGCAAGGCCGGCGTAGGCAAGCGCATAGTTGGGATCGAGGGCGATCGCGCGCCTGTACATGTCTTCCGCCGCGTCGAGCGTCTCCGGACGCCGCTGATGGAAGAGCTGGCGGCCGCGGAGATAGTACTCGTAGGCGCGGACGCTGTGCGTTGGGACCTTCCTTATCGTCGCCTCTTCCTTGTCGGTAAGCACCACCTCGAGCGCGTTGACGATGTTCGTGGCGATCTCATCCTGAATGGCGAACACATCGGCCAGCTCCCTGTCGTACCGCTCTGACCAGAGATGGTATCTCGTCGCCACGTCGATAAGCTGGGCAGTGATTCGAAGCCGGTTACCCGCCTTGCGCACGCTGCCCTCCAGCACGGTCCTCACATTCAGCTTGCGGCCGATCTCGGTGACGTCTTCGGTTCGCTTCTTGAACGAGAATGCCGAGCTACGCGAAACCACGTCGAGCGCCCGTACCTTGGTCAGCGCATTGATTATCTCCTCGGCGATCCCGTCGGCGAAGAACTCATTCTCCGGATCTGTGCTCATATTCGCGAACGGAAGCACGGCAATAGACTGGCGCGCGTCCGCCGCCGGAATCGCTGGGTCAGATCCACCCGCGCTCACCGCCAGCGCGGCGGCGAAATCAACGATGCCCGGAAACCGGGCTCCGGGCTCGAGTGACAATGCGCGGATGATGACTTCAGAAGTCTCCGCCGGCATGCCCGGCATCTGCTGTGTAAGGTTCGGCGGTGCCTCGGAAAAACGCTTGGCGATGGTTCCCTGCGCCGAGCTTGCGGTAAAAGGCGGACTGCCGGCGAGCATCTCGTAGAGGGTGCATGCAAGGCTGTACTGGTCGCTCTTTCCGTCGAGCTGCGATTCCCCGCTCGCCTGTTCCGGGCTCAGGTACGCGGGAGTGCCTATCGCGATGCCGGTGCGGGTGAGCGACTCCCCTCCGGCCGCCGTTATCGCCTTCGCTATTCCGAAGTCGAGGATGAGTGGCTCACCCTCCTGGAGAATGATGTTCTCGGGCTTTATGTCGCGGTGGACAACGCCGTGCCGATGAGCGAAGTCGAGTGCGGATGCAATGCGCGAAATGATTCGCGACGCTTCCACCAGCGGAATCCGCTTCTCCCGCTGGATGCGATCGCGGAGCGTCTCGCCGTTGATGAGCGGCATCACGTAGTAAACGACACCATCCCGCTCGCCCGAGTCGTGAACCGGCACGATGTTCGGGTGCGTCAGGCTGGCCGCGGTCTTTATCTCCTGCAGGAAGCGGTCTGTGCCAAGAGCCGCGGCGATGTCACGGTTGAGAACCTTCACCGCGACGTTTCGTTCATGCCGGTGGTCGCGGGCACGAAAGACAGTAGCCATTCCTCCACGGCCGATCTCGCGCTCGATTGTATAGTGTCCAGCGAGTGGTGTTACCGTGGAGTCTGACACTGCGATGGTCTTCCTCAAAATCATGAGCCCGGGTGGCGATCACCCTTCGCTATCGCGCCAATTGACTCTCACGGCGCTGCGGAGGAGGAATATGGCCATAATGACCGCCATGCGACATCGCGGGCCTCATTTGCGGCCTTAAATCGAAGTCACGAACAGGATCCACCAAACGGTCTATCGCATGGAACGCCCCTCGCATAACCGGCTGCTGATGGCTACTCTCACTCCTATATGAACTCGAGATGTAACTGAGCGTAGCGGTAATTGTCGCCACGCTGATTCTGGTCAATGCGCTCTATGTAGCCGCTGAGTTCTCCGCCGTAAGTGTCCGGCGAAGCCGCCTTCAGCAGATGGCCGAGGACGGCGACCGGCTCGCGAAGCGGCTCCTGCCAATAGTGATGGACGGCGTGCGCCTCGACCGATACATCGCCGCGTGCCAGATCGGAATCACCATCTCCAGCCTCGTCCTCGGCGCTTACGGACAGGCCACCATCGCCGGCCGGCTCATCCCTGTGATCGAGCGACTTGGAGGCCTTCAGCAGGCTGCGGCACAAACCGTGTCAGCTCTCGTCGTGCTGATTCTTCTCACTACGCTGCAGATGGTGCTCGGTGAGCTGGTGCCAAAATCAATCGCACTTCAATTCCCCACCAACACGGCGCGTCTCACGGTATGGCCGCTCGAGTGGTCGATTCGCGGAATGCGCTGGCTCATTGCCATCCTCAACGGGAGCGGCGTGTTCCTGCTGCGCGTGATGGGCATGCCTGCCAGCAGCCACCGGCACATCCATTCACCGTCGGAGATCGAATACCTCATCGCCGAGAGCCGGGCGGGAGGCGCGCTCGATCCAGTCGAGTCGGCGCGGCTGCGTCAGGCGCTTCGCCTCGGCATGCGTACAGCCAGTGAGATGATGGTTCCCCGCCTGCGGGTCGTCGGCGTCGACATTGACACTCCATGGCCGGAAGTCGTCGAGATGATGCAGCAGACTCCTTATTCGCGTCTTCCGGTTTACCGTGAGTCCCTCGACAACGTGACGGGCGTCCTTCATGTCCGCGATGTTGCGCGACACCTGATCGGCAAGACCCCGGGCGCGCGTGGACCGGACTCGCTCAGGGAGCTTTTGCGGCCGGTCATAATAGTGCCCGAAAGCATGACGGCAGACCGGCTCCTCGAGCGCCTTCGCAGTGAACGCAAGGCAATGGCAATAGTCGCTGATGAGTTCGGCGGCACAGCTGGCCTCATCACTGTCGGCGACATGCTCGACGAGCTTCTGGGCGAAACTGCCGATGAGTTCAAGCTTGGCGACGCAGCACCCGAACCGCTCCCCGATGGCCGCGTACGTCTTTCGGGAGCTCTCCGACTGGACGTCGTGGCGCCGTGGGTGGGAGTGCTGTGGGAAGCCGATGCCTATACGGTCGCGGGCTTCGTCATGGAGCGACTCGGCCGGCTCCCGGCCCCCGGTGACCGGCTCACCGTCGACGGCGCAGAGATCGAGGTGGAGAAGATGCGTGGCCGGGCTGTTGAAAGTCTCCTCGTGAAGCCTTGCCCCCCGGAGGCCATAGATGAATGAGACGCTTGTGCCGATCCTCATCGTCACTGTCCTGATTCTCCTCAACGGCCTTTTCGTCGCTGCGGAGTTCGCCATAGTCGGCGCTCCGCGGGCGACGATCGATCGCCTCGCGCAGAGTGGGAACTCCGCTGCACGCATGGTGCGGCGGATCCTTGCGGACCAGCGCGAGGTTGACCGTTTCATTGCCACCGCTCAGCTGGGAATAACGCTGGCGAGCCTCGGCCTGGGAATGTACGGCGAACACCTGCTTGCGATCTGGATCGCCGGCCATCTGGAAGCATTCGGTGCCGGTCGCTGGATCGCAGCGCATACGGTCGGCAGCATTCTCGCGATCGTGATCCTGACGTACTTCCATATTGTCGTCGGGGAGATGGTGCCGAAGTCGATCGCGCTTCAGCGCGCGGACCGGGCCGTGTTATGGATCGCGCCGGTCATGCGCATCGTGCAGATCGCGCTCTTTCCTCTCGTCGTCGGGTTGAACGGCCTCGGAAACGCCGTGATGGCCCTGTTCGGCATCCGGCGGACCGGTGCGTCCGGAGAATCCGTACGCACGCCTGACGAGCTCGCCTATATCGTTCGCGAGAGCCAGGCCGGCGGCCTGCTGCGCCGTGAATCGGCCAGCGTCGTGCAGGAGCTGCTGGAGTTCGGCCATCTCACCGCCGCGCAGGTCATGGTTCCGCGCGTCCGGATCGTTGGGCTTTATCTCGACGACGGTCCAGAGGAAGTGCGGGAGAAGCTCGACAGAACTCCGCATACGCGGTACCCCGTAGTTGACGGCGACCTCGACCACATCGTCGGAATGCTCCACGTCAAAGATCTCATTGGCGGACTTGCCGGGGGAATCGATGTGTCGACGCTCGCTGTAAGGCCGGTGCCCTTCGTGCCGGAGACAGCTACGACCGAGGAAGTTCTCAGCGCGATGCGAAATTTTCGCGCGCAGATGGTGGTCGTGATGGACGAGCACGGAGGGACGGCGGGGATAATCACGCTCGAGGATCTCATCGAGGAGGTCGTCGGGGAGCTCACCGAGGACGCGTCGTCCCCAAAGGAGATCCATCTCCGCGAGGACGGCAGCGGGTGTGTAGCAGCCGGAACAGTGCGGCTCACCGATGCCGGCGCGTCACTCGGAGTCGTGATCGAGCACGCTGAAGTCGAGACGGTGAGCGGACTGGTGCTTGCAAGGCTCGGGCGTCCGCCCAAAGTCGGCGACGAGATCGATTATGAAGAGGTAAGGGTGCAGGTGCTACGTCTGAGCGGGCACGGTGTGCAGGAGGCGCTCATCACTGTGATCGACCGGCGCTCCCGCCGCCCCTAGCACTCGACCACCACGGGAGAGCGATCAAGACGGCGTTACGCAAGTAGTCACCGGCTGGACACTTACTCAGCGCTCGCGGTCACCCACGGATCGCTCTCCATCCACTCCTCATTCGGCGCAAAGAGGAAAACCATTGCACCGTTGGCGAGAGCCGGGAGAAGCGTGCGCGCGCGCGACTGCTCCATAGCAGGGCATCCTTCGCTGCGCCCCGCGCGGCTCGGCGTCACATACGGCGCGCCATGCGCTACGACCTTCCGTGCGCGAGCATTGTCATTGAAGCCTTCTGACACGCCTTGGAGCTTGAGCCCGATCGAGCGATACGTCTTCCCTGCCGCCTTGCCGTTGAAACCGTAAGTCTCCTGCGCGAGGTAGAGGCCGAGCGACGTCGCGTAGCTGTTGGGGACGTTGGAGAATCGTGTCGGGATTGCTTCCCTTGGGCTCGCCGATCCGCGACCGTGCGCGACCGTGAACGGGCCATCCACGACCTTCAGCGAATCCATATCGAACACATAGCCGCGGGGCTCCGTGCTCGGCAGTCCATAGTCGACGAAGTAGAGCAGCGGCTTTCTCACCTGCTCCGGATTTGCAGCCTTGTACGCGAAATAGCTGTTGAACGCATCGCTCAGCGCACGCGGATGGCTGAGGGGGCGCACGGCGCCCTGGAAGGCGCCGAGGGCTGTCGAGACCTTTGACGGCGCTACGGAATCCGCCTTCGATGAATCAGCGGCGGTTTTCCCGTTTACCATCGCCATAGCCGACCTCACGATCGGGCCATGCTCGCGCGCGCCAGGGACAAGCTGGGCACTGCCGAACACGATCGCGATGCCTCCGATAACTGCGTTCTGCAGGATATTTCGCTGGTTCATTCCTCTCCTCAGCCGGCCGCTGATTCGCCGGCGGGTTCGCCGGCGGGTTCGCATATGGACGCAGATTCTCCGCGGAGCTGACTGGATGGCCGCTCCCCTGGAAATCGCTGAATTTTGGGGTGATACATAAGTTTAACACATTTCTTCCGCGATGTAAACCCTTATTGCATCAGGGTTTAGGACTCTCGGGAACACGCGCGGCCAAAGCTCCGGGTTGCTGCCTCAATCGCTTGGGCGTCCCTATCGCTGTGAAACGCTACCTCGGCAATAAATTGATCCGGATCGGCCTCGCGCTGGTGGTACTGGGGTGGGGTCCGCTGTGGACCATCATACTCCTCTCGTCGATCGGCCTGTGGCCCGACCCGAACCCGAATCCCATCGGGCCCGGGCTCCTGTTCTTCCTGACCGCCTGGCCGGCGATAATCTGCCTCGGCGTCGGATTCTTCAACGTTCGGCGGCAGCCACCTGATTCAACGGCCCCTTCGGGAGGCTCGAGCTGGAAGGATGGGATGCTCTACTGGGCGGTGGCCGGGCGGGCTCCAGCGTGGTTCAGCCGGTAACGAGCTTCTCCCTTTTCCTGCTCAACACTCCTGCGGATGCCAGCGCGACGACCAGCGCCACCGGGAGCGGCTCGATGAACGTGATCGCTGCATTTATCACCGGGTTGTCGTAGAGCTTGGCGAACTTATCCATCTCTGCCTTCTTACGGGCTATCGCTTCCTCGGTCTGCCCGTCGGCGCGTGCCTCAGCCAGGATGTGAGCCTGATACTTCTCCGCATAGTCGGGCGCGAGCTTGTAGTAGATCACCTGCCAGGTTGCCACGTAACACACCGACGCCACGACCGCGATCAGCGCGCCAACCGCGAGCGCGCGTCCGAATCCGACTCTGCCACCCGCCACATTGTCACGATACGATCGCACGCCGAAATAGATGAGGAGGAAGGCAAGCACCATCGACGCGTATCCGATGAGCTCGCCCTTGTCGAACCCTATTGCATCCCCAAAACTGGCCGTTACCAGCAACATCGACGAGAGGATCGCGCCTGAGATAAGGCCGAACGTCAGCACCGTTTTTCTCATTTCCCCTACTCTCCTTAAGTGAAGTGAATTTGTGGCCGTCAGTCTCGCCACTCCACTCCGGATTCGCGTCACCCGAACTAATGATTTTGCGTCGAGAAAGGGAAAATCATGATTTCAGGGGATGAGACCTGCTTCCTTCGCACGCTGAACTGCCTGGGTCCGGCGGCGGGCCGAAAGCTTGGCGAAAAGCCGGGCGGCATGAGTCTTCACCGTGTTCTCGCTGACGAAGAGCCGCTCCGCGATTTCCCGGTTGCTGAGTCCCGCGGCCATTACATCGAGTATCTCGAGCTCGCGGGGCGTGATTCCGAGCTGGGCGAGGTTTGTTGCATTCCGCTCGAACTCACCGGTCACGGGCACAGGAACTTCACGCACAACTATCGTCTCGCGGGGTCGCGTGAGCTTGAGTCCGAGCCAGATGCCGAGCGCGGCGAAGATCGCTGCGACGATGCCGCCGTAGATTTCGAGGGAGTGCTCGAGTACGAGAAAGCGGTACTCGATGATCTTGAGCGCGGCGATGAGAATCCCGCCAAGTAAGCCGTAGATGAGGACGGTCTTCTTCACGCTGCCCCCACCGGTGCTACGGCTCGTCTCCGCTGGGCCCGTATATCTGCGGGACCTTCGATCCCATCGGCCGAAGGTACGTGGTGATCTGTCCCCGGTGGTGGACTATGTCGAACAGGAAGCTCCACGCCATCGGAGACGCGGGGCGCGCGGTGCCGAAGAACTCGAGCACGCCATCCCATCGTTCTGCAGGCAGGTCCTTCCAGCGGCCGGCCATTCCCGCGCTCTGATTCTCATATGCGTCGACCACTTCCTTCATCGTTGCAGGCATCTCGGGCGGCGCCAATTCAGCCTTTCCGTTCTCCAGTGCCTCGATGATCATCTTCTCCTCGCAGACTATCTGCCAGGCGATCTCCTTCGCAGTGCGGGATTTTTCGTCGGGACGGTAGTCCGATCCCTCGGGAATTCGCGAGAGCACCTTGAAGGTCGTCTGCGATTCGTCAGTCCAGAATTTCGTGAAAAGTGCTTTCTCGTTCATTCGTTCTCCTTATCCCGATCCCGGTTGTCACCAGCGTGGTAGCTTTGCACGATGTGGTCCGCCCCTAATTGAATATCCCGCCATCTTTGCCAGAGTATAGTATGCCGTATCCCCATCGCCACCCCGAACCCTGCGCCGAATGATCGGACTCGGCGTCATCGGCTGCGGGACGATAGCGTACTGGAGCCACCTGCGCGTCGCAAGGAAGTTGCGGGGAGCCCGGCTTGTCGCTGCCGCGGATCCCGACCCGGCGGCGCGCCTGCGGGCGGAGGGCCTGGCGAAGATACCCGTCCATGCGCGCACTGATGAGCTGCTCGCGCGGTCAGACATCGATGCGGTGATAGTCAGCGGTCCGACCCACCTTCACGCTGACCTGGTGATCAAGGCGTGCGAGGCCGGCAAGCACGTGTATGTGGAGAAGCCCCTCGCAACCTCCACTGCCGACGGGCTCAGCGTCGTGCACGCGGCCCGGACCGCTGGCGTTACTGTGTCGATGGGCTTCAACCGGCGCTTCCACCCGCTGTTCGAGCAGGCCCGACAGCTGCTGCGCCACGGCCGGATTGGGCCGGTGCGCGCCATCCAGACGACATTCTGCGAGCCCGCCGCAGCCGATGCGATGCCGGAATGGAAGCGCCGGCGCGCTACTGGAGGCGGAGTGCTTCTCGATCTTGCGTCGCACCACATCGACCTCATGCGGTGGTTCCTCGATGACGAAATCGCCTCAGTGCATGCGGCGCTCCAGTCAGACCTCACGGAGCACGACAGCGCCCAGGTCGAATTGTCGACGCACGGAGGGGTCGAAGTGCAGAGCTGGTTTTCCTGCCGCAGCGCGTTGAGCGACTGGATCGAATTTGCGGGCGAGCGCGGTACCCTGCGAGTCGATCGGCATCGTCCGCGCCTCTCGCTGCGAGTGCCGAGGCGCTTTGGCTACGGCGTGAGGTCAGCTGCCGTTCCCCCGACAGCGGCGGTCGCGGCATGGTGGGGCGAGCGTGTCATGAGCCCCTCAGCGGAGCCATCCTATCGCCGCTCGCTCGCCGCATTCGTCGACAAGCTGCATGGCGAGGCGGTTTCAGTGCCGACGATCATCGATGGAATGCGCGCCCTCGAGGCAGTCGAGGCCGCCGAGGAATCGGCGCGGTCGGGCTCGAGCATCCTGGTCCCCGCCGCGCAATACTGACACGGAGCGTCGCCTCTGCCGGTTATGGCTCGAGCGTCTTGTCGATCCTCACCACCGCGTCCTCGAGATGGATCCTCGTGTTGCGGTCGAGCACTCCGCGCGCGAGCGTCGCGCGGAGTTCACCGCGGAGAAGCTTCAGCTGGTCGCGGATGAGCGGACGAATATCCGACTGGGCGATCTTCAGCTCGCCGTTGAGCGTCGGGTCGGTGTCGCTGCCAACGCGAAGGTCGCCCGACCGCGGCGGGCTCCAGCCGGCGTTGTCGGCGACGTTCAGGAGCTGGTGCGCCTGAGCCAGATAGGCCCGCTGGAGATTGCGCCGGTATGTATTCAGCGTGCGGCCCGCGCGAGCATCGCGCCATACCGCGGCGCGCGTGTCGTCGAGCATCTGCGTCGGCCGGTAAGTATTCGAACCGTGAAACGCCTCATGCTCGATCATTCGCGCAATGCGCGCGTGGTTCAGTAGCCGTTGCACCGCGAGCTCCTGATATGCGCGAATTCGTTCGACCGCTCCTGCATGCTCGAGACGGCGCAGCACGTTGACATTCAGGGCCCAGGACGGCGTGGCAAGTACCTGCTCGTCGATGAACCTCATCGCCTTGCGCTGGTAAGCTGAATCGACTGGCGTGTAGACAAGACCTGGCTCGCCGTATCGCTTGTGATGCGTCCACGACCCACCCACCGCTGCGGCCGCATGCTCCGCATATCGGTTCCACTGGGTCAGCGCCTGGAGGTAATGCGTCTCGAGCTCGTAGTAGTCGTCTCCCTCGCGAAGAAGCCATGGGAGAAGGCTGTCGACCATCACCTTCAGGTTCTTCATGCCGAGCGATGCCGCCTCGACCGGGTCGGCGCTTATCCCCTCTGTCATTCGGTACGGATCCCACTCTTCATCCATGCCGAACTGCGCACCGGCATACCTGAACCACGGCTTGTCGGCGCGCTCCCTGATCCACCGGTGAAGGGTGGCTGTCTCAGCTTCCGGCGTCTTCGCTTCGATGATCGGGCGATATCCCCAGTAGACCGCCCACCGGTCCCAGATTCCCATCCTCCGTTCCGGCGGTACTCCATCGCCCGGC
The DNA here is from genome assembly GCA_038208015.1 of Gemmatimonadales bacterium. Lineage (GTDB taxonomy): Bacteria > Gemmatimonadota > Gemmatimonadetes > Gemmatimonadales > Gemmatimonadaceae > UBA4720. The sequence goes on from JBBQZF010000046.1 coordinate 10,124, forward strand.
TGCGCCGCGTAGTTGAAGCGCGTGCGACCTACCGACGATCCCGAGTGACCCATGCGGCGTACGAAATCCGGATTGCGAATCGAATCGACAGGGAACACGAAGTTCGCCCGCTGGTTGTGCGGAAGTCCAACTGAGTGTGCGGTCTCGTGCGACGATACATACCTGATTGCCTCGCCTATCAGCTCGTCAGGGAGCCGGGAGTTGCGATAGCGCTTGTCGTCCGCAGCAGTAGCGACCTGCGAAAGCAGCTGCCACCGCATCCGCTCGGCGACTGCTTCATACATGTTCGTATGCGCGCGAAGCACTTCCCCGCTCCGCGGATCCACGACATCCCCGCCAGAGTTGGCTGAGCGCACCGTCGTAGGGACATAACGGAGCACGGAATGGCGTGCATCGAGAAGCGAGAACGTCGGGTCTTCCTGTGGAGTCGGGGCTCGGCGCACCTGGATCGCATTCCTGAACCCTGCGTCCTCGAAAGCTCCGTTCCACTCGAGAATTCCCGCTTCTATATAAGAAACCCATTTCTCAGGTGTCGCGGGATCGATGTACCACACCCACGGCTTAACCGGCTCGACGAGCTCGCCGCGCAGGAACGCTGCAGTATCACTCGGCTCGAGGCGATAGCGGCGGATATACTGCTCCGGCCGTACTCCCTGGAAGTCGCGTGAGTAGTTTGTTCGCTCGACGCTGATGAATCCGACTCGCTCGTCCCACAGGCGCGGCATCATCGGCTTCTCCGGAAGCAGGATCATCGAGTGGTTGACCTCGAACGAAACCGCGCCTCCCCGCGCGTTGCTTGGCGGCTGATCGGCGGAGTAGCTCTGTACTACGCGGACTTCGACGTTGGTCGGGAAGCTTCGCGAGAACTCGAGCCAGCTGCGGTCTCTTTCATAGCGGCGTATCGCCAGGGTCGTCCGCTGCTGGCGTGGCAGAGTGAAGGCTTGATGCTCGCCGACATAGAGCTCAGTGACGTTTATCACGCTGGTTCCGCTTCCGCGAGCTGCCACAGGAAAAGAGTGCAGCACCGGCGCGAAATTCTGCTGCTCGACCGCGATCGAGCGGGCGGTGCCCGAATCTGCAGTCGTCTGGTGAGAGGTCGCGCGAAGGTGAACATTGTCGCCGCGCTTCTCCCACCGCACCGTGATGTTCGGCGCCATGTTCGCGCCCACCTGGGAGTGACCCTGCTGCACCTGCCCGTAGCGGGACATGATGATCATCTCGCGCCCGAGCAGCGAATCGGGAATCTCGAAGAAGAGGTTCGCTCCGACTCGATGCACATCGAACATCCCGCGCTCCGCGCCTGCAGCGTTGGGGATGACTTCCGCATATGGGCGCACCTGGGCGGCCGCTGAAGTCGCGCCAACAACGCAAAGCGCGAAGGGAATCAGGAATGCTTTAATGTGAAAATGGGGGCGATTCATCTGGGGAGCCGGATCGAAGGGGTGACTTCTGACAGCGTACAAGGGGCCGGGCCGAATGTACGCCGGGGTCGCTGCACAGGTAAGCGGCGCATTATCGGCTGAATCACACGCCCCTGGCACTGAGCACACTGCTCGGCTCTTAATCGCTCACTGCTCGACCCCGATGTCTTCGTTCCAGATATCCGGGTGCGCGATAGTGTACTCCTGTAGCAGTTCGAAGCACTTCCAGGGCGATGGCGAGCATGCCCTCATGTGACTTCATGCTCCGGGAACAAGCGCAATCACGCGCACCGGGCCCCCCGATCCACCTTCGATTTTCATCGGCAAGGCGATCAATACGGCGCCGGTGACAGGAATCAAATCGAGATTTGTCAGATTCTCCAAACCGGGAACGTTACGGGCCGCGGCGATCCGGTGAACCATGAAGTCCTTCGACTGACCGTAGTCGATCGACGCCACGTCGGCGCCAATTGCCTTGACGCTGCGCTCCTCGACAAGCAGGCGCGCCGCATCCTCACCAAAGCTCGGGAAGCGAAGCTTTGAAGCGTCGTTCGGAGTGTCATCTCCGAGATAACGTTTCCTGTCCGGCCAGCGCGCGCTCCAGCCGGTGCGGAGCAGGACGATTGTGCCTGGCCCGATTCTGCCGTGCGCCCGCTCGAACTCGAGAACATCCTCACGGGTGAGGCGGTAGTCGGGATTCGAGGCAGCCTTGCCGGAAACGTCGATCACCACCGCCGAGCCGATGAGCTGGCCCAGAGGAATCTTGTCCGTGGTCTGGCCGCCCTCAGCGAAGTGGATCGGCGCGTCGAGATGTGTGCCGCCATGCTCCGGCGTGGAGAAAGCGTTAGCAGAGTAGAAAAAGCCGCCTTCTGTTTGACCGTGGGCCAGTTGCTGAAGCTGGAACGTGGATGGAGAAGTCGGCCAGAATATCGTCTCGGCGTTGAATGAATGGGTGAGGTCCACCAGGCGTGTCGTCCTCAGATCGATTTGCTGGGAAAGCCCGGGGCGCGCAGGAATCAGCGTGATGAAGAGGACGAGCAACGGCGTGAGACGCACAATACCTCCGCAGGGGCGGCTAAGAGATGAGCTTAAGATGCCAGCCAATATTGCCGGTATCCCGCGTTGCGCGTCAGAGTGGCTTTTCGCCTTCGAGACGCGCAGAAAGGTCGTTCGGCATACACGAAGAATGAGCCCTGCCCCCGCCTTGGCCGTAGATTTCATCGCATGACCGACAGCAGGATGACGATCGCGATTCTGACCGGGGGCGGCGACGTACCCGGCCTCAACCCGGCGATAAGAGCGATTACGATCCGCGCGCTCCGCGAGGGTTACCGGGTCGTCGGTATCAGACGCGGCTGGGCAGGGCTCGTTGACTACAACCGGGAAAAGGGCGCCGACAACTCCGAGTGCGTGCTTGAGCTCTCCGAGGCAATCGTAAATCGAGCCGGGCGCACCGGGGGCACGTTCCTCCACACCTCCCGAACGCGGCCAAGCCACCTGCCACTCGCTCGCGTACCGGCGCACCTCACTGCCTACGAGCAGCCGATCAACGATGTGACAGCGGACGTGCTGAGGAATCTCGAGCACATCGGCGTCGACGTTCTGGTCCCGATCGGCGGTGACGACACGCTCAGCTACGGCAAGCGTCTCCACGACGAGGGCGTGCACGTCGTCGCAATCCCGAAAACCATGGACAACGACGTTTACGGGACCGACTACTGCATCGGCTTCAGCACGTGTGTCACGCGCACGATAGAGCTCACGCACCGTCTGCGGACGTCAGCGGGCTCGCACGAGAGATTTCTGGTGATCGAGGTGTTCGGCAGATACGCCGGGTTCACTGCGCTCCTGCCGACGATGGCCGGCGCGGCAGACCGGTGCCTGATTCCGGAGCACGCGGCGGACTTCGAGCATCTCACCGAGCTGATGACGCACGACCACAACAGGAATCCCAGCAAATACTCGGTGGCGCTCGTGTCCGAGGGAGCGAGCCTCAGGTCACACGAGGGCATGAGCTTCGAGAGCGAAGAGACAGACATGTTCGGCCACCGCAAGCTCGGCGGCATCGGTGACAAGGTCGCTTCCGCGCTCAAGGAGTTCTCGCCGAAATACAACAAGGGCCGGCGGATAGACGTCGTGAGTCAGCGGCTTGGCTACCTTGTTCGCTCAGGCGATCCCGATGCGCTCGACTCGATAGTGCCGATGGCTTTCGGAAATCTCGCGCTCGACCTGATACTGAAGAAGCAGTACGGGCGCCTCGTGAGCGTACACCGCGGCTTCTACGACAGCGTTCCGATCACCAGCGTGACATCGGAAAAGAAAGTCGTGGATGTGAAGAAGTACTACAACACGGAGCGATTGCGTCCGATCTACGAGTTCGACGGGGCGCCGCTGTTCATCATGACGAGCGACTGACCGGGTGAACGAACTGCAGCAGCGTCTCGGATCCGGGCTTGCCGGCCGCTACACCGTCGAGCGACAGCTCGGCGAGGGCGGCATGGCCGTCGTGTTTCTCGCACGCGACCTCCGCCACGAGCGCACGGTCGCCGTAAAAGTTCTCCGCCCCGATGTATCAGCCGAAATCGGCGCCGAGCGATTCCTCCGCGAGATCAAGATGGCGGCGAGACTCACCCACACGAACATTCTTCCGGTGTTTGATTCGGGAGAGGCAGACGGGCTGCTCTTCTACGTCATGCCAAGCATGGAAGGCCAGTCGCTGCGCGACCGCATCGAGAGGGAAGGCCAGCTCGGACTCGATGACGCCTTGCGCATAGCGGCCGAGGTTGCCTCGGCTCTCGACTATTCGCACCGCCAACAGGTCATACACCGGGACATCAAACCCGAAAACATCCTGCTGCACGAAGGCGCTGCACTCGTTGCGGATTTCGGGATCGGAAAAGCCGTGAGCGCCGGTAAATCGATAACTCACACTGGCCTGGCCGTCGGCACGCCGGCATACATGAGCCCCGAGCAGGCGAGTGGCGAAACGGAGGTCGACGGACGAAGCGATCTCTACAGCCTGGGATGTGTGCTTTACGAAATGCTCGCCGGTGAGCCGCCATTCACCGGTCCGAATGCGCGATCGATAATCGCCAAGCGCTTCGTGTCTCCCGTTCCAAGTTTGAGGATTACGCGCGACGTACCTGACGCGGTTGAAGCGGCGGTGAGCCGCGCTCTCGCTCGCTCACCGGCTGACCGTTACCGCACCGGCGCCGAATTCGCCGATTCACTTCGCGGAATTCTCCGCACCGGAGAAGGCGCAGCCCACGTCTCGTCCGAGGCGAAGGCATCGGCCCCCAAGGCGATCGCGGTTCTCCCCCTCGCCAACATGAGCGCCGATCCGGAGAACGAGTATTTCAGTGACGGCATGACCGAGGAGATCATCAATGCTCTGGCGAAAGTTCCCGGTGTGCACGTGGCTTCGAGATCCTCATCGTTCGCGTTCAAGGGGAAGAAGGATGTCGACGCCCGGCAGGTTGGCGAGAAACTGGGCGTGACCTCGGTACTTGAAGGGAGCGTCCGGAAGATCGGCAATCGCATTCGCATCGCCGCGCAGCTCGTGAACGTTGAAAACGGCTATCAGCTGTGGTCGGAGACATACGACCGCCAGCTCGAGGACGTCTTCGCCGTGCAGGACGAGATATCGAGATCGATCGTCGAGGCCCTCAAGGTTCAGCTCGTCGGAGCAACGGGCCAGCTTGTCGCCCCCACGAAAAACCTCGAAGCGTATACGACGTACCTCAAGGGCCGCTACCACTTCAACAAGTTCAGCGAGCAGAGCCTGAGAAAGGCTCTCGATCTGTTTCAGCATGCGCTGCTCCAGGATCCGGGATTCGCCCGCGCATATGCCGGAATTGCCGATGTGTGGTGCGACCTCGCCGACGACTGGGTCGCGCCGGACGAAGCGTATCCGAGAGCGAAGGCCGCGGCCGAGCGGGCCCTCCAGCGCGACCCGGCGCTTGCGGATGCGATGATCTCGGTGGGAAAGGTCCTGTGCTGGCACGAATGGGCATTCGACGAGGGAGCAGCCCGCCTCGAGCGGGCCGTCGCGCTCAGCCCTAACAACTCCGAAGCGCAGTGGGTTTACGGCACTGCCCTGCCACTGATCGGGCGAATGAGAGATGGTGTCGAGGCAGTGAGGAAAGCGGTCGAGCTCGATCCGCTGCGAGTGGAGTACGCCGGATGGCTCACGCGTTTCCTGCTTTACGACAAGGACTACGAAGCAGCGATAGCTCAGGGACACGAGCTCCTCGAAGTTGACGAGGAGTACGGCCGGGGATTCGTCTGGATGGGATCCGCGTATCTCGCACTCGGAAACCCTGAGCTCGGGCTCGATTGGTTTCAGCGCGGCCAGGCACTGGACCGCGCTGTTCGCTCTTATGACGCGATGATCGTGCGGGCTCTCGCGGAGCTCGACAGACGCGAGGAAGCGGAAGAGATAATGACCCGCCTCGAAACTGAATCACGACAGCAATACATCCGCTCCGAATACCTCGCGATGGGCCACGCGGCCCTCGGCAACATGGACAAGGCGTTCGAAGCGCTCGAGCGTGCCTACCAGGCGCGCTCAGCGGGCCTGATATACCTGCACGTCGACCCTGGATACGACCCGCTCCGCGGAGACCCGCGCTACAAGGAGATGGTTGACCGGATCGGATTGCGATAGCGTTCCGGCTAACCCAGCCCTTCGGTAAACTCCGCGAGGTCGGACGCGAAGCGTGGATCAGCGGACCAGATGAAACCCGGTCTGTCTCCGAAGCGCCCACGCGTTCTTCCCGGCGGCATCTATCGTCATGTCTTCCTCGAGCGCCATCCGCACGCGCTGGCCATTCCACTCCGGCACCGGCGACGTCGCCTGAAGCTCGATGGAGAACCACATCG
>JBBQZF010000047.1:0-16263 GCA_038208015.1 Gemmatimonadales bacterium
TCCGCCCTCAACTTCTCGAGCCGGCTCCCCCCGATAACCCGATATCGCCATGTCGACGCGAGCGCCCGGATAGCGCCGCTGCCGGCAAGCAGTGAGAACTTCACGCGAAGAGACAGGTCGCTCGTCCCGCGAGCGTCCTTCATGCTGCGTTCATACTGCGTCATCCTGCCAGGTCGCTCGCCATGCGCGCAACGCGCATTGCCGCCCCCGGCTCACCCAGCTTCGACCTGACCTCAGCAAGACCCTCGAGCACCCTTGCGCGCTCCTCGCTCGACTCGTCGAGAAGCTGCCCAAGCTCGAGTGCAACATCACGCGGGACGAGATCGTCCTGCACGAATTCCCTGGCGACTTCCCTGCCGGCGACGACGTTCACGAGTCCGATGTGTGGAATCTTCACCATCAGCTTCGCGAGAAAGTACGATATCCCACTCGTCCTGTACGCGACGGCGAGGGGACAATCGGCGATCGCTGCCTCGAGCGTGGTAGTGCCGCTCTTGCACAGCGCCGCATCTGCGGCCCGCAGCACTGTGAACGACGCGGAATGAACCAGCCTGAATGGACAACGAGCGGGGTCGAGCGTGATCGAGGGGGCGACACTGACGATCGTGCGAAGTCCGGGAACCGCGCGCTCGAGCTCCCTTGCTGTCTCCACGAAATCATCGACGTGCCTGTCGATCTCCTGCTGACGGCTGCCCGGAAACAGCGCCAGCACAGGCGCATCGCCTTCCAGACCCAGCGCGGACCGCGCTTCCTGCCGCGACGGCATGACGCCCACCCGGTCGAGCAGCGGATGACCGACGAACGTGGCATCGATTCCATGCCCGCGAAGCAACGGCTCCTCGAACGGCAGAATCACCGCAGCCTTGCTGACAATCTTCGCAAGTTTTGGGAGTCTCCCTTCGCCCCAGGCCCAGACCTGCGGCGTGACGTAGTAAAGCACAGGGACTCCAGCCGCCTTCGCTGCTGCCGCGGCTTTCATGTTGAAGCCGGGATAATCGATCACGATGAGCAGTTTGACATTGCCGCGCGCAAGGCGCCCGCGAACCTTCTCGAGCAGGGCGATGTGCCGGGGGATGTGCCTCACTATCTCGAGGAAGCCCATCACCCCGGATTCGTACCGGTCGAACAGCTTGACGCCGGCACGCTCCATCAGCGGCCCGCCGAATCCCGTCAACTCGAGGTCGGGACGGAGCCGGCGCAGCTCGTCGGCTACGCCCGCCGCGTGGAGATCACCAGAAGCCTCTCCTGCGACGAAAAGAACTTCAGGCACGGCCTGCGGCTTTGTCCCCGGTAAGGGCGGGCAGCGTCCGCTCGATCTCCGCCACTATTCTGAGCGCAACGGCCAGCGCGCGCTTGCCATCCTCGCCCGTGACGACGATGGGACTGTCGCCGCGAAGCGCCGAAACAAAGCTGTCGAACTCCAGCCTCAGCGGCTCGCCTTCTGACGCGGTGAGCGCCACATGATCGACGTAGTCAGTGATGTTGACGGGCCCCGCTGGCGGACGCGTGGGATCGATCTTTTCTTTCAGCCTGAAGAAATGCCCGGTTCCGGCCGCAAGGTCGAGGGACATGTACCCGTTCTCCTGGAATATGCGGATCTTTCGCACCCTGTCGCGGGAAATCCGGCTCGACGTAATGTTCGCGACCGCGCCGGACGAGAAGGTGACGCGCGCGTTCGCGATGTCGAGCGTTGGAGTGAGAACCGGAACTCCCACTGCAGATATCTCCTCGGCTGTATCGCCGACGAGGGTGAGGACGAGGTCGATGTCGTGTATCATGAGGTCCAGCACGACCGCTACGTCAGACCCGCGTAAACTGAACAGCGCAAGTCGCTCGCTCTCTATGAAGCGCGGTCGCGACACATAAGGGAGCGCAGCTCTCACGGCGCGGTTGAAGCGCTCGACATGGCCCGTCTGGACGACGCATCCGTTCCGCTCGGCGATGTGCAGAAGTTCGTCGGCTTCGGCGAGCGTGGCAGTGATCGGCTTCTCGATGAACACGTGCTTCCCTGCCTCGAGAGCGGCGCGGGCAACAGCGTAATGCGCAGGTGTCGGGACAACTATCGTCACCGCATCGACGTCGGCGAGCAGCGAGGCCTCGTCGGCATATCGTCTGACGCCCAGCTCCGAAGCCACCTCCGCCGCGCGGTCGTCTCTCGCCTCGACAAAACCGGCGAACGCGACAGTCTCCATGTCGCGAAGGATCCTCACGTGGTGGAAGCCGAGGCTTCCGGCGCCGATAACTCCGATCCTGGCCGGCTGCGTCAGATTACTACGCCCCGCCCGCTTCCCTCGACGAACTGCATGAGTTCCCGCACCTCCGCAAACAACTCGAGCTCCGACTCCGCACGCTGCATCGCCTGGGAGAGGTTGAGGTCGGACCGGAAGAAAAGCCGATAAGCCCGCTTGAGCTCGCGTATCACCTCTTCCGGAAAGCCGCTGCGCTGGAGCCCCACCCCGTTCAGCCCGTAGAGTCTCACCGGATTGCCCACCGCCTTGAGAAACGGCGGAATGTCCTTCGACACACGGGAACATCCCCCGATGAACGCGTTCCGGCCGATGCGCACGAACTGATGCACGCCGGACAGGCCGGAGAGCGTAGCGCGGTCGTCGATGGTCACATGCCCGGCCAGCTGCACACTGTTGCCGAGTATGACGCCGTTGCCAAGATGACAATCGTGGGCAAGATGCACGTAGGACATGAGAAGGCATTTGCTCCCGACGCTCGTCTTGAACGACTGTGACGTGCCACGGTTGATGGTGACGAACTCGCGGATCACTGTGCCGTCACCGATCTCGACCGTCGTGTGCTCGCCTGCGTACTTGAGGTCCTGCGGTGGCCCGCCGAGCACGCTGCTGTTCCCTACCCTGACGCCGGCGCCGAGCTTTACGTCGCGCTCGAGGGTCGCCCGCGGCGCGAGAACACAGTCGTCGCCGATCTCGCAGCCGTCGCCGACTATCGCGAACGGCCCAACTTCCACCCTCTCCCCCAGTCTCGCGCCTGAGGAGATAATCGCCGTCGGGTGGATCCCCTCAAACTTCATCTATCCCTGACCATTGCGGCCATCTCGGCCTCGGCCACGATTTCCCCGTCCACGCGCGCAACGCCCTTCGTCTTCGCGATCTTCCCTCTCACCTGGACCATCACGACCTCGAAGACTATCTGGTCTCCGGGGCGGACAGGTTTCCGGAACTTGATGTTGTCGATCGACATGAAGTAGACAACTTTGGTGTCAGGCTCCTCGAGCGTTCCCAGGAGAAGCATGCCTCCCACCTGTGCCATCGCCTCGACGATGAGCACTCCCGGCATTATTGGGTGGCCGGGAAAATGGCCCTGGAAGAACGGCTCGTTGATGGTGACGTTCTTGATTCCCACCACCCGCTTGTTCTCCTCGATTTCGAGAATGCGGTCGACGAGCAGGAAAGGATAGCGATGCGGCAGAACCCGCATGATGTCCTCTATTTCGTAGACCCCTTTCCTGCCTGATTCCGCCATTTTTGCCGCCTTCCCGTTCGCTGATTGAATTCTGCCCGCGCGCCGTAACTCGCGGACGAGTGTCACCGTGCCGCGATGGCTCGGCTTTACCGCCGTAATTCGCGCATGCACACGCGCCCCGGCAAGTGCAAGATCTCCGACGCAGTCCATCACCTTGTGCCGGACGAACTCGTCGTCCCACCGCAATGGTCCGTTGACGATTCCCGTCTCGTCAAGAACTATCGCGTTCTCGGTCGACGCGCCCTTAATAAGGCCCCGGGAGCGAAGCCACTCGACCTCATGCACGAAACCGAATGTCCGCGCGCCCGCCAGCTCAGCCGCAAATGTCGCTTCAGTGACCAGGAGGCGCATCGCCTGCCTGCCGATCTTCAGATGCGGAAACTCGATCGTAACGTCGAGGTCGAGCTGCCCGGAAGGATACGCCTCATAGACAGACTCGCCATCGATGATGCGCACTGGCTCCGTAAGGACGAGAATCTCCGGCTGCCCTTGCAGCACCGCAAGGCCGGCTTCTCTCAGCGCCTCGAAGAATGCCGACGCGCTCCCATCGAGAATCGGAGGCTCGGGGCCGTCCATCTCGATGATGAGGTCGTCGAGTCCAAGGGCCGAAGCCGCTGCAAGTACATGCTCGACCGTGTGAACGGTGTTCTTGCCTGAGCCCAGCTGAGTCCGCCTCTCACTGGCACTGACCTGCTCCACGGAGGCTGGAATCGGAGCTGCACCCTCGATGTCCGTGCGCCGGAATGTTATCCGGTTACCGCTCGGCGCAGGCCTGAATCTCAGCGTACAGGCCTCGCCAAGATGAAGCCCGATACCCGAGACCGAAGTCTCCCTGGCGATCGTTACACGGCTCACCGTGGGTCGCGCTCGTCGAGAAGCTTCTCGATCCGCTTCATCATGTCTGACAGCTTGAAGACCGCCCCTGTAGCCCGCAACGACTCCCGATGTGGTCGCGCCGGATATCCCGACCAGTTTTCGCCTGGTGGTACATTGCCGAAGACTCCCGACTGGCCGCCAATTCGCGCGCCGGATCCGACAACTATGTGACCGCCGAGGCCTGCCTGGCCGGCGATTACGCATCCGTCGCCGATCTGCGCCGAGCCGGCGATGCCAACCTGCGCCATGATGAGGCAGGCGGAACCTACTTTGACGTTGTGACCGATCTGGACGAGGTTGTCGATCTTGGTCCCGGCGCCGATGACGGTGTCGTCGATGCTGCCGCGGTCGATAGTGGTGTTGGCGCCAATCTCGACGTCGTCGCCGATGAGACAGCGTCCGACATGCGGAATCTTGGCATGCCCCGATGGGCCCGAGACGTACCCGAATCCGTCAGATCCTATGCGGACCCCGGCATGGAGCGTCACGCGCTCGCCAAGAGAGCTCCCCGGATAGAGAGTGACATGCGGCAGGAGGCGGGATTCCCGGCCGATGCGCACGCCTCTACCCACAACGCAGTGCGGGCCGATCGCCACGGCATCCCCGATCACAGCGCCGTCGCCGATCACTGAGTACTCGCCGATCGATACTCCGTCGCCCACGCTTGCCCCGGCCGCAATGCGGGCACTCGACGCAATCGCCGGGACGTGTTCCGGCGCCGGGTAGAAACTCGGCAGAAGCTGGAGGAGCGCGGCTGCCGGCCGGTCGACAATTATCCGGGCGGGCACAGACCCCGTCACGTCCGCAAGCGAAGGCGTAACCAGCAGCACTCCCGGCGATGATGACTCAAGCAGCGACGAGTATCGCCCGTCAGCCAGAAAGCTGAGATTGTTGCTCGCTGCGCGAGAGAGAGGCGCAACGCTGTCAACCCAGGTTGCGCCGTCTCCTCTAAGCTCTCCTTTTACAATTTCCGCAATGTCAGAAGCGGTGAGCGTGCAGGCACGCTCACCGCCTTCCAGACTGGCCCCTGACTCGCGGAGGCTCACCGCCTGGGTGCGGTGACCCCGGACGGCTGAGGCGTCGGAGCTCCCGCCACAGGCGACGGAGCGGGGGCCGCCTTCACCCTCGCAAGCACCTTCGGCGTCAGGTCGAGGCTCTTGTCGGCAGCCACGATAACGCTCGCCTGCGATGCGACATCGAAGATCATGGAGTAACCATCCTCTGCACGCACCTGCTCGATGATGCGCTGGAGATTCTCCATGATCGGGCGGATCAGCTCAGCCTGCCGGTTCTGCATCTGTTCATCGAGAGTCCGCGCGCGCGTCTGGTACGTTGTCTCGCGCTCCTGAATCACGCGTGCCCGCGCCACCCGCGTCGCGCTGTCGAGTCGCGGTGCCTCGCGCTCGAATGTCCCGGCCATCGTCTGGAGCGAATCGCTCATCCGCTGCAGCTGGGCCTGGTACGCCGCAACTTCATTCTTGAAGCGCGTCTCCGCGGCGGCCCGGCCCGGAGCCTCCTCCAGAATCGCCGCCGAGTTGATGAATCCAAACTTCGGCGCTGCCTGGGCCGATGCCGTACCGGCCGACGCTGCACCAACAACGAGTGCGAGCAACGCCGCACGAATCAAACCACGCATGAATACTCCGATGTTAGAAGAACTGACCAAGTTTGAAATGGAACTTCCACCCGGGAGCCGAACGGCCCTCGAGATCCAGCTTATCAAGTCCATACCCTAGATCAACCCCGATTGGTCCGAGCGGGCTGACGATCGCCGCGCCGAATCCGAACGACCGGAAGAGGCGCGTCGGATCGAACTGCGACGGCCGGTCCCAGACGTTGCCGCCTTCGACGAACGAGCTCAAGTATAGCGACTGGCTGACCCTCAGGCCGAACTCCGCTGTGCCAGTGAAGAACGCATTACCGAACGATGATCGCTGCACTCCGCTCCCGCCCTCGGCGAACTGATTAAAGCCTGCCGGCGTGATCGAGAACTCCTCGTAGCCACGCAGCTGCTCACCGTACTGAGTGCCGCCGAGCGAGAACGACTGGCTGTAGAAGAACGGACCGGGATTTCCGAAGACCGCACCAGCGCGGGCGGTGAGGCCGAGCACGAACGTCATCGGTGCCGAGCCGAGCGAAGCGACGCCAATACCGCCCACCGGCGCATACGCCTTCAGTTCGGTGGTGTATCTCTGGAACGACGCGGTTCCGCCAAGCGGACCGCCGTTGAACTGCGCGTTGAACGTCTGCGAGCCACCCTCAGCCGCGAACGGAAGTCCGAGCCGTGTATCGTGCGAGGCAGTCAGGCCAACCGTCGAGCGGAAGCAGTTGTCGCAGCGATCCGCGACTGTCGAGAGCAAGCCCTCTCCGCCGTAGGAAACTCCCTCACCGCCGTACGAGACGAGGATTCGGCTGTAGAGCGAGTTCGGAACGGGGAATCCAGCCTGAACCTGCGCGCCTGTGCGTGTCGTGCGACCGAGGTCCGCAATGGTGTAGCGCGACGCAGTCCGGTATGCCGTCAGGCTTCCCGAGATTCTCGTCTGCTTGATGTTCGGATCCGTGTACGTCGCGTTGAAGTCGTTGATGTAACGGCCGAACTGATACTGGAGCTGAGCGCGCTTGCAGCGGCCGAGAAGGTTCGGCTGATCGAGGCCGATGAAGCCACCGACTCCCGTACCCTGCCCCGTTGAAGCTCCGAAGTTCACGTTCCCCGTGCGCTTCTCCTTCACGCGGAAGATGATGTCGACATCCCCCTGATCCCCGACAGGCCTTGTCTCCGGCGCCGGCATCGGGGATTCGAAGAAGTTCAGGTTCGAGATGTTCTGGTAGCTGCGAAGCAGGTAGTTGCGGTTGAACACCTGGCCCGGCGCCAGCACGACCTGCTCGCGGATGCACGACTCGAAAGTGAAGTCGTTGCCCTCGATGTCGATGCGGTTGACGATTGCAGGTGTCGCTTCGTCGATCTCCCAGCGCAGGTTCACGACCCGCACCGAATCATCGCCCGACTGCCTTTCGACAACGGGCCGGATACGCGCGTAGATGTAGCCCTGGTCGTTGTAGGCATCTCTCAGTTTCCCCTCGCCTTCCTCCCACCTGACCGCGTCGAAAGTCCCTTCGGGATTGGTGTAGCTGCCGCGGATGAGGCCGGCGGCGCGCTGGGTGAGGGTCCGGGTTTCATTGCCGAAAGGATAGAACTCCTCGATTTCGGGAGTCGAAAAGCGCCGGTTGCCGAGAACCTCGAACGTGCCGATGCGGTAACGGGGGCCCTCGCTCACCGTCAGGTCGATCACCGCCTTCCCGGCTTCTCTGTCGATGATCAGAGAGTCGCTGAGTATCCTGAAGTCGATAAAGCCGCGGCTCGCGTAGAGCTGCGGGATCAGCTCGGCGAGATCTGTCGCGTATTTCGTGTCGTCGAACTCGCCCTTCCTGAACCAGAAAAAACCTTCCGGCTTTGACTGCATCGCGGAAGCGATGTCGTCTGACGGAATCCGCGTGTTTCCAGAGACGCGGAGCCCGGAGATCGCTAGCCGGCGTCCCTCTTCTACTTCGAGCGCGAGGCGAATCGTGTTGCCGGCCTCCCGGATCGTATCGACGTTGATGCGGGCCAGGTAATAACCCTTCGATTCGTAGAGCGAATCGGCGCGCTCGATCGCCAGGGCAAGTGCCGACGGATCGAGGGGTCGGCCGGTCGCGAGTGTGAGGCGCTCGCGCACATCTCGGGAAGAGACGCGCTCCGGCCCCCGCACGGTGTACGCAGTGAGCACGGGCCGCTCATCAACTTCGATTGTCAGCGTTACCCGGGGCGTCGCTGGGGGTATCGAGCAGAGAACGCGGACGTCCTCGAACTGCCCGGTCGCGAAGAGAGCCTTGATGGCCCGCTGGATGTCCCTGAAATTGAGAGTTGTGCGCGGAAGAAGCCCTGCGGCGGTCCGAACAGTTTCATCCGTGACCCGCACGTTGCCGGACACCGCAACGGTGTCAGGCATGGTGCAGACTCCCGGGGCGTCGTCCTGGGCTAACACAGGAGTCCCTGCCACCATCAGGGCCAGCAGGGAAACTACATACTTTTGCATCGTTGAAATATAATTAGAAAGAGACGCAGAGCGCGGGCCGCGGCCCGCGACGCAGTGGCGCAGAAGGGCCAGCCTTCCGGCCCTCTGGCTTTAGACAAACGGGCCGCGAAAGTGGTTGCTTTTTGCAACACTCCCGCGGCCCCTGTTGTTCCCTTGTTAGCGTAGTTCCGCCCTTTTGCGCCCTTTAGTTCGTGGCGCGGGCCTCAACCTTGAAATCGAGCTTCTCGCCGTCGGGCGCAATGTCGACTTCGATCTCGTCGCCCTTTGCGAACTCTCCCAGGAGGATCTTCTCGGAAAGGGGATCCTCGATGAAGCGCTGGATCGCACGCTTGAGCGGCCTGGCTCCGAACTTCTCGTCGTAGCCGTGCTTGACGAGGAACCTTGCCCCGGCATCGCTCAGCCTGAGCGTGAGCTCTTCGTCGCCCAGCCGCTTCTGAACCTCCTTCAGGAGAATCGTCACGATCTCCCCGATATGCTCCTCGGAGAGCGGATGGAACACGATCACGTCATCGAGCCGGTTCAGGAACTCCGGATTGAAGACATGAGTCATCTCCTCCTTCACCTTCTCGGCGATCCTCTCGAAGCTGTTGCGGCTGTCGGCGGTCGCGAAGCCCATCGACCGGCTCTTCGTGATGTCCCGCGCCCCGACGTTCGACGTCATGATGACGACGGTGTTCTTGAAGTCGATGACCCGGCCGTAGTTGTCGGTGAGGTGCCCCTCGTCGAGCACCTGAAGAAGGATGTTGAAGACGTCGGGGTGAGCTTTCTCGATCTCATCGAGCAGCACGACGCTGTAAGGCTTGCGTCTGACCGCCTTCGTAAGCGTGCCTGAATCCTCGTAGCCGACATAACCGGGAGGCGCGCCGATGAGCCGCGAGACGGAGAACTTCTCCATGTACTCGCTCATGTCTACCCGGATCAGCGCGCTCGGATCGGCGAACAGGAACTTGGCAAGCGCCCTGGCAAGCTCGGTCTTCCCGACGCCAGTGGGGCCGGAGAATATGAACGAGCCGATCGGCCGATTCGGATCCTTGAGACCAGCCCGGCTGCGCCTGATCGAGCGGGCCAGCGCCTTGATCGCCTCTTCCTGCGCGACGACTGAAGCGTGAAGCTCCTCTTCCATGCGCAGAAGCCTTGCGGTCTCGGCCTCCTGGAGGCGCATCACCGGAATGCCCGTCCAGCGGCTGACGATGAATGACACCTCGTCCTCACCCAGCACCGGCCGGTGCGACTGGCGGTGCTTCTCCCACTCTTCCTGCTTGCGGCGGATGTCGCCCTGAAGCTCGCGCTCGCTGTCCCGCAGCGAGGCAGCGCGCTCGAAGTTCTGGTCGCGAACCGCCGCTTCCTTCTCCGTGTTTACGCCTTCGAGTTGGATCTTGAGCGCGGTGACCTCCGGCGGAGGCGCCTGGGTCGCGAGCCGAGCCCGCGCGCCGGCTTCATCGATTACGTCGATCGCCTTGTCCGGCAGGAACCTGTCGGTGATGTAGCGCTCCGACATCTTCGCCGCGGCATGGAGAGTCGTGTCGGGGATCGTGACCTTATGGTGATCCTCGTACTTGACCCGCAGTCCCTTCAGTATCTCGACGGTTTCGTCGACTGAAGGCGGCTCGACGATGACTGTCTGGAACCTGCGCTCGAGAGCGCCGTCCTTCTCGATGTACTTGCGATACTCGTTGAGCGTCGATGCACCGACGCACTGCAGCTCGCCGCGAGCGAGCGCCGGCTTCAGCATGTTGCTCGCGTCGATCGCACCTTCGGCCGCGCCCGCGCCGACGAGAGTGTGAAGCTCGTCGATGAACAGGATGATGTTCTTGTTCTGGGCGATCTCGTTCATCACCGCCTTGAGCCGCTCCTCGAACTGGCCACGGTACTTCGTCCCGGCGATCACCGCCGCCATGTCGAGCGACAGGACGCGATGTTCCCGCAGGCTGTCCGGGCACTCCTCGTTCGCAATCAACTGTGCGAGCCCCTCGACTATCGCCGTCTTGCCCACGCCCGGCTCGCCGATGAGGACGGGATTGTTCTTCTTGCGGCGCGTGAGAATCTCCATCACCCGCTCGATCTCCTTGGCGCGGCCGATCGTCGGATCGAGCTGCGCTTCCGCGGCAAGCTGAGTGAGGTCCCGGCAGAAATGGTCGAGCGCCGGCGTCTTACTCTTCTTGTCCCCCTTCGATCCCGGAGTCGATCCGGGAACGGAACCGCCCGCAGGGGCAGCGCCACCGGCGCTCTGTGGCATGTCGGTTCCCAGCAGGCGCAGCGTCTCCGCGCGGGCCGCGTCGAGATTGATTCCGGCGTCAGTGAGAACCTGCGCGGCGATCCCCTTCTCTTCACGAAGGAGGCCCAGGAGCAGGTGCTCGGTGCCGACGTAGTTGTGCGTCAGGTCGCGAGCCTCGGCCATCGCAAGCTCGAGGACCTTCTTCGCGCGCGACGTATATGGAAGATCGGGTCCGGTGGCTGCAGCCGCTTTTCCCTTCTTTACCGTGTCCTCGATCTTCTGCTGGATGTCGTCGAGGTCAACGCTGAGGTTCTGCAGCACTGCGGCCGCGACACCTTCCCCTTCGCGGATCAGTCCGAGCAGGATGTGCTCGGTGCCCACGTATTCGTGGCGAAGCCGCTCGGCCTCTTCCCTCGCCATCGCGAGAACCTTTCGAACACGTTCGGTGAAGTTGTAGCCGTTCATCGTGTAGACCCCGTATCGTCAGCGAGAATGCGGCGCACGTACTTCGCGCGTGCAAGGTTCGCTTCGCTCGTTGTCAGCTCGCGCGCTTCGGCATGCGCCAGGTGCGCTGACTGACTGAATATCAGGAGCTTGTTGAGGGTATATACACTTAGATCGGTTATCAGTTTCAGACCGACCGCCAGACGAACACTGCTCAGATAGCTCATCACCTCGTCGAAAGTGAGGCTCCTCGCGTATCGAAGCGTTCCGTACGCCCGCCAAAGCTTGTCTTCGATAATATAACCGGCGTCTCTAAGCAATACTTTTCTTGCGTCCTCCTCCCGCTCGATGACGTGGATTACCACTCGCGTCAGGTAATCCAGCAACTCGCCTTCCGTCCGGCCGAGGGTCGTCTGGTTCGAGATCTGGAAGAAATTCCCGACAACCTCGCTCCCCTCCCCATACAGGCCACGGTACGTCAGCCCTACCTGCTGCAGACCGGCCAGCACCTTGGCTATCTCCTTCGTCAGCACCAGCCCCGGAAGGTGAATGAGCACCGACGCGCGAAGCCCCGTGCCGGCATTCGTCGGGCACGCGGTCAGAAAACCGAATTCGTTGTGGAACGCGTAGGGTACCCGCTCCCCGAGGTCGGCGTCGAGCGCGTAGACGGAGTTGAAGGCCTCCGATATCCGGAAGCCTGACTCGATTGCCTGGAGACGGAGGTGATCCTCTTCATTCACCATGACGCTCGTTGCACGCGTCAGGTGCACGGCGGCACCGCTGCGCACGGGGCGTTGTGGGTCGAGGCCGGCAAGCTCGCGGCTCACGAGATGTCTCTCGTGAAGAAGAAGGCGGTCGTCCGGCGGCATCTCGTCGACCCTGAGCAGCACGCCCTGGTGACTCCCGCGCATCGCCGACATCGCCTGCTCCACCTGCGACAGGATACGCAGCCGCTCGCCATCGCGAGCCCTCCCCGCGAAGGCATAACCCTCGAGGTTCCGGGCAAGCCTTATACGCGTGGAGATCACGATGTCGGAGTGATCCCCCGAGGCGTCGAGCCATCCCACACCTCCGTCCGGCAGAAGGGAGAGATCCATCATTCCATTCCCCTGAGCCTGTCGCGGATATCCGCCGCCAGCTCGAACTGCTCGGCATCGATTGCGCGGCGAAGCCGGTCGCGCAGCTCGTTGGCTGTTCCCCCGTCGGGTACCACATGACTGGCAGGCGACTCGTAGTTGCGGCCGATATGCTGCGAGCTCCCATGCACCCGGCGCAGGAGGTCGCGCATGCTCTTCTCGAAAGCGTCGTAGCAGTGTGCGCAGCCGAGGCGGCCGGTCGACCGGAAGTCACGGAAGGTCGATGAGCAGAACGCGCACCGGGCCGCATCCCCCTGAGTCGCCTGCATTGCCTGGTGAACACTTTGGAGGAAATCAGTGATCTGCGGCTTCGGAGCTGCCGTCGTCTCCACGCCACGCTCAGCGGCGCAGCGCTCGCACAGGTGCCGCAGGCGCACGCCCGTGCCCTCTATCTCGGTCAACTGAATTACCGCGTCAGCTTCCTTGCAAACGTCGCAGACCATGCCACTCCCCTCTCTTCAGGGACGCCCGTTCTCGGACCTCCCGCAACTACTGCTACACCATAGCGTCGGACACGGCTGTTTCGGAAAGCGTCCCACCTTCGAGAAGCAGCACCCGGCTCGCCCTGGCAGCCAGCGCGCGGTTGTGCGTAACCACGACCATCCCGATCTCGAGGTCGTCAACGACCTCCGTGAGAAGCTCGTGAAGCATCTGTCCGTTGGCGAGGTCGAGATTGCCCGACGGCTCATCTGCCAGCACGACCTTGGGATCCATCGCGAGCGCACGCGCGACTGCCGTTCGCTGTTGTTCCCCGCCGGAAAGCTCCGACGGGAGGTGGTGCATCCTTCCGCTGAGGCCAACCCTCGAGAGGAGCTCCTCCGCCCTGCTTCGTGCCGCCGCCACGCTCTTCCCCGATATGCGGATCGGCATCATGACGTTCTCCAGAGCTGAAAACTCCCTCAGCAGGTGGTGGAACTGGAATACGAAGCCCACCGACCGGTTTCTCAGCGCTGCAAGCTGCTCATCGCTCAGGCCGTTGATCGGCTCGCCGCCGATCACCACATAACCGCGTGAAGGCTTGTCGAGCGCCCCAAGGACATGCAGCAGGGTCGACTTCCCTGCGCCGCTGGCCCCGACGATAGCCACCATCTCGCGCGGACTGACCGTCAGGTCGACCCCGGCCAGAACGTTTATCGTTCCGCCGTCGCCACCGGTGTAAGCCTTGTGAAGATCGTGTGCCTGAAGAACTGCCATTGTTATTCGTGCCTTATCGCATCGATGGGATACAACCGCGAGGCCTGAATCGCCGGATACAATGTCGCCGCGCCAGCCGTCAGCACGCTTGCAAGCACGATCCACAATATGTCAGCCGGCTCGGTGGCCACCGGAAGGTGATCGATGAAGTAGATGGATGGATCGAGCGGGATGAACTTGTACTTCTCGAGGGCGATCGCGCCGCCGAATCCGAGAAGCAGGCCGAGCGTGGTGCCGACGAGCCCGATAACGATCCCCTGGGCAAGGAACACCCGGCGGATCGATTTTGCCGGAAGCCCCATCGCCTTGAGGATGCCGATCTCCCGCGTCTTGTCAGCGACTACCATAGTCAGCGTGCTCACGATGTTGAACGCCGCCACCATCACGATGAGGAGCAGTATCACCCCCATGCCGAGCTTCTCCAGCTTCAGCGCCTGGAACAGCGAGCGGTTCTGCTCCTGCCAGTCAACCGTGCGGTATGGCCAGCCGAGGGCCAGGGTGATCCGTTGCGCTACTTCCGAAGCTGCCCACCGGTCAGTCGACTTCACCTCGATCCCTGTCACGCCCTCGCCAAGCGCCGCGAACTCCTGCGCCTTGTCGAGAGCGATGTACACGTACGCGTTGTCGTACTCGTACATCCCTGTCTCAACAATTCCGGTGACCTCGAACTGGAAGATCCGCGGCACGAAACCCCCCGTTACCGCATTTGGCTTGACGCCGGCGATCGACACGAGATTGATCTTGTCACCGGGCCACGCGTTGTAGCGCGACGCGACGAGCTTGCCGAGTACGATTCCCCGCTGTTCCCCGTCGCTGCTGGCAAAGCGGAAGTCACCGGAGATCGCATGCTGCCTGATCGTCGTTACCTCGGGCACGTCCCTCCCTTCCGGCAGCATTCCCACGACGTAGGCCGCGCCGGCGTAGTCATGGCCGGCATTCATCCCGCCCTCGACCAGCACGAACGGCGCGGCAGCCACAACCCCGGGCTGCTGTCTCACCTTGCCGAGCACGGTCTGCCAGTCGTCGATCTTGAGATCTTCGCCATAGCTCAGGACGCGGACGTCCGGGCTTCCGACGAGAATCTTCTCACGCAGGTCACGCTGCAGCCCGTTCATTACGCCGATAATGAGAATGAGCGCGCTGACGCCAACCAGCACCCCGCCGATTGCGATGATGCTGATGAGCGAGAGCAGTCGTGATCCGCGCCGGCTCCGCAGGTACCTCCAGGCAATCGAAAGCTCGAGCCTGTTCATTCAGGCCGCATGGTTGGAAATAGTATCACATCGCGAATATTAAGAGTTCCTGTCAGGTACATAAAAAGCCGGTCGATCCCGACCCCTACGCCTCCCATCGGCGGCATCCCGTATTCCATCGCCCTCAGGTAATCCTCATCTACACCTGAAGCCTCGAGATCGCCCGCCTCCTTGAGACGCGCCTGCGCCTCGAGCCGGTCCCGCTGGTCGATCGGGTCGTTGAGCTCGCTGAAAGCATTTGCAAGCTCCCGTCCATTCGCGAAAAGCTCGAACCTCTCGGCCAGCGCCGGGTTGCCGCGCTTCGGCTTTGCCAGCGGCGACAGCTCCATCGGGTAGTCGACGACGAAGGTCGGCTCGACGATCTTCGATTCCACGAGCTCCTGGAATATTTCGTCGATGAGCTTCGGACGACTGAGGTCGTCGGGATGCGACACGCCGACATGGCGGGCAAGCTCGAGGAGATCGCTGTCACTCAAGGCGAGCACGTCGCGGCCGGCAGCAGCGTTGAGTGTCGGGACCCACTCGATCCGGGGGAAAGGCGGCTTGAGATCGGGGACCTTTTCGCCGATGCCGGGAAGCGCCCTCAATGACGCCGTCACCCGCACCATCAGCGATTCGACCCGGCTCATCATCGCCTCGTAGTCCGCGTATGCCTCGTAGAACTCGAGCATCGTGAACTCGGGATTGTGGGTGCGGTCGATTCCCTCGTTCCTGAAGTCGTGGCCTATCTCGTAAACACGCTCGAACCCGCCCACCACGAGCCGCTTGAGGTAAAGCTCATCGGCGATTCTCAGAAACAGCGGCATGTCGAGCGCATTGTGATGCGTGGTGAACGGCCGCGCCGCAGCGCCGCCGTACAGCGGCTGCAACACGGGCGTCTCCACCTCGAGAAACCCGAGCTCGTCGAGAAACGACCTGATCGATGTGATCATCCGCGATCGCGCTGTGAACAGGGCGCGAACCTCCGGATGAACTGCCAGGTCAGCATAACGCTGCCGGTATCGCTGCTCGGCGTCGCTGAAACCCGAGTGGCGAACGATCTCGCCATCGACCACTTCTTCCTTTCCGAATGGAAGCGGCCTCAGCGATTTAGCGAGAAGCTCGAAGCCTTCGACGCGGACTGTCGTTTCCCCGGTGCGCGTGCGGAACAAGGGCCCCGAAACTCCGACTATGTCTCCAAGGTCGAGGTGCTCGAGGATGCCGAAGCGCTCGTCTCCGAGCTGATCCCTGCGGAAGTAGAGCTGGATGCGCCCGCTCGCATCTGCAAGATGCGCGAACACGGTCTTGCCATGAGCCCGCCATGCAACGATGCGGCCGGCGATCGCCACGTTCGGTCCATCCGGATCCGCCGACTGCGCGCCATCCCCGGTTCCGGCTTTCGGGATCAGGGCCTGCGCTTCCGCGGCTGTGTTCAGTCGCGGATATGAATACGCGAACGGACTGACACCGGCCGCACGGAGCGCGTCGAGCTTATCCCGGCGCGCCTTGAGGACGAAGTTGAGGTCGTCGCTCAACTACTGGTCCCGGCGCCGAACTGCTTCAGGTACGCCTCGATGAAGGGGTCGATACCCCCGTCC
>JBBQZF010000048.1:0-16190 GCA_038208015.1 Gemmatimonadales bacterium
GACTGCGGGCTTGAGGAACTCGCAGATTCCCGCCGTCGACGCGTGTGCGCGGTGCGCAGTCCCGAAGGCATCGTTGACGAACAAATCGCCAAGCTCGGCAAGCGAGCGCGACAGGCGTGGATCGTTCGTCTCTTCGCCGCCCAGAAAGCGAGTGTTCTCGAGCAGGAGTATCTCGTCATCGGGAAGCTGTGAGGCCGCCTGCATCGCTTCGTCGGTATCCGTGGTCTCGACGAAGTTCACCTTCTTGCCGATGAGCTCCTGAAGCCGCTTCCCCACGGGTTGAAGGGAGTATTTCTGTTCGGGCTTTCCGTTCGGTCTTCCGAGGTGGGAAAGCACGATTGGCCGCGCCCCGCGGTCCATCAGCAGTCTCAGTGTGGGAAGTGCCGCGCGAATGCGGGTATCGTCGGTGATCTCGCAATTGTCGTCGAGCGGGACGTTGAAGTCGGCGCGCACGACGGCGCGCCTGCCCTTCAGCTCTTCGCTCGACAGATCGCGAACAGTTCTCTTCAGCACTGCCGGGTTACAGCCGCGAGCCGATGAATCGGATCATGTCAACGCAGCGGCACGAGTAGCCCCACTCGTTGTCGTACCAGCCGGAAACCTTCACCATAGTGCCGTCAACGACGTTTGTCGTCTTCGCGTCGAGGATGCAGGAGTGCGGGTTGCCGATGTAGTCGCATGACACGAGCTCGAGCTCGGTGTACTGGAGAATGCCCTCCAACGGGCCCTCGGCAGCCGCCCTGAATGCGGCGTTCACCTCTTCGACGGTCGTGGCGCGCTCGACTTCCACCGTGAGATCGGTGAACGACACATCCGGCGTCGGAACGCGTATCGCAAGGCCGTCGATCTTGCCCTTCACTTCCGGAATGACGAGTGAGGTCGCTTTGGCTGCTCCGGTCGTCGTCGGGATCATGGAGACCGCGGCCGCGCGGGCGCGGCGCAGGTCCTTATGGGGGAGGTCGAGAATGTTCTGGTCGTTCGTGTAGCTGTGAACGGTGAGCATCGACGCATGGACGAATCCGAAAGCGTCACGGATCACCTGCACCATCGGCACGAGGCAGTTCGTCGTGCACGATGCGTTCGAAATGATGTGG
Organism: Gemmatimonadales bacterium; assembly: GCA_038208015.1. Classification (GTDB taxonomy): domain Bacteria; phylum Gemmatimonadota; class Gemmatimonadetes; order Gemmatimonadales; family Gemmatimonadaceae; genus UBA4720. Next base: position 1,095 of record JBBQZF010000048.1, read on the forward strand.
TGATTCGCCGGATCATACTTGTCGCTGTTTATCCCCATCACCATAGTGATGTCTTCGCCTTTCGCAGGGGCCGAGATGACAACTTTCTTCGCGCCGGCGTCGATATGCTTGCGGGCATCAGGTGCACTTGTGAACCGGCCGGTTGCCTCGAGGACGATGTCAACGCCGAGGTCGCGCCAGGGAAGCGCGGAGGGGTCTTTCTCCGACAGGATCTTTATCTCGTCTCCGTCGACAATTATCGAATCGGTGCCCGGCTCGACGTCTCCGGCGTATGTGCGATGGACCGAATCGTACTTGAAGAGGTGAGCAAGTGTGCGAGTGTCGGTGAGGTCGTTTATTGCGACGAAATCGAGATCGGCCACTCCCTGCTCCTTCGCGGCCCTGAGCACCTGCCTGCCGATCCTGCCGAAGCCATTGATCCCGACCCTGATTGCCATTTCACTTTCCTATGGAATTAGCCGGTCGCCGGAAGCCGGCGCACGGCCGAATGTCATGTAACTGATGGTTCTCGCCCCGGATGCGAAGAGGGCTGTTGCGCATGCCCGGAGAGTTGCGCCCGTCGTCACAACGTCATCGAGCAGCACGATGTGCTCTCCGCGAAGCTTTCCGCGCTCGGAAACGGGCACGGCGAATGCCCCCGCAACATTGCTCTTTCGTTCCCCCGGAGTCAACTGCGTCTGGCTCGTCGCTCCGGTGGAACGGACCAGCGCGTTTTCCCATACCGGGATGCCCCATCTCCTCGCGAGACCGGCCGCTATGACAGCGCTCTGGTTGAATCCCCTGTCCCTGAGCCTTTCGGTCGTGAGTGGCACCGGTACTATGGCCGACCGTTCCTCGACGACGTCGGGGAGCCATTGCACGCGTGCCATTCGCGCGGCCATCGCGTCGGCAACCCGGGTCCAGCCGTCGTATTTCAACGCGTATACGATGTCCGCGCCTGTTCCCGCACCCATCCAGCAGTACGAACGCGCGGCGCGCACGAACGGCGGCAGCAGCGGGCACCAGCGGCACGCATGTTTGTCGCAAGGATGACCGCAGCGGTCGCACCGGGGGTTGGGCAGCTCGCGTACGCGGGACCAGCAGTGTCCGCACACGATTCCCGGCTCTGACGGCGGCATGAGCTTGTCGCATGCCGCGCAACACACCGGGAGGATGAGATCGCCAACTGCGGATATAACGTTTGCCAGCGCCTTTCCAAGCACCTCGGCCTCCGGAAGACTCCCCCCTCTGCGCCCTCTGCGCCCTCTGCGCCCTCTGGGATATCCGCTCTGTGCCCTCTAGTTACGCGCTCTGTGCCCTCTAGTTACGCGCTCTGTGCCCTCTAGTTCTCCAGTGCCTCACGCATTGCGGCAATATCGGGGTCTACTCCGAACCAGCGGTGAAACGCCGCAGCCCCCTGATGAAGCAGCATTGCCAGTCCATCTGATGCCACATGACCCCTCGCCCGCCCTGCAACCACGAGCTTCGTCTCGCCGCGGCCGTACACAAGATCGAGGATCACGGCGCCCGGACCCAGCCGCTCGAGCTCGACCGGCAGAGGGTCATCAGGCCCGAGTCCGAGCGGCGTGGTGTTTACGACAATAGTCGCATCGGACAGGCACGGGTCGCGCATCGAACACGCTCTCACGACAACAGAATGCCGCATTCTCATCGCGACAGCGCGGGAGAGATCGCGGGCGTGCACGGATGCGGACGCGCCTGGCCAAGCCTCGAGTGCCGTCACGACCGCGGCGGCGGCTCCGCCAGCACCCAGGACTGCAACGCGCGCATCAGATGGAATCCCATCGAGCGTCTCGCGCACGAGCTCGGTAAACGCGCCGACATCCGTGTTGTCTCCGGTAAGCTCGCCGCCCTCGTCGACCCAGAACGTGTTGACCGCGCCGGCTCGCGCCGCAGTGGGCGTGAGCTTCTGCATGAACGCCAGGCCCTTCACCTTGTGCGGGATGGTGAGGTTCCCCGCCCCGTTCACCTTTTTCATCGATTCGAGTGCATGCCCGAGCCCGGCGGGATCGACGTCGAGCGCTTCATAGCGTAGCGCGATCCCGGCCGCATCGAGCGCAGCGTTCTGCATGGCGGGCGAGAATGAGTGCGACACGGGATGCCCGATGAGCGCCACCCTGCCCCGCTCGATCATGGGGAAGGAATCTTCTCGAGAATCCCCTGAAGCTCCCGCTCGATATCGTCGGCGGTTTCGCGATAAGCCGCGAGGTCTCCCCCGAAAGGATCCTGCACTGTCGAGGCGTTCCCGCCACCTCCGACATAACCGCAAAGCAGATGAACGTTGGCCGGCGGGTGCATCTCAATTGCCTGGGCAAGATGCTAAGGCGCCATCACTATTACGATGTCGGCCTCCTCGAGCATTTCAGTTGTGAGCTGTCTCGATCGATGTGCCGACAGCTCGAGGCCGCGCTCCATTCCAACAAGCATGGATCCGTCGCTTGCCGGTGACCCGTCCCAGGCCTGCGTGCCCGCGCTCGAGACTTCGATGTCGCCGCGACCCGCATCTTCCGCCATGCGCTTCAGCACTGCCTCAGCCAGGGGACTGCGGCACGTGTTCCCGCTGCAGACGAAGAGGATCTTCATCGCGCCCTCAGTTATCTCCAACGACATCGGGCACAGTATCGCGGAGCGCGACAGCGGTGATGGCACCTGGCCGAATCACTCGCGGGAGGCGCCCCGTACAGTCGACCACGGTCGACGGCGCGGACTCGCGGAGTTGGCCGCCGTCGAGAACGTGAAGCGACCCGCGGAGCACCGCGTCCCTCCATTGCTCGACGATCTCGGCGGAATTTGTCGCTGGCGGAACTCCGGGCCTGTTGGCGCTAGTCGACGTTATCGGCTCGCCATAAGCCTGCACGAGCCGCGCGAGTCCCCGGTGCGGTGTCCACCGCACTGCGATTCCGCCTTCGGGGCCGCGGAGCTGTTCGGGGACTCGCCGTTCTCCGCCTGAAAGCACGAGCGTAAGCGGGCCGGGCCAGAACCGTGCAGCAAGCTGCGATGCGGAGCTCGTCATATGGAGGCCGAGACGCGTGATCATCTCGCTGGAGGCAACGATGAGGAGAAATGGCTTGTTTGGCGGTCTTCCCTTGAGCGCGATGAGGTTCGCCACCGACTCGCGGTCAACCGCGCCCCCGAACCCGTACACAGTTTCTGTCGGATACGCGAGGACCGCTCCCGCGTTGAGTCTCGCTATCGTATCAGGAAGCGCGGCCTCGATTTCATCGGCGGACCAGAACGGGACAGCAAGCGGCGCGACAGTCATTCGACCAAGATACTCAACGCCTCGGCTCTGGCGAAATCCGCGTCGGTTGTCACCTTCATCGCCCGCTCGCTGCCGAGTACCACCACCACCCGCATCCCGATCCGCTCGCAGAGCGCTGCATCGTCGGTCGCGTGAACGCCATCGCGCCTTGCCTCCGAGTGCGCCCTCTCGATCATAGCACGCGGGAAAGCCTGTGGCGTCTGGATTCTGACGAGGCCCCCTCGATCAACAGTCTGGAGAACCGTGCCGTCGTCACCGACGCTCTTCAGCGTATCGACAACGGTGAGGCCCGGGGCGGCGCCGTTGCCACTGCGGGCTTCGCGCACGACGGCGTCGAACATCGGCATCGTCGCGAACGGGCGTGCCGCATCGTGGATTACGACGATTTCGGACTCATCTGAAAGATCCTCGAGTCCGTTGCGAACTGAATCGCTCCGCTCGCGTCCGCCTACGGACAGCAGGAGCCGTTCAGTGTCGCACTGAAACAACCATGGAGGAGGATCACCGACATGCTCGTACGGCAGGACTACAACGACCATCCCGACATCTTCCCGCTGCTGAACGAGCTGGAGACTGTGAAGCAGCATCGGCTTGCCCGCGATCCAGCGAAACTGCTTCAGCTCATCTCCACCCGCGCGGCTCCCCGATCCGCCCGCGACGATTATTACGCCAACGTCTCTCGTCACTGGAAGAGATTCGTGAACAGCTCGGCGATCGTCGATACACCGATTGGGCGAATCCCCTTTGGAACCCGCGCCGGAATCGAGCGCTTCGACATGAAGGCCCTGCCGATTCCCATTTTCGCGGCTTCTGCCAGACGCCGCTCGGACTGCGAGACGGGGCGAATCTCGCCGCCAAGCCCGACTTCGCCAAGAAACACCGAGCCTTCTCCGACTGGACGGTCGTATACGCTCGAAGCCAGCGCGGCGACAACCGCGAGATCGCCCGCGGGCTCCTGAAGGCGAACACCGCCAACAACATTCAGGAAAACGTCGAGCTGGGAAAACGAAAGTCCTGCACGTTTGTCGAGAACTGCGAGAAGAAGCGCGAGCCGCCTGTTGTCGAAGCCGGTAGCGACACGCTGCGGCGTACCAAACCCGGACTTGGCAGCAAGGCCCTGTATTTCTATCAGCACCGGCCGGCTTCCCTCAATGAGAGCAGTTACAGCGCTCCCCGATGCGTGATTGTCCCGGTCGCCGAGGAAGAGCTCGGACGGATTCGCCACGGGATCGAGCCCTGCCTGCGTCATTCGGAACACACCGATCTCGTCAACGCTTCCGAACCGGTTCTTTATTGCGCGGAGAATGCGGTGATCGAGCATCCCCTCGCCCTCGAAATAGAGAACCGTGTCGACGATGTGCTCGAGTGTCTTGGGCCCCGCGATTCCACCTTCCCGCGTCACGTGCCCGACAACGAACACAGTGATTCCGGTTTCCTTCGCGAACCGCATCAGTCGTGCGGCGCACTCGCGCACCTGTCCGACACTTCCCGGCGCTCCTTCGAGGTCTGCTGTGAACACTGTCTGAATCGAATCGACGATCAGCACCGATGGCTCCATCGCCGCGCCGGTCGCGAGGATCGTCTCGAGGAGCGTCTCCCCGAGCAGCTCGACCTCAGTCGCGTCCTGAGTCAGGCGCTCGGCGCGAAGCTTCACCTGAAGAGGCGATTCCTCACCCGACACATAGAGCGTGCGCCGGCCCGAGGCCTCCAGCTGCGCAGCGACCTGAAGCAGGAGTGTGGACTTGCCGATTCCCGGCTCGCCGCCGATGAGGATCATCGATCCCGGCACGATTCCGCCGCCGAGGACGAAGTCGAATTCGTTGAGGCCGGTCTTCCACCGCTCGCCGGCGGTGCCGGCCACATCCTTGAGCTTGCGTGGCTGGGCGATGGATCCGCCTTCCGACAGCGACTTGTGGCCGCCGATGCGCCTCGACGATCCGCCTTTTGCAGCGTTACCCGCAGAAGAGCGCTGGGCGACTTCTTCCACAAGCGTGTTCCACTCGCCGCACACATCGCAGCGGCCGGCCCAGCGCGGGTGATCAGCCCCGCAATTCGTGCAGCGGAATACGCTCCGTGCCTTTGCCGTCACTGCTCCGGCGAGCGCGACGAGTAGTTCTCGAACCGGGTGAAAGTCTTGTTGAAGAAGAGATTCACGAGCCCGGTAGGTCCGTTGCGCTGCTTCCCAACAATGATTTCAGCGCGTCCCTCGAGCGGGTTGCCGTCCTTGTCAACCGGGCCCTCGTACATCTCCTGCCGGTAGATGAACATCACGAGGTCTGCGTCCTGCTCGATCGCTCCCGATTCCCTGAGGTCGGAAAGCTGCGGGCGCTTGCTGTCGCCAGTGCGCTGCTCGGGGGCGCGCGAAAGCTGTGACAACGCAATTATGGGAACGCGAAGCTCGCGCGCGAGACCCTTGAGGGAGCGGGAGATGTAGCTGATCTCCTGCTGCCGGCTCTCGGTGTTCGTCGGCCCCTGCATGAGCTGGAGATAGTCGACGACAATGAGGCCTATGTCGTTGTCGATCTTGAGCCGGCGGGCCTTCGACCTCATTTCGAGAAGCGTGATGCCGGGGGTATCGTCGATCCAGATCGGCGCGTGCATGAGTGTTCCAGCAGCGCCCGCAAGCCGCAGGAACTCGTCATCCTGGAGCTTGCCTTTCCTGAGCCGCTGCGCATCGACCCTGCCCTCTGACGTGAGAAGGCGCTGCACGAGCTGATCCTTGCTCATCTCGAGCGAGAAGAACGCAACGGGCACGTTGGCATCGAGCGCGGCATTCTGCGCGATGTTGAGCACAAAGGCGGTTTTTCCCATTGACGGGCGGGCGGCGATGATGATGAGATCCGACTTCTGAAAACCTGCAGTTATCTCATCGAGATCCTTAAACCCACTCGGCACACCTGTAATCGATTCACCGCTCGTGCGGAGCTCCTCGAGACGCTCCATCGTCGGGAAGAGGAGCTCCTTGATGCGCGAAAAGCCTTCGTTGCCCCGGCTCTGGTTTACCTCGAATATCCGGTGCTCCGCGGCGTCGACAAGCTCTCCGGCCGGCGCCGATGACTCGAATGCATCGGTGACGATGGCGGTCGATACCTCGATGAGGCGGCGCCGAAGCGCTTTCTCACGTACGATCTTCGCGTGGTATTCGACATTCGCCGATGTCGGAACGGCGTCTACCAGAAATGATATGTAATCCTTGCCGCCGCTCGACTGGAGCTCACCTGTGCGGGAGAGCTCTTCAGAGAGAGTAAGCGGATCGACTACATCGCCGCGATCCTGGAGCGACAGCATCGCCCGGAATATCCTGCGGTTCGTCTCACGATAGAACATCGTGTCGTTGACGTACTCGATGGCGCGAAGGAGCGCGTCGCCATCCATGAGCATGGCCGAGAGGACTGCCTGCTCGGCATCTTCCGACCACGGCGGCTGCCGTTCGGAGTAGGGATCACGCGCTTGTGGCGCTATCGAGTATTCTACGGGCGAGCTTGACATCTTCCCAAGTGGGGCGTTTCCACGACGAATTCCGAAGAAGTGCCGCGGGGTGGTAAGTGACGACGAGCGGAATGCCGTGGTAGCGATGTACCTCCCCCCGGAGCTTCCCGATGGGCGTCTTGGTGTTCAAGAGAGTCTGCGCTGCAAAGGTCCCGAACGCAACGATTACTTTCGGCTTGATCAGCTCGAGCTGCCTCAGCAGATAGGGGCTGCAAGCCTCTATCTCGTTAGGAGCCGGATTCCGGTTGCCGGGCGGCCTGTGCTTCACGACGTTCGTGATGAAGACCTGCTCCCGGGAGAGGCCTACCGCGTCAAGGATCTTAGTCAGGAGCTGCCCCGCCGCGCCAACGAAGGGGAGCCCGGTTTCGTCCTCCGTAGCGCCGGGGCCTTCCCCCACACAGACAAGCCCGGCGTTTGCCGACCCCTCCCCGGGTACGCCGAGGTTGGCGGTCGCGTAAAGCGGGCATCTTTTGCAGGTGCTCACTTCGGCGGCAATCGTCTCGAGCGACACCAGATTCCGGATCCCTGTGTCGAACAGCTGGTCGGCCTCCCCCGTCGCAACCAGTCCCTGGTTTGGCACTGCGGGCGCCGGAGGCTTCGGCTCACCGAGGACGGATCGCCAGTCGCCGCCGGACGTTTCTGCCGCCATCTCCCGCGGGGTCAACGGGCGCGTCCCCCGCTTGAAGGCACCGATCGCGCGGAGAGCTTCCTCGACACTCATCGAGTCGAGCAGCAGCTCTGATTCGCCGAGGTCGCGGCGCTGCTCGAGATACTGCCTGAGTTTTTCCTCAGCGTCCATTCATCAGCGCCCCGGCACGATCGAGAATCACATCGGCGACTTCCGTCTTCTTCATCGCGGGAATTTCCTCGCGAGCGCCGTCCTTCCATATGATTGTGACACGATTCGTGTCGCCGCCGAATCCTGCGCCCTCCTCAACCGCGCTATTCGCAACGATCATGTCGAGCTTCTTCTGCTCGAGCTTGGACGCGCTGTTCTCGAGAAGATTTTCAGTCTCGAGCGCGAAGCCCACGACGACGCATCCATCGCGCCGCGATGGGATGGTGGACTCGAGAATGTCATGAGTGCGCGTGAGCTCGATGACCGGGGTCGTCGCGCCGTCGCGCTTCTTGATCTTCTGAGTGGCGGGAGTCGACGGACGGAAATCCGCCGGCGCTGCCGCCATGACGAGAAGGTCGGCTTCAGCGAGCGCCTCTCTGACAGCGTCCCGCATCGACTCGACAGTGCCGGCAGTGATGACCCGCACGGGCGCACCGACAGGTACCTCGAGATGCCCCGCGACGAGAGTCACGTCAGCTCCGCGCCGCCATGCGGCTTCAGCGATCGCCACTCCCATTTTCCCGGTACTGTGATTTGAGATGAATCTCACGGGATCTATAGCTTCACGCGTTGCGCCGGCCGTAACAACGACTGACTTTCCGGCGAGGGAACGGTTCTCGAGAATGCGCCCGATGTGAGCGAGAATCGTCTCGGGTTCGGGCATTCTTCCAGGCCCCTGACCCTCCCCGGCCGCGAGCGGTCCGTCCTCAGGTTCGATCACGTTGTGCCCGAGCTCGCGCAGATGAGCGACGTTACGGGCTGTCTGCGCGTTCGCCCACATCCGGTCGTTCATTGCGGGGACAAGGAGCACGGGCGCTACTGTGGCGAGGAGGCAGGCGCTCAGCAGGTCGTCGGCGTGACCGTGTGCGGCGCGAGCGAGAAAATCCGCGGTGGCAGGTGCGACAACGAATACCGATGAGTCACGCGCCAGCCTTATGTGGTCAAGCGCATTGCCCGGGCCGAAGATACCGGAGTATGTCCGGCGGCCGGTGACCGCCTCGAATGTGATAGCGCCAACGAACTCCAGGGCGCCGCGGGTCATTACGACATCGACTTCCGCGCCCGCCTGTGTGAGCAGCCTGGCGAGCATCACCGACTTGTAGCTTGCGATTCCCCCCGTTACGCCGAGGAGAATGCGGCGGCCGTCGAATGGCCGCACGGGTTCTACTCGGAGCGGCGGCGCGGAACTACGCGATACTGGATCTCGCCTTCGGTGAGATCCTCGAGCGCGCGCGTGGTGAGCTTCTTCTCACCGGGGGCCGAGCGGTCGCGGGGGAACTCGTTGAGGACGCGGGCAAACTTCGCGGCCACGAGAACGCCCAGGTACTTGTTTGTCGCGTTTCTGGCGACGTCGTTCGGGATGAAAACCTGCATCTATCAACCGCTCCTTTTCATTTCTTCGATTTTGCTCTCCAGACCGGTCACGAGCAGGTCGATCCGCTCGCGATCTCCCGATCCGCGATAGAGCCGCAATTCTTCCGAGTCGATGATCCCGGAAATGGCCTTGACTGCCGCCCCGAGATCGTCATTCACTACAAGATAACCATATATGTCCACCGACCGAAGCTCCAGGATGGCACTTTTAAGGCGGCGACCGAGCGATTCACCGCTTTCGCTGCCCCTCGCGGCAAGTCTCCGGAGCATGGTTTCGGCGTCCGGCGGCAGAATGAATATGAGAACTGACGCGGGATAGGCGGCGACAAACTGCCGGGCGCCCTGAACGTCTATGTCCATTATCACGTGGCGTCCGGAAGCGAGAACCCGGTCGACCTCCCGGCGGAGGGTTCCGTAGAGCCGCCCATGGACCTCCGCCGATTCGGCGAACTCTCCCCGCTCGCGAGCTCCGGCAAACTCCTCCTGGCTTGCGAAGAAATAGTCCTTTCCGTGTTCTTCGCCCACCCGGGCAGCCCGGGTCGTGCATGAGACGGAGTAGCCGAGGTCGCCGCGGCTGCGAAGAAGCTCGTGGGCGATCGTTGTCTTGCCACCGCCCGAGGGCGACGACAGGATCACCGGGAACGGGCTCACTCGATGTTCTCGACCTGTTCGCGAATCCGCTCGAGCTCTTCCTTGATCAGGACGACGTTACCGAGGACTGCCGCGTCGCTCGCCTTGCTGCCTGTGGTGTTCGCTTCGCGGACCATCTCCTGGAGAAGAAACCCGAGGCGCTTTCCGACTGCATCATTTCCTGTCGCGTTCACCGTCTGCCGGAAGGCGCTCACGTGTGCGTCGAACCTGTCGAGCTCCTCGGATATGTCGAGCTTGTCACCCAGGATCGCGATTTCCTGGGCGAGCCGCTGCTGATCTACATTCGCCGCGGCAGCCAGTTCCTTGACCGAGCGTTTCATTCTGGTGACCTGTTCGGCAAGACGCACCGGTGCCCGGTCACGAATCCTGCCGACAGCGTCTTCAACCAGTTGAATGCGGTCGAGAAGAAATCCGGCGAGGCGCGCTCCTTCCTCCCGCCGCATCTCTCGAAGCGCCGCGACTGCCTGATCGACGATGGATACGAGCTCATGCACCGTGCCGCCGTCGTCGTCCTGCGCCTGCGAGTCCATCACGTCGGGAAGCACAAGGATTGTCGCGGCATCGAGCGTATCGCTGAGGCCATGACGCGCCTGAAGGTCGCGAATAGCGGCGACATAGCTGGCGAATCGATCCTCGTTGATGCCCGAGCCGCGCGTGCCTTCGCGCTCGATTCGCGCAGCAACTGTCACATGACCGCGGGCGATGCGCTGGCGAAGTAGCTCGCGCACATCACCCTCCCATTTGCCGAAGATCGCGGGAAGCTTGATGCTGGGATTGAAAAACCGGTGATTGACGGTTCGAATCTCGACGCTGACGCCGAGTGATCCCACTTTGCCTTCGGCTGAGCCGAATCCGGTCATGCTGGAGATCATATGCGGGGGAAAAGCTGCTGTCCTAAGGCGACGGTGTCAATTCCAGAAGTCCCACCTTATGCCGTATATGTTGATTGTGCGCGGCATGAAGAAGTCAGGAATGATCTGGTAATTCTCGCTCGCGATGTTCCTCACCTGATAACTCACGACCCCCTGGAGAATCCGGATCTCCAGGAGCCCGGACATAATTCCGCTGCCCGGAACAATCCGGTTGCCAGCCGCGGTGGGAAACGTCACTCTTCCGCGGTAGTCGTAAACAAATGCCGTCTTCAACCCGAAGTTCCCGCTCGGGAATCGCGAGAGCCAGCGTGTAGTGAGGTTTATCTCGGCCCGCGCCTGCTCGCGTGGCTGGTAGAACCCGGCCGAGTCCCAGCGTGTTGCCACCACGTCGACGTTAAGGTCGCGGATGAGTTTTCCCCTGAGGCCGGCGTACATCCCCTGCCGCTGGCCGACTGCCACCGGCGCGTAAGCGGTGTCGAACATCGCTGGTCCTGCGATCATTGCCGTGTCCCGCGTGATGAATCCGCCGATGACCCATGGATTGAAGAGCTTGACGCCCGCCTCGATTCGCGCCGCGGTCCATTTGGGCTGCACGATGAGCTGGGGCCGGAGCGTGTCCGGATCGTGAGGATTGCTTGTCGTGAAGGCACCCGCGAGCGCAAGGAACGAAACCGGGCTCAACCTCCCGATCACCTCGGCGCGCGTAGCCTTCGCGAACTGATTCGATTCGGCGAAGACGCTGACTATTCCGATCCGGTTCCCGATCTCGAATCGGCCGCCCGGCGTGTTGTAGATCTCGCCTTCAACAGACCTTATGCGATTCTCCACGGAGATTCTGACCGGACCTCGCGCGATGCCGGCCGCGGCAAGGTACTGGTACTGCCTGGTGGTCGTGTCAGTGGTGTCGGCGACGAGGCGCTGCGCCAGCGCGTCAGCTGCCGTCACTGGCTTGCTTCGATCGGCGAACCGCAGGTACGATGCGATGAGCTGCGCCCATGGCCCGCCGGATGTATTCCCAAGAGCGCCGCGAACATACGCGAGGTCGTGATTCCCGTCGTATTCCGGGATCGAAAGCCCGCCGGTTGTAGAGAAGGTCGGCTGGAGCGTCCGGGATCCGCTGCGGCGAACGGCGAATGCGTCGAGGCTCCAAAGCCGCTTTGCAATGCCGAACCGTCCCATCAGCGAGAGGGCGTCCCCTCCTCCGCCGAGCCTTCCCGCGCGAGTGCTGAACTGCTGTGCTCCCGCCTGTATGCCGACGCCGCTTCCGTATCGTTTTCCGAAAAAGCCGCGATAGAGATTCGTGTTCTCGTCGCCGGTGAAGATGTCGGTTCGCGTGAATGAATCAGTGCTTTTCGTCGTCCAGCTCTGGAGGTGAACCCTGAGCTCGTTTGCGCCTCTTTCGATGCGCACGTGCTCGAGTGTCCAGATCTCTATTGTCGTGAGGTCGAGCAGCGGCGCGCTTTTCGGATCGAGATTGTCGATCTCCACGCCGTCATAGAATATCCTGATCCGGCCGAGGTCGCCGTTCATCGCGACGAACTTCGGTGATGCAAGCCAGCCGCTGCGGAATCCTGTGGTTCCCGGGACTCGCTCGAGCAGGTCGGCGACTGTAAGCGCTCCGCTCGCGAACATCTCTTCGCGGTTCCACTCGTACTGCGGTCCGATGTCCGCGGTCCGCGGCCCGACTGCCCTGCCGAACGGCGGCTGGAGAGTATCGGCTCGCGGCGTGGTGTCTGACGCCGGCTTGGGAGGAATCGGGATTTCGCTGGCCGGGGGCACCACTTCCTGCGCGGCGGCTCGTCCGCCACTGGGTGCTGCAGCCACTACTGCTGCAATTGCCGCCGATAGGCAAACGCTCCGCCATGTGGAGCGCCGTTTCGCTGTCAGCTTACCCTTCCTCTCACGAACTCGATGAAGGTGCCTGTGGGCACTCCGGTCGGTCCTTTTGGAAGTGCCACGAGATCCTTGTCGGTGTAAGCTGTACCCGCGACGTCGAGATGGATCCAGGGGTAGCTCTCGGTGAATTCGCGGAGGAACATCGCCGCGCTTACCGCGCCTGCGGGCCGCCCGCCACTGTTCTTTATGTCCGCAACATCCGACTTGATGAGTTCCCGATACTCGTCCCAGAGCGGCAGCGACCAGCCCGGCTCCCCTGCCCGCTTTCCGGCGGCGATTACCTCGCTGATGAGCTCTTCATCGCCGCTGAACACGCCGGTGGCGGTATGACCCAGGGCCACCACACAAGCTCCGGTAAGAGTTGCTGCGTCCACGACGACAGCCGGGTCGAACCGCCGCGCATATGACAGCACATCGGCGAGAACAAGGCGGCCTTCCGCATCAGTATTGATGATCTCGATGTACTTGCCGAGGTGGCTCTTCACGACATCGCCCGGGTTTATCGCGGTGCCCGATGGCATGTTCGTAGTGGAGCCGATGAGCCCGACGACATTGATCGGCAGCTTCATCCGGCCGATCGCCTCCATCGCTCCGAGCACGCCGGCCGCGCCGCACATGTCGTACTTCATGTCTTCCATCGACTGCGCGGGCTTGATCGAGATTCCGCCGGAGTCGAAGCAGAGACCTTTCCCTACGAGCGCGACTGGTTTCTCGCCGGGCTTGCCGCCCGCGTACTCGATCACGATCAGCTTCGGGTCCTGAGGGGTTCCCTGGGCTACGCTGAGGAACGAGCCCATGCCTTCGGCCTCCATTTCCTTGCGTCCGAGTACTGTCGCCTTCATCCCGTGCCGCTTTGCGATATCAACACCGGTGTCGGCGAGAAACTCGGGGGTGCAGATATTCCCCGGCATCATTGCAAGCGTGCGCGCAAGAGAGTGACCGGCTCCGATCGCCTGACCGGCCGAAAGACCGGCTCTCGCATCATCGGAGTCATCGGCGAAGATCACGGCTTCCGCGAGCGGAATTCTTCGTTCGTCTTCGCTGGGCGCGGACTTGAGGTCCTTGTATTCCCACGAGCCTGCTAGGATGCCTGCGGCTATCGCTTCGACTTCGCGGTTGTCGAGGGTGCCGCCATGAAAGCCGATGTCGCCTGAGCCGAGTTTCATTGCCTGTCTCGCGGCAATTGCAGCGGCGCGTCTGAGGGAGCCGGGCCGGTCAGTGGCCTTTCCGATGCCGATGAGCACCACGCGCCGCGGGCCTTTCGGCGCGCCACTGAGGTGAAAGACCTCGTCCTTTGCGGCGCGAAAATCCCGCGAGTCGAGCGCCCTGCCTATCGCGCCGCCGAGTATCGCGTCGAGGGCTGAGAGGGTGTTAGTGTCTGGCTTCTCCGGTAGTGCGATCGCGAGCAGCGCTCCCTTGTAGTCTTCCGGCGGCCCGTGCGTGAGCGTGACGGCGGCCGGCATCTAGTTCGCCATGCCGGCAATCACCGCATCGCCGAACGCCGATGTCGAGACTTCGGTTGCACCCTGCATCTGCCGCGCAAGGTCGTAAGTGACGCGCTTCGCCCTGATGGCGTTCTCCACTCCCTTTACGATCAGCGCGCCTGCTTCGCCCCAGCCCATGTAGTCGAGCATCATGACGCCCGAGAGGATGACGCTGCCCGGGTTGATCTTGTCGAGATTTGCATACTTGGGAGCCGTACCGTGCGTTGCCTCGAAGACGGCGACTCCGTCACCAACGTTTCCGCCCGGCGCGATACCGAGCCCGCCTACCTGGGCTGCTGCTGCGTCGGACAGGTAATCGCCGTTGAGGTTCGGTGTTGCGATCACCGAATATTCCGAAGGCCGCAGGAGCAGCTGCTGGAACATCGAGTCGGCGATCCTGTCGCGGATGACGACGGCGTCGGCCCGCGCGCCTTTTGATGCGTCTCCCTCGGTGCAGGTTGAAGTGCCGAACTTCTCCTTCGCGACTTCGTAGCCCCAGTCGCGGAAGGCTCCTTCGGTGAACTTCATGATGTTGCCCTTGTGAACCAGTGTGACCGATTCACGTCCCTTCTCCAACGCGTAGCGGATTGCCATCTCGACGAGCCGCTTCGAGCCGAACTCCGACATCGGCTTGATGCCGATCGCGGAATTCTCGCGGATCTCGCTTCCGAACTCGGTCTGGAGATATTTGCGGAGCTTGTTCGCCTCGTCGGAGCCTGCCTTCCACTCGATGCCCGCGTAAACGTCTTCGGTATTCTCGCGGAAGATCACGACGTTTACCTTTTCCGGCTCCTTGACCGGGGCGCCGACGCCCTCGAAGTAACGGACGGGGCGAATGCACGCGTAGAGGTCGAGAACCTGCCGGAGCGTGACGTTGAGTGAGCGGATGCCTCCGCCTACCGGCGTCGTGAGAGGTCCTTTTATTGAAACGCGGAACTCCTGCATTGCGTCGACGGTTTCCTGTGGCAGCCAGTCGCCGAATGCCTTGTGGGACTTCTCTCCGGCGTAGACCTCCATCCATTCGATCTTCCGCTCGCCAGAGTATGCCTTCTCCACGGCTGCGTCGAAGACGCGGACCGATGCGCGCCAGATGTCGGGTCCGGTTCCGTCGCCTTCGACGAAGGGAATGATCGGCCGCGAGGGAACCGAGAGGTTTCCTTCATTTAAGGAAATGCGTTCTCCGTTACGCGGAACGGAGGCCAGTTTGTATTCGGGCATTAGAGGCGGGTA
>JBBQZF010000049.1:0-16183 GCA_038208015.1 Gemmatimonadales bacterium
GACTGCTACCCAACCTTCAGGCGATCCCTTTCCCTTACCCATGCGGGTTTCGGCGGGCTTCTTCGTGATTGGCTTGTCGGGGAAAATTCTGATCCAGACTTTTCCACCGCGCTTGATGTGTCGCGTGAGCGCAACACGGGCCGCTTCGATCTGCCGGTTCGAAACCCAGCCGGGCTCCAGTGCCTGCAGGCCGTAGGCGCCGAACGCAACGGTTGAACCGCGCGTCGACAATCCCTTCATGCGACCCTTGAACATCTTTCTGAACTTGACTCTCTTCGGACTCAGCATCGATAAAATCTCCTTAGACGCCGGTCGAGTAAGTCTTGCCGCGACGATCTTCGACGATCTCGCCCTTGAACAGCCAGACCTTCACTCCGATCGTGCCGAACGTCGTCTTCGCCGTGCTCGTCGCGTAATCGATGTCGGCACGGAGCGTGTGAAGCGGCACACGGCCCTCGTGATAACCCTCGGTCCTCGCGATCTCTGCGCCGCCCAGACGGCCGCCGCACTTGATCTTGATCCCGCCGGCGCCCATACGCATCGCGCTCTGCACGGCGCGCTTCATGGCGCGGCGGAACGAGATGCGTTGCGCGAGCTGGTTCGCGATGTTGTCCGCGACAAGCTGGGCATCGAGCTCGGGACGCTTGATCTCCTCGACGTTGATTCCCACTTCCTTGCCGGAGATCTGCGCGAGCTCGTCACGGAGCTGGTCGACTTCGGTTCCCTTCTTTCCGATGACGACACCGGGACGGCCCGTGTGAATCGTCACCACGACCTTCCCCGGCTTCCGCTCGATGCGGATGTCGGCGATTGCCGCGTGGCCGAGCCGCTGCTTCAGGTAGTTGCGAAGCAGTTCGTCCTCGCGCAACAGCGCCGGGAAATCACGGTTCGATGCGTACCAGGTCGATCTCCACGTCTTGGAGATCCCAAGGCGGAAGCCGATCGGATGTGTCTTCTGTCCCATTACTGGCCTTCCTTCGCGCCGACCACGATGTGCACGTGGCTCGTACGCTTCTGAATTGGAGTAGCTCGCCCCTGCGCTGCAGGCATGAACCGCTTGATCTTCGGACCCTCGTTCACGATCGCGTGCTTGATGAAGAGCGTGTCGACGTCGAGCGACTCGTTGTTCTGCCGCGCCGCGTGCTCCGCGTTGGCGACGGCCGAGTTGAGCGTCTTCTCGATCTGAACCGCCGCGTGCTTCTTCGAGAACCTGAGGAGGCCCAGGGCCTCGTTCACGTTCTTGCCGCGGATCTGGTCGATAACGAGACGCATCTTGTACGGCGACTGCCGCGTGCCGCGCATGATCGCCACCGCGTCAGCGATTGGCTCCCCATTCTGTGCCGCGGGGCGGGACGCTGCCTTCTTCGCAGTGGCCTTCCTTCCGGTCACCTTCTCCGCGGTCGCCTTCTTTGCGGTCGCCTTCCTGGCAGTCGCCTTCTTCGCAGCGACCCTCTGCGCACTCGTCTTCTTCTGCGTGCTTTTCTCTGCGCTCTCCGTCTTCATCTCTGCGTTCTCTTTTTTCACTTCTTGCCTCCGCCCGCAGGAACGCCGCCGGCCTTCTTGTCAACTGCCTTGGCACCCGTGTGCCCGCGGAACAGGCGCGTCGGAGCGAATTCGCCGAGCTTGTGACCGACCATGTTCTCCGTGACGTACACCGGGATGAACTTGTTGCCGTTGTGCACAGCGAAGGTGTGCCCGACGAAGTCGGGAATGATGGTGCTCGACCGCGCCCAGGTCTTGATGACCTTCTTCGCGTTGTTCGAGTTCATCACTTCCACTTTCTTCATCAGGGCGTCCTGTATGAACGGGCCCTTCTTTACGCTTCTCGCCATTTAAACGAATCCCTGGTTTGAGCTACTTCGTCGCTTTGCCGCGCTTGCGGCCGCGGACGATGAGGCGCTCCGACGGCTTCTTCTTGTTGCGCGTCTTCACGCCTTCCTTCTTGCCCCACGGGCTCACCACGTTACGTCCGCCGCGTGTGCGTCCGCCGTGCGGGTGATCCACCGGGTTCATGACTTCACCGCGAACCTTTGGTCTCTTGCCGAGCCAGCGGCTCTTTCCTGCCTTTCCGTGCGACAACAGCTCGTGCTCGGCATTGCCGACGACTCCGATCGTGCCGAGGCAAAGGCCGTGAACGAGACGCATCTCGGTCGAGCGCATTCGGAGCGTGACGTACTCGCCTTCCTTGGCGACGACTTCGACTGATGTTCCGGCCGAGCGCGCGACCTGCCCGCCCTTGCCCGGCTTGAGCTCGACGTTGTGGATGTCGGTACCGAGAGGAATCTCACGGAGCGGAAGAGCGTTCCCGGTGCGCGTGTCGGCGCCTGGTCCGGAAACGATCTTGTCGCCGACCGAAAGTCCCTTCGGATGGATGATGTAGCGCTTCTCGCCGTCCTCATACTCGACAAGCGCAATGCGCGCCGAGCGGTTCGGATCGTACTCGATGTGCTGCACCGTGGCGGTCATGCCGTGCTTGTTGCGCTTGAAGTCGATGATGCGGTACTGGCGCTTGTGGCCACCGCCGATGCGCCGCATCGAGATGTGACCGTGATTGTCGCGCCCGCCCGACTTCTTGAGCGGCTCGACCAGCGACTTCTCAGGCGTTGTGCGCGTGATCTCGGCGAAATCAGAGACCGAGCGGAAACGCGAGCTCTTGGTCACCGGCTTGAACTGACGAACACCCATGACCGTTAACCCTCGAAGATGTCTATGGTGTCACCGTCGCGAAGCTTCACGACGGCCTTCTTCCAATGCGGCCTGCGACCGATGGACTGCCCGACCCGGCGCGTCTTGCCGCGCTGGTTCGACGTCCATACGCCGGTGACCTTGACGCCGAACAGCTGCTCGATCGCAGCCCTGATCGTCGTCTTCGTCGCGTCAGACGCAACGCGAAACGTGTATTCGCCGCGCTCCTGGTACGCTGCCGAGCTCTGCTCGGTGACGATCGGGCGGACAATTGTGCGATGAAGTGAGCTCATTGGTTACTTCCCCGTCTTCTTTGCCGCGGACTTCTTCGCCGCGGCCTTTTTGGCGGCACTCTTCTTCGCGACAGTCTTCTTCACGACAGTCTTGCGGCCGGTCTTCTTCTTCGCGGCAGACTTCTTCACTGCCTTCTTTGCGGCTGCCTTGCGCGGCTTCGCTTCGCCTGACTCGTCTTCCGTGGTCTCATCGGCGTCGTCTCCGGTGACCTTCGTTCCGAATGCCGAAGCTTCGACGAGAACGACATCGGACCACAGGAGGTGATACGTCGACACGTCCGAGTACGGCAGGACGTGCGTCCGCGGCAGGTTGCGGCCACTCATATAGAGGTTGTGATTCACTCCATCGGAGAGGATCAGAACTTTCCTGTCGGCGATTCCGAGCGCGGTGAGCAGCGTGAGGAGGGCCGAAGTCTTCGGTGCCTCGATATCGAACGACTCGATGACGATCACAGCGTTCTCGCGGGCGCGTGCGTTGAACGCGCTCTTCCGGGCAAGCGCCCTGACCTTGCGCGGTACGTACTGCGCGTAGCTCCGGGGCGTCGGCCCGAAAACGGTTCCGCCACCCACCCACTGTGGCGCTCGCGTCGAGCCCTGGCGGGCGCGGCCGGTTCCCTTCTGCTTCCACGGCTTCTGGTTGCCGCCGATGACAAAACCGCGCGTCTTCGTTGCAGCGTTGCCCTGGCGCTTGTTAGCCAGGAACGCCTTAACTGCCTGGTGCATGACCGGCATGTTGATCGTTCCGTCGAACAGGTCGGACGGAAGCGCGACCGTGTCGGCCTTTGCGCCCTTCGAGCTGTACGCGGCGGCGTTGATTGTCGTGTTCTCAGCCATTTTCGGTTAACCCTGCTTCTTCACGAGAACGATGCCGTTCGTGGGGCCGGCGACCGAGCCGCGGATGTAGATGAGGTTGCGCTCGGTGTCGATCTTCTCAACGCGGAGATGCGTCTGCGTGTGCGTGTGGTCGCCGTAGTGACCGGGCATCTTCTTGCCCTTGATCACCCGCGACGGATTCGTGCCTGGTCCGATCGAGCCGGGACGGCGGTGCTTCGTGTTTCCATGAGTGTTCGGGCCACCGGCAAAGCCGTACCGCTTGACCACACCCTGGAATCCGCGACCCTTCGAAGTTCCGGTGACCTTTACCTGGTCGCCCGGGGCGAAGATCTCGACAGTCACCTTGTCGCCGAGATTATAGGTCGGCACTTCGTCCGACTTCGGCCCGTCATCGAGGCGGAAGCTCCGGAGAACTTTCGGCGCGGTCTCGAGCCCTGCCTTCGCGGCATGACCGACAACCGCCTTGTTCGCGCGGCGGCCGCGGGGGGTCTTTTCGCCCTTCTTGTTCTCGCGGGCCTGTCTTTGCTCGCCGTAGCCAAGCTGGACCGACGAAACGCCGGCGGTTTCGGCAGACAGCACCTGGACCACCGGGTTTGGCGGAGCCTCGACCACGGTGCACGGGATCTGTTGTCCCTGCTCGTTGAAGATCTGGGTCATGCCCAGCTTCTTTCCGATTATTCCGATCATTGTTGTTCTACTCGACCTTGATCTCGACGTCCACGCCAGCCGGGAGATCCAGCTTCGTGAGCGCGTCGACAGTCGCAGCGCGGCTGTCGAGGATGTCGATGAGGCGCTTGTGCGACTTGAGTTCGAACTGCTCGCGGGACTTCTTGTCCACGTGCGGCGATCTAAGGACGGTCCAGCGCTTCGTCTTTGTCGGGAGCGGGATCGGCCCCGACACCTGAGCGCCCGTCTTCTCGGCAGTGCGGACGATGTCCGCTGACGCCTGGTCGATCACAGCGTGATCGAAGGCCTTGAGACGGATGCGAATTCTTCCAGCCATGTTGGTTTGACCTCGGGATTACTTCACTCAAGCGCATGAATACGCTGGCCACATTCAACAAAAACGCGGGTGGACCATGACACCCCAGTAGAGGGGCCGGTATCCATCCGCTTCCGCCGGGTGCAGCCGCTACTGTAAGCCGGTGGGGACCCAAGGCGCGCCGGCAGAAAAACAGAGCGTCCGGCGTTGAGTTGTGAACAGCCTCTAATTATCGCCCCTCAATGGGCTTGTGTCAACTCGCCCGACGATATGTGTCAAGCACCATTAGAAATGTCACCGGCGTTCAACATCCGCTGAAGCTGGGGATTGAGGGTAGAGGGACCCTTGCTGTAGTTCCTGACTGCGGAAGTACGAGTGGCGGGGTGCCGGCACTCTGCGTCTCTGTGCTCCGCGTTAAGATCCGTGCCGCCGGCCTGGTTTCGTGACAGATGCCGCGTTGTATACTATGATTATGGCTGGGAGTGACCGCGCTCGACAAGATCCGTAGGAGCTTTGACTCGATGGCAACACACGGAGCACCTATTCCACAGCTGATCCGACGCACGATCGATAGCAGGCGCACGACGAGCGATGCCGATACCGCCGAGGCGTCCTCGGCTGGTTTCGCGGCCGACGATGTGTACCGCTCGCTCTCCCGATGGTTGGGGGCCGACGGTTGTCATGCACTGTTCAGTCGCGCACGCACCGATGCGCTCGAGAGCCATCCCTCGCTCGGCGCATTGACACTACGCCCAGGGGTCAGCCCATACCTGGCCGGTGTTGAAGAGGGAGCTCTCAAACACAGCGATACAGCAATGGCACAGGCAATCGAGTCCATGCTCGTCGGTACTACCGATCTGCTCGGGCGACTCGTTGGATCAGACATGGCGAGGAACCTGATCGAGCGCAGCGTATCTCACTCTCAGCAGGTCGGCGTGGCCTCACCAAAAGGAGCGCGAAAAAGTGAACCATAGCAACGGTCCTACTGCGATTCGAAGCCTCCAGAGCGGCGTACCCGGTCTCGACAGGGTCCTCGGCGGTGGGATTCCGGAGTATTCGTTCAACCTGATCGCCGGTGGACCGGGTGCAGGCAAGACCACCCTGGCACACCAGATAATCTTCGCCAATGCGACCCCTGAGCGACCCGCGCTGTTCTTCACCGTGCTCGGCGAGCCCGCTATCAAGATGCTCAGGTATCAGCGTGAGTTCAGTTTTTTTGACACCTCCGCCGTTGGTTCTGCGATCCAGTTCGTGAACCTGACTGAGGAAGTGGTAAGCGGAAACCTGAATGGGGTGATGGAGAGGATCGCCGGCGAAGTCGAGGCGACGAGGCCGGCAATGGTGGTCGTGGATTCGTTCCGGACAATCGGAGTGCCCCGCGGTCCCCTGCAGGACCTGGATCGTGGCATGGATCACTTCATTCAACGGCTCTCGCTCCAACTCACGACATGGGAGGTGACTTCATTCCTCCTCGGGGAGTACGGCGAGGACGAGCAGCGCGATCCTGTCTTCACGGTCGCCGATGGCGTACTCTGGCTTTCACAGGCAATAGATCGCAATTCCGTCGTGCGCAAGCTGCAGGTAGTGAAATCGCGGGGGCGCTCACCGATGCCGGGGCTCCACACGTTTCGCATCACCGACGGCGGGCTGCAGGTCTTTCCACGCATCCCGGAGCAGGCGGGTGGACGCGAACCGCAGGCGCGCGAGCGCCTCTCGACGGGAATTTCCGGGCTCGATGAAATGCTGGGCGGGGGGGTGGTCATGGGCGATGCGGTCATGTTCACCGGGCCTGCAGGCAGCGGCAAATCCACCGTAGCGACGCAGTTCATGGTGGCCGGCCTCAATAAGGGTGAAACCGGAGTCATCGCCGTATTTGAGGAGTATCCGGAGGAGTACCTCGCGCGCGCGAACGCGCGCGATCCGGAGATAGCGAGGATGATCCGCGAGGGCAAGCTCGAGGTCATCTACCTTCGTCCACTTGACCTCTCCGTCGACGAAGCGCTCCATGAAATTCTTTCAGCAGTCGAGCGGCTCGACGCGAAGCGGGTTGTCATCGACTCGCTGTCGGGATTCGAGGTCGCCCTCGCACCGACATTCAGGGAAGACTTCCGCGAGTCGCTCTACCGTCTTGTGGGAACGTTGACGGCAACCGGAGTCACGGTGTTCATGACGGCAGAGGTCGCAGGGGGGTTCGCGGATCCGAGGTTCACAACCGAGAACGTCTCGTTCATCACGGATGAGATCATCATCCAGCGATATGTCGAGATCGAAGGGAAGATTCAGAGGGTCATGGCGGTGATCAAGATGCGGGGCAGCGACCACAGCCACGAGCTGAGGCTTTATGAGCTCACGGCCGGGGGGCTGGCCGTTGGCGATAGTCTCGCGGAGTACGACGGAATTCTTACGGGCTGGCCAACTCTTCGATCGAAGGCTCCGGCGGCGCGTACCGGAACCAGCCAGTCAGGACGGAGCCAGTAGCGACGTGGCGCCGTTAGACCCTCAGGCGGGTGCTGCCGATGGCGATCGCGCCGCCTCGGTTCGCGCTGCCCTTCACCGCCACCTGGCTCACGCGCCGCTTCCGCTTGCCGTCACCCGTGGGTCTGAACACACAGTCGTCTACGCGAATCCGGCATTCTGCCGCCTCGCGGGGATCGACGACGACGGCGCCATCGGCGAGTCGATCGGAGCTGCGTTCGAGGGACCGACCGCAATCCATCTCGGCGCGCTGCTGGACCGGGCATTTGGCCCATCGAGCGAGCGGTACGATGCGCCAATCGTGCTCCAGGGCGCGGAAGAAAACACGTGGAACTGCACCGTCTGGCCCATCATCGCGTCGAACGGGGAACCCGATGGTCTTGGCCTGGGTTTCCACCCGGTCGAGGAGGACGGCGCGGGCGACCTGCAACGACAGATAGCGGAGCAGCTGCTCGTCGGCGCATTGCGTGAAGCCCGCCTGGCTGAGGACGCCTCAGCGGCTCACCGGCGAGCGGCGTTTCTCGCTGAAGGCGGACGCTTGCTCGCGGAATCGGTGGACCGGGCCAGCACCCTTACAGCGCTGACAAAACTTGCGCTGCCGGCACTCAGTTCCTGGTGCATCGTGGACCTTCTTGCGGTCAACGGGGAGACACAGCGCCTCCGCATCCTGCACCCCGACCCGGCAAGGCAGACAATCGCGACGCAGCTTGAAGGACAGTGGAGTCCCAGACCTGATGACTCGTTCGGCCTCGGCGCGATGCTGCGAAACCCGATGACTGTTGCGATAACCGCGGACATCGACGACGCCCTGACGTCCGGTGCCCACACCCCGAACAATCTCGAGCGACTGCGCTCGCTCTGCATCGGCGGGCTCCTCACCGTTCCTCTTGTGGCACGGGGGACACTCCTCGGGGCACTGACGTTCGTCAGCGCGAAAAGCGGGCATTCATTTGGACCGGAAGAAGTGCAGCTCGCCGAGGACATTGGTGACCGCGCTTCAATCGCCCTCGACAACTCGCAGCTTTACAGTGCGGCGCTGAAGCATCAGCAGAGTGCCGAGAGCGCAAACCGGGCGAAGACCGCGTTTCTGGGAGCGATGAGTCACGAACTGCGCACGCCTTTGAATGCGATCGGTGGGTACGTGGACCTCATGGACATGGGCCTGCGCGGACCAGTCACGGAGGAACAGCATATTGACCTCGCCCGGGTCAAGGCAAACCAGCAACACCTCCTTGCCCTGATCAGCGAGATCATCAACTATGCACGGCTCGGCGGCGGTTCGATAGCGCTTGCCTTGTCGGATGTGCCGGCGAACGGCCTTGTCTTCCGCGCCGCCGAGCTTGTCGAGCCGTTGATCTCCCGTGCCGGTCTCGCCTTCGAGATCCTCTCGGAGACTGAGGTCGTCGCGCACGCGGATGGCCAGAGGGTAATTCAGGTTCTCGTGAACCTCCTGTCGAACGCAATCAAGTTTACGCCTGAAGGGGGACGCATATGGGCGGAAATCGCAGATGACGGCGAGACCGTATGGATTCGAGTGAGCGATACCGGCATGGGCATCCCCGCTGACAGGATAGGCGACATCTTCGACGCGTTCGTGCAGCTCGACGATACTCTCGCTGGTCGCGAAGCCGGTGTTGGACTTGGTCTCGCAATCAGCCGCGATCTCGCTCGTGCGATGGGTGGCGACCTGACGGTCGAATCCACGCCGGGCCAGGGCTCCTGTTTTTCCCTGGCATTGCCGCGCGCTGCTGCTGCCGATGCCATGGGGGGCTGAATCCGAATCGCGCAGAGCAGGTTGCCGTAAGGACGTACTGAGCGTATGCTTATGCGTATGAAGACTACGCTGATCCTTCCAGATAGTCTCGTTCGCTCCCTGAAACGACGGGCCGTTGAGCGCGGCACGACGCTCTCGCAGGTCGTGGCCGAAGCACTCCGCCGTGGTCTCCAAAGCGAACCGAAGACCATTTTGCCCGCGCTACCGGTGCATCCTTTGGGCGTCGCCCGCGTCGACATCGCCGATCGTGATGCCCTGTACCAGGCGATGGAAGGCCACTAGAGTGTTCGTCGTCGATACCAACTTGCTGCTTTACGCAGTGAATCCGGATGCACCGGAGCACCCGAGCGCTCACGGACTTGTCGAGGAATGGCGGAGGGGAGATCGCTCCTGGTTTCTGACATGGAGCATCATCTACGAGTTCCTGCGTGTGAGCACGCACCCCAGGGTGTTTTCCCGACCGCTCGACCTGCCTCGCGCCCAGGCCTGGATCGTGACTTTGCTCGCGTGCCCGTCGGCCAGCATACTGGTACCAACCGACCGTCATATGGAGGTGCTCAAGGAACTGGCAGTCCGACTTCCACGCTTGCGAGGCAACATCGTCCACGACCTCCACACCGCCGCTCTCATGCGCGAGCACGGCGTCTCCGAGATACGGACTGCGGATCTTGACTTCCACCAGTTCGCATTTCTCGACGTCATCAACCCGCTTGCCGACGCGCGCGCGTAGTCCTCGTCCCCGCGCCAGGTTGCCACCAAGTACAAGCCGCTCACAAACAATAAAGGACTCGTACTCACCCCGCCCATACGGGAATTCCGAAAGTGAATCGCGCCCCCTCTCCGGCTGCACTTTCTACCGAAAGGAACCCTCCGTGAGCTTCCGCGATTCCCCGGGCGATGGACAATCCCAGTCCAGCTCC
Organism: Gemmatimonadales bacterium; assembly: GCA_038208015.1. Taxonomy (GTDB): domain Bacteria; phylum Gemmatimonadota; class Gemmatimonadetes; order Gemmatimonadales; family Gemmatimonadaceae; genus UBA4720. The sequence goes on from JBBQZF010000049.1 coordinate 9,964, forward strand.
GGAACGGGAGGCCTTGTTCGCCTGCCAGAATCGATCAAACAGATGAGGCAGGTGCTCGGCAGCGATGCCCGGCCCCGTATCGGTTATGCTGAATGCGACCATCGCCGGGCCCGGAGCCGCCGCCACGGTCACCACCCCTCCCTCGGGCGTGAATTTTATCGCGTTGCCGATAAGGTTCGAGAATAGCTGGGAGATCCGGTCGCGGTCACCTGCGATCATCACTGGCGGCCCCGCCCAGTCCCCCACGAGTTCGATGCCTCTTTCCTGCGCGATCTGTCTGTGCTCCTCGATTGTCTCTGAAATCAGCGAGCCTGCGTCGAGTGGGTCGTGCTTCACCTCCAGCGTTCCCGATTCGATGCGGCTTACATCGAGGAGATCGCCGATGAGCCGGTCGGCGCGCGTCACCGACCTGATGATCGTCTTCAACTGTGCTTCGAACGGCGGAGCAGAGCCCGGTGTCTGGAGAAGCTCGAGCAGGAACGTCGCGCTCATGTGTACCGTGCCCAGCGGACTCCGCAGATCGTGCGACACGAGCGCGAGCACATCGTCCCGCGCCTGGGTGGCCCGCTGCGCCTGCTGATACAGATGCGCGTTCTCGAGAGCGAGCGCAGCACGGCGCGCGACATCAGACGCGAGGGCGAGATCCTCGCCGACATATTCCTGCCGTGCCCCGAAGCTGATGAACGCGAGTGCGCCCAGAACACGGTCGCGCGTCAACAAAGGCGCGACGACGGCGCACGTCGGCGCGGGAATGTTCGCAGCATCTTCCGGCGCACCCGTCTCACCACCAAACTCAACCAGTCCCGGCGCGGCATCAGTGAGCGCTGACGCATGTCCGGAAGCGATCGCTACCCAGTACGGATGCGAGCGGTCCATCGAAGGCCTGCTGCCGAGGACGCCGGCGGCATCCGGTCCATGGCGCGGATCGGTCGAAGCAGCGGCGAGCCTCGAGACGTTTCCGTTTTCGTCGACGAGGTCAACTATGCAGAGGTCGGCCATGTACGGCACGCACAGCCTCGCGACGCTGCCGAGTATCTCACGAGGATCGAGGGACGTCGCGAGAAGCACGCCCGCGTCGGCGAGGAACCGCGCGCGCTGCTCAGCGGCGCGCACCACGTCGCTCGTGCGAACAAGGTCACCGTAGCTCGAAACGAGCAACTCGAGAATCTGCTCCTTGGTCGCCGAGATGGTGAACGGCGTGCCGTTCAGCTCGACGTTCACCGGAGTCGAGTGGATCCGGACATCGCCCGCGCGACCGAGCACCTGCGTCACCCGCGCGAGAAGCTGCACCGGGTCGTACGGCTTCGTCACATAGTGATCTGCACCGCACTCGAGACCGCGCACTATCGCGAGAGGATCCGTCAGGCTCGTCAGAAGAATGACCGGGACGTCCCTCCATTCGCTCTTGATGCTTCGGCACAACTCGTATCCGTCGATCCCCGGCATCACGATGTCGGTGAGCACGAGTGCCACCGGATTCGCGCGAATGCTGTCCAGCGCTGCTTCGCCCGATCCGGCAACAGTCACCCCGTATCCGGAGTTCTCGAGCAGCGTCTCCAGGGCGACGGCCTGCGTGGAGCTGTCCTCGACGACAAGAATCGGCTTCCGCGGCAACATGTTCACGTAAGCTCCGCGAGACGCGCCGGAAGATTCTGCAGCGAGACGACTTCGTTCACGACGCCTGCCTGGATTGCTTCGCGAGGCATCCCGAAGATCACCGACGACCCCTCGTCCTGGGCAATGATGGTTCCCTTCTCCTTCTGGATATCCCGGAGTCCCGCGACCCCGTCATCGCCCATTCCCGTGAGGATGACGGCGAGGGCACTCTTTCCCGCCGCTTCCGCAACCGACGCGAAGAGGCGCGTTGCCGAGGGCCTGAACGATCCAACCGCCGGCGTCGAGGCGAGCACGATGCGAAATCCACTCGATTGCGTCCTGCGAATCTCGAGATGACACCCGTCGGGCGCGACATAGGCAGTGCCTGGCCGCGCGGTCTCGCCGTTAACTGCCGCTTTCACGGTGAGTTTGGAGTCAGCGGCAAGCCATTTGACGAGACCGTCGACGAAACCCTTCGATATGTGCTGTACAATGAGTATCGGGGCCGCGAATTCCTGGGGCAGCACGGCGAGAACGTCCCGAAGTGCAGCGGGCCCGCCGGTCGATGCCGCGATTGCCACGACTGTCGCCCGCGCTGTGCTGCGAGGCCGCCTCTCGTCGCCCGATTCGACCGGCCGGTTCCTCTTCTGGCTTTCAGAAGCGACAGGGACCGGCGCCACCCCTCTCCACCGCCGCACGACCTTCACCCCCGCAAGCGCCTTTACCATCGAGACGAGCTGCCTCTGGTCTGCCGCGAAATGAAGGGAGCTCGGTCCTTCGGGCTTCGGCAGCAAGAGCATCGCGCCCGCCCTCGTCGCCTCGAGCGAGAGTCGCACGTCAGACTCCCGCGCCTGCGACGTGACGATTATTATCGGGCACGGTGAGCTGCGCATGATTCGCTCGGTAGCCTGAAGCCCGTCGAGCACCGGCATCTGAACATCCATCGTTATCAGGTCGGGCGACATTCGCTCCGCCATCTCGACCGCCTCGGCGCCTGTGGATGCGGTGCCTATGACCTCGATGCCGGGATCCGCCTCGAGCATCGCGACGAGCAGCGCGCGCGCAGTCGGTGAATCCTCAGCCACGAGAACGCGTATCATGATCCCGACCTTCGCGAAATGCCGATGAGCTGGCGAATAGTCCCAAGCAGCGTGTCCTGATCGAAGCTCGACTTGGTGATGTACGAATCGGCCCCTGCCTCCATCCCCTGCATCTTCTCCTCAGGCTGATCGAGTGACGTCACGAGAATCACCGGAAGCGACTTGAGTTTCTGCGACGAGCGAATTTTCCGGCAAAGCTCGAGACCGTCCATCCGTGGCATCTGCACATCGCTCACTACCAGGTCGAAATTCCCGCCCTGCAGCGCCCTCCATCCCTCCAGGCCGTCGACGGCAGTCGTCACGTCGTAGCCTGCAGCGCCGAGGACGCTCGCTTCGAGCGATCTCGTGGTGATCGAGTCGTCAACGACGAGGATTCGATGCGCCAGCGCCTTTGGAGCCTGCCTGAATTCGACACCGGCACCGGAGCCAACGCGCTCCCCGATGAGCCCCGGCACGTCGAGCACGATCGCGACATCGCCCTCTGGCAGCAGTGCAGCCGCCGACACCAGCGTACCGCCGCCCTCGAATGGCACTGGGCGAAGGACGAGCTCCCGCTCGTCGAGAACGTCGCGGACGACAACCGCCAGACGACGCGACAGTGCCGAGAGCCACATCACAACAAGGCTCGTCGACTCCGCGGCGTCGGCCTGGAACGGCTCGCCGAGTCTTGCCGCAAGCGATACCAGCCTGACCGGGGATCCCTCCCCCTCGAGAACCGCCCGGCCATTGACGGTTCTAACACGCTCCGGCGCAACACGGCCGATGCGATCGACGAAGGCGCTCGGAATCGCAGCATAAAATCCGCCAACGTCGACGATCACTGCCCGGGTTATCGCGATGCTTACGGGAACCTCGATCGTGATTGTCGTACCCTTTCCGGTCTCCCAGTCGACATCCACGCTTCCGCCCGCTTTCTCGACCGCGTCACGGACGATCTCCATTCCCATACCACGACCGGAGATGGCGTTCACGTCATCGCGCGTCGAAAGCCCTTCCTCGAACATTGACAGGGCGACGTCATGATCGCTCTCGGGCACGTCACTTCCGCGCTCCGCGAGCCGGCGCCTGATCGCCGCCACGTCAACTCCGCGCCCATCGTCACTCACGGTCACCCGCAGCCTGTCGCCCCGCACGGAAGCAGAAACGCGCACGACACCTTCTTGATCCTTCCCTCTCGCTACGCGCTCGTCGGGCGACTCGAGCCCGTGATCTATCGCGTTTCGGGCCAGATGCAGCAGCGGATCCCGGATCATCTCGAGAACGGCGCGCTCCGCTTCGACGCCCTCGCCCTCGACAACGAGTCGCGCACTCTTGCCGAGCGTGACGGCAAGATCGCGCACTGTCCTCGGCAACATTTCCACTGCAACGGAGAACGGGCTCTGGCGCAGCTCACGCACTGAGCGGACGAGGCGCGTCGAGAGGGTGCGCAGTGAATTCACGTCGGCGTCGAGCCTCCTCGTCACCGTTGCGAGGCCGGCTGCAGTGTCGATCGAAGCACGATTGTCAGCGATCACGGATGGATATCGCTCCATCCGCGCAGCCAGGCCAAGCAGCTCGCCCGCCGCGGATGAGAGCGTCTCGAGTTGATCCGCTCCGATTCGCACGTGATCGCTTCGCCGGGCCAAATGTGGCGCGGGCTCCGGGTCACGCTCGGCTTCAGCCACCGGCGGTGGCGGAACGACAGGCACCTTGGCGGCTGGATGTGTCTGAGGCGGCAACGATGGCGGATTGGCCGCCGTCACGCCCGGCCCTCGTGACCGGGAGCCGGTCATTCGGTGCAGCAGCGCCGCGACCGAGCCTTCAGACGCCGACCTGCCAGATCGCAGCTGCTCTGCGGCATCCGCAAGGGCGTCCGCGGTGGCGAGGAGCAGCGAGATCTGCGTGGGGCTCAGTGGCCCGCTTGTCGCGCGCGCCTGGGCGAGCTCGGATTCCATTGCATGACAGACTGCCTCGACCGATGGCACTGAAGCGGCGCGCGCAGCGCCCTTGAGCGTGTGCATGATGCGGAGCACCGAGCGCTGGCGGTCAGCGTTTGCCGGCTCCCGCTCGAGCGCCAGCGCATCAGCTACGAGCACTCGATGATTCTCGCCGATCTCGTCAATGAACGCTGCCGTAAGTCGCGCAGCGAGCGGTTCACGCGATCCTCCGCCAGGCTCGGTCATCCGAGTATCGCCAGAAGCACGAGACGCTCGAGCACGCTAGGCGGAACCCACGAGATTGATCAGCCTCGATCCCAGCGACGACAGATTTTCAGCAGCGGTTTCGGTCTGGCGCGTCGCGGTCAGGTGCTGCTGAGTTGCGTCATGAATGTTGCCGATGGCCTGGCGTATCTGCTCCATGCCGAGAGCCTGCTGTCCCGCTGACCCAGCGATCTGGGCGGCGGTCTGCGAAGCTTCTGCCGCGACGTCGGCGAGCTGCGCGATTATCTCGCCGGCCTCCACCGCCTGATGCGACGCCGCCGCTGTCTGCTTGGTGCCCTGTTCAGTCGCCATCACTGCGGCGCTCGTCGCCTTCTGAATCTCGCTGAGGATCCGCGTGACCTGGGTCGTCGAATCTTTCGCCTGACTGGCAAGCGCCTTGATTTCCGCGGCGACCACGGCGAATCCCCTGCCGTTCTCTCCGGCGCGCGCGGCCTCCACCGCCGCGTTGAGCGCAAGAAGCCGCGTCTGCTCCGCGATGTCGCTGACGGCGGACGTAATCTCCCCGATCGCCGATGCCTGCTCCGCGAGAACAACGATGCCTTTCGCAATTCCGTCAACTTCAGACTCGACTGCCCGCATCGCGGTGATCGAGCGCTGGACCGCGGTGCGTCCCGCGGAGCCACTGTCCGCCGAGCGTTGCGCAGCCTCAGCGAGAGTTTTCGCACGCTGGGCTGCCTGAGCCGCCGTCTGCGCGACCTCGTCCACGGTGGCGACAGTTTCAGTGACCGCCGCCATCGATTCGTTGATTCCTGCCGCCTGCTCCGTGGTCGCAGCGAGAATCTGGGCGGCGCTCGATGCAATCACGTTTGCGCTCTCCTGCAGCGGCCGGCTTATCGACCGGCTTATGAAGATCGCGGAGAGAATCGCAACGAGAAGCGCCAGCAGGGCGCCGATGATGAGAGCCCCACGGGCCGCCCGCGCATTGTCGCTACTTTCGGCCGCCAGCTCGTCGGCGGACTGTGCGACCGAGGTGCCAAGCGCCGTCACGGCGTTTTCAAGCCGGGCTCTGATCGGCTCGACACGAGTGTCGCGAATCGTAACCGCCTGTGCCTGGTCGCCACGACCGCGCGCCTCGCCTGCGTCCGACACTGCTCGCGCCCATTCGTCGATCGTGCCGAGTGCGAGATCCCACTCCGGTCGCGCGGCACCGCTGGCACGGTCTGCCGCGCGCGCCTCCGTTATGAGAGTCTTCGCGACGCCAATCATGCTGTCGGCGGCGATTCCAAACCTTTCGTCTCCCGTCATGATCTGTCGCAGAAGACCGACGCTCGCTCCCCTGATTTCGGTCTCCGCCCGGTGCACCGGCACCAGCATGGACCGGCG
>JBBQZF010000050.1:0-16049 GCA_038208015.1 Gemmatimonadales bacterium
CCTCGTAGCCCAGGATCTCGCACACTACGGACGCGACATCAGGGACGGCGTCAGGCTGCCCGAGCTGCTCGAGTCACTGGTTGACGAGACCGGAATCCCGTGGATCAGGATGCTCTACCTGTACTCGACCGGCATATCGCCGCGGCTGCTCGAAGTGGTTGCCGGCGAGCCGAGGATTCTTCCGTATCTCGACATGCCGATGCAGCACGCATCGGACGCTGTGCTGGCGCGCATGCGGAGGCCGGAGCGAAAGGCGGTGATACGTGACCGGGTCACCAGGTTCCGCGACGCTGTGCCGGGCGTCGCGATCCGCACAACATGCATTGTCGGTTTCCCCGGCGAGACAGAACAGGATTTCGCCGAGCTGATGGAGTTCCTTGAGGAGATACGGTTCGACCGAGTCGGAGCCTTCGCCTACTCGTCGCAGGAAGGCACGCGCGCAGCGGAGATGTTCGACGACGTACCGGATGCGATAAAGCGTGAGCGGCTCGAGACTCTCACCGAGCTCCAGAGATCGATCACGGCCGAGCGGTACGAATCCCGCATCGGCAAGGTCTCCCGCATGCTGGTGGACAGAGTCGATGACAGCGGGAGGGTCGTTGGGCGACTCCCATGGCAGGCGGACGATGTGGACGGGGTCACCTTTGCCGACACGGCCGCCGCTCCGGGCGAGTTCCTGGACGTCATGGTGGATGATGTAATAGACGACTATGACTTCCTCGCCTCGGTCAGGGCGCGTGTGCCGGCGAACCCGGCGCGCGTCATGCTGAAGGGCAGGAGCCTCCCGCTCGCAGTCACGGTGGGCAGTTACGGAAGGTGATGGCGCTTCCCTCAAGTGTAGGGAAACGTGTCACTCAATCGTCATGGAGCCATGAGGAATCAAATGCGCACGACGCTTTTTGTCGCAATCCTTGGAGCCGCTGCGTGCGCCTCCACCATGCCCAGACCTGCAGACGATATTCCGGCCGACGAGGGAGACCAGCCGGTTCGAATCGCGCTCGTGACCGCGGCGGAGAACGCGCGGGTCGGAGGGACCGGGACCTGGCGCATCTACAGCCGGAATACCGCGAACCTCGTAACGTCGGGCACAGCCGGGACGACTATGCGAGTCGAGCGCCGCGGCACCCAGCTCGTCGTCGTGAAGGCCGACGGATCTGTGACATCCCGCCAGACCGCGCCGCTGCTCATCAGGGCGACGACCCCGGGGTCGTTCGTAACGTGGAACGGCAAGCGCTATCGCGGAGACCTCGTCATCACCCCTAACAACGGCGGAGTGCTCGTCGTAAACCGGCTGGGAGTCGAGTCTTACCTGCGAGGCGTTGTCCCGCTCGAGATCGGCGGAGTCGCAAAGCCGGGCGACGAGGCAGCGGTAGAGGCGCAGGCAGTTGCTGCGCGCAGCTACAGCTACATACACATGGCGAGCTCCGCAAATCGCGCGTTCGACATGTACGGCTCGATCCAGGACCAGGCGTACGGAGGAGTCGACGCCGAGCAGGCAATGTCGGACGTCGCGATAGAACGCACGCGGAACATGGTGGTCAGGTTCGCGGGCAGGATCATCAACACTCCGTATTCCTCGACTTGCGGCGGGCGCACGGCCGCGGTCTCTGAAGTCTGGTGGCGGCGGAATGACGAGCCGTACCTGAGACCCGTGAGCGACCAGGTCCCGGGCACTGACAAGTACTATTGCGACATCTCGGGCCGCTTCCGCTGGACCACGACGTTCAACGGAGACGAGCTCAGGGAGAGCCTCGAGAAATATCTCGCGACGGTCAATCCCGCGTCCGAGCCGCCGGTAGCCACGAGCGCGAGCACCCCGCGACTTTCTCTCGGGCGAATTTCGAGCTTCCAGGTCACTGGCAGGACTCCTTCCGACCGTGTGGCATCGGTCTCGATCCAGACAGCGCGAGGCAACTACGTAGTCCGCGGTAACGACGTGAGATTCATTCTTCGCACGCCGAGCGGCAGCCTGCTCAACAGCACATATTTTACGGCCGAGACACGCACGAATTCGGCGGGCGCCATAGACCAGCTCGTGCTTCGCGGCGGCGGCTACGGTCACGGGATAGGCATGTGCCAGTTCGGCGCGATTGGCCGCGCGCGCGCCGGTCAGGATTATCGAACGATACTCACGAGCTACTACCAGGGCACTACAGTGGGACCAATCGGCGGATGAGGGTGTGAGCGCGGAGATCCGGCTCGGGCTGGTAGGGGCGGGCGCGATCGCGCAGCTCGCCCACCTCCCGGTGCTGTCCCGTGTCAAGGGAGCGAAACTCGTCGCGATCTGCGACAACGATGGCCCGAAGGCCGGAGCGCTGGCCCAGCGGCTCGGCGTTCCCGACATCTTCACGGACATCGATGAGCTGCTTGACTCGGAGGAGGTAGATGCTGTCGTCATCGCCACCCCGAATCATCTTCACGAACCGCACGTGCTTCGCGCGCTCAAGCAGAAGGTGCACGTGCTCTGCGAGCGGCCTCTCTCGCTCACCATCGACGGGATCAACCGCATCCTGAAGGCTGCCGAGGCAGCGGACCGGAAGGTGGTTGTCGGAAACAACCATCGGTTCCGGAGCGACGTCCAGCAGCTGAACCGGTTTCTTCAGGGGGGAGAGCTCGGGCGCGTGATCGGCATGCGCGCCGGACAGTACCAGTTCCGCGCCGGATTGCAGGGATGGCGGCACCGGAAGGCCGAGGCCGGCGGAGGGGCCTTTCTCGAGTACGGTTATCCGCTGCTCGATCTCTCGCTCTGGCTCGCCGATTTTCCCGACCCGGTGCGCGTCTCCGCGCACATGGACAAGTCTGGCGAGGGGTCTGTGGAAGATATGATGCTCGTGCAGTTCGAATGCGCCGGCGGCATCTCGTTCAGCATCGACGTGTCGTGGGCGTACGTAGGCCACGAGGAGCGCTGGTGGTTCGAGGTGATCTCGACGAAGGGCAGCGCGCGCCTGTCCCCGCTGAGAGTCGTGAAGGAGCTGAACGGAAGGCCGACGAACGTGTCGCCGACCGGCGCGGCGGCCCGGGAGAGCGTATTTCTCCAGTCATATCGCGCGGAGATCGCCCACTTCATAGCCGTCCTCAACGACGAGGCGAGCTATGATCCCCCGACAGACCAGATAAAGGTCATGCGGCTCATGGACGCGATCTACCGGTCCGCTGAAGAGGGTCGAGAGATTCGGCTGTGATCGCGGCGGTCTTGTTCGCCGCGGCTCAGTTCGTTACGGGTCAGTCCCCGGCGCCGGATCGACAAGCCCTGCCGATGCCGGCCGCAGCCGCGGCCACCACCGAGCCGGGATCGAATCTCACGGTCTATCTCCTCACGATGGGACCGGGCGACCAGGTGTGGGAGAAGTTCGGGCACAACGCGATCTGGATTCGCGACGCCGAAGCCGGTACTGACATCGCCTACCACTGGGGGCTGTTCGACTTCGCGGACTCCGACTTCGTTCCCCGCTTCATCCAGGGGCGAATGCGCTACTCGATGGGCGCGTTCGACATGGAACAGACCGTCGACCAGTATCGGCAGACCAACCGCACTGTCTGGGCGCAGGAGCTCAATCTCTCGCCCGCGCAGAGGCTGCGGCTGGCGGAATTCGTCGCGTGGAACAATCTCCCGCAGAACCGTCATTACGATTACGACTACTACGGCGACAACTGCTCGACCCGTGTGCGGGATGCAATCGACGGCGCCCTCGGCGGAGTGATCGAAGCGGCTTCAACGCGGGTCGGGACCGGAACTACATACCGCTTTCATACATCGCGCCTCACGCAGGACGACCTCGGAATCTTCACGGGAACGATGATCGGGCTGGGACAACCTGTCGACAGCGAGATCAGCGCGTGGGAGGAAATGTTCCTGCCAGTCAGGATGAAGGAGCGGCTGAAGGAGATAAGAGTCGCGACGCCGAACGGGTCGGAACCGCTCGTGAGAGGTGAGACGGTTCTCTTCCAGGCCAGCCGGCCTCTCGAGGAAGTAGCGGTCAACCGCGGCATCGGCGTTTACCTCGCGATCGCTGCCGGGTTCGTTGCCGCAGGAATTCTTCTGTGGTTACTGCCCCTGGGCGCCGCTGGAAAGACGGGCGCTCTCGTTGTGGCAACGTCATGGAGCGTCATCGCCGGAATTGGCGGAACGCTGCTCGCATTCCTCTGGGGCTTCACCGACCACATCTACAGCTACCGCAACGAGAACCTGTTCCAGCTCAACCCGGTTTCGTTGGTCGCCGCGGTTCTTATCGTGCGCCTTATCTGGAAGAGGCGCGGGGATGCAGCAGCATCCGCTGCCGCTCTCCGTGATGCGCGTCGCGCGACGCTTGTCGTCGCCCTCATCTCTGTCGCCGGATTCGTGCTCCAGGTCATACCCGGGCTCGACCAGGTCAACTCCAGCGTCATAGCGCTGGCGATGCCGCTGCACATCGGCGCGGCGGCGCTCCTCCATCTCATTGGCCGTCCGCCGAGGGAATCGTTTTGAAAACCTTGCTGGTGGCTCTCCTTCTCGTGCTTCCTGCCTGCACAACCCACATGAAACAGAACAGCGACCTGACACTGGCCATCGTGAATGCGCGGGTCTGGACCGCCAATCCGAAGCAGCCGTGGGCATCAGCGGTGGCAATCGGAGGCGACCGGATCATCGCGACAGGTTCGAGCGCCGAGATATCCAAGCTCGCGCGCGGTACTCCGTCCGCCCGCGTCATCGATGCAGAGGGCGCGCTGGTAACGCCGGGCTTCATTGACTCTCACGTTCACTTCGTCGCCGGCGGATTCCGGCTGGCGTCAGTGCAGCTTCGCGATGCGCGGACGCCGGAGGAGTTCATAGCGCGCATCAAGGCTTTTGCGGCGACGATCGAGCCAGGCACCTGGATAACCGGAGGCGACTGGGATCACACTCACTGGGGCGGCGAGCTTCCGCGGCGCGACTGGATCGATTCGGTGACGCAGAACAATCCAGTCTGGGTCTCGAGGCTCGACGGCCACATGGCGCTGGCGAACGGACTCGCGATGGCCGCGGCGAAGGTCACAGCTGCGACGCCCGAGGTCTCAGGCGGGACCATCGTGCGGGACTCGGCCGGCGAACCGGCCGGCGTATTCAAGGACAACGCGCGGTCCTACATCAACAGTGTCGAGCCGCCACCCTCGGCGGAGATGAACGACCGGGCGCTCCGCGCGGCGATGAGATACGTGTCCGAGCAGGGTGTCACGTCAGTCCACAACATGGGAAGCTTTGGCGACCTCGATGTCTTCAGGCGGGCGCACGGGCGGAATGAACTGACCACGCGGATCTACGCCGTCACGCCTGTCGCGCAGTGGGAGAGACTGCGGGAAGTCGTCACGGAAAGCGGGAAGGGTGATGAGTGGATTCGCATTGGCGGGCTCAAGGGCTTTGTCGACGGCTCGCTCGGCTCACATACCGCCGCGATGCTCGAGGCGTTCACGGATGCACCTGCGGACTCGGGGTTTCTGGTGGTGAGTGAGGAGAACCTTTACTCGTGGACATCAGGCGCCGACAAGGCGGGCCTGCAGCTTCTCATTCACGCGATCGGCGACCGCGCCATCCGCACGCAGCTCGACATCTTCGAGCGTGTAGCAAGGGAGAACGGGCCGAAGGACCGGCGCTTCAGGATCGAGCACGCTCAGCACATTCACCCAGCCGATGTGCCGCGTTTCGGCGCGCTCGGGGTGATTCCCAGCATGCAGCCATATCACGCAATCGACGATGGCCGCTGGGCTGAGGGGGTAATCGGCCCGGAGCGAAGCCGGACCACATATGCATTCAGGTCTCTCATCGACACCGGTGCCCGTGTTGCGTTCGGGAGCGACTGGTTCGTCGCTCCTCCGACGCCCCTGGAGGGGATCTATGCGGCAGTGACGCGAAGGACGCTCGATGACAGGAATCCCGACGGCTGGGTGCCGGATGAGAAGATCACGGTCGAGCAGGCCCTCCGCGCCTACACGATAGATGCGGCATATGCGTCGTTCGAGGATGGGATCAAGGGCTCGATCGAGCGCGGGAAGCTCGCCGACCTCGTGATCCTCGATTCGGACATAACGCAGGTACCCCCGCCCGCAATTCGCGACGCAAAGGTGAGAATTACGATTGCGGGGGGCAGGGTGGTATTCGAGGCCCCATTCCGGTAACCTCAAGGGCAACCTGGGCTGCGCCCGGTGTACAAGAAGGGTCGGACCAACCAACAAAACGGACATACCCGAGATGAATCATCGTTTCCTCCAGATGGCGGTGCCGGCTGCCGCGTTCGCCGCACTCGTCGCCGTCGCTCCCGCTCCGGTGGCCGCTCAGTCGGCCGCGACTGCATCGCGCGACATTCTGCCCTTCAAGGCCACCGAGCGCACGCTCTCGAACGGCCTCAAGGTCATCATCGTCCCTACCGGTTTTCCCAACATCGTCTCCCTCCAGATCCCGGTGCAGACCGGCTCCCGGAACGAGATCGAGCCGGGCAAGACCGGCTTCGCGCACTTCTTCGAGCACGTCATGTTCAGGGGCACGAAGAACCAGACGCAGGAGGACATGAGCCGGACGCTCACGAAGGCGGGTGCCCGGGAGAACGCCTACACGACAGATGATTTCACGAACTACCACATAACGTTCGCCAAGGAAGACCTGGAGACGATGCTCGCACTTCAGGCCGACAGGTTCCAGAACCTCCAGTACACGGAGCCGGACTTCAAGACCGAGTCCCGCGCCGTGCTGGGTGAATACAACAAGAATTCGGCGAACCCTGTCTCGAAGCTCTTCGAGGCGATTCGCGAAGCGTCTTTCTCCACGCATACGTACTCGCATACCACGATGGGCTTCATCAAGGACATCGAGGACATGCCGAATCAGTACGAGTACTCGAAGGAATTCTTCAAGCGCTGGTATCGCCCGGAATACACGACGATCATCATCGCCGGCGACGTGAACCCCGACGAAGCGATCACGCTTGTCGAGAAGCACTGGGGCAACTGGGAGCGCGGCAGCTATACGGCCGTCATTCCACAGGAGCCGGCCGGCACCGGCGCAAAGTACAGGCACGTGGCGTGGACCAGCCCGACTCTTCCGTATCTCGCAGTATCGTTCCGGAATCCCGCATTCTCCGAGACGGAGAACGACAACGCGGCGCTCGACTTCGTGTCGACACTCTGGTTCGGCCCGACCTCCGACATCTACAAGAAGCTCGTCCAGCGCGAGCAGAAGGTCGATGGCTTCAGCGCCAACAACTCGAGCAATGCGGACCCCGAGCTCTTCACCATTTTCGCCCGCGTAAAGAAGCCGGAGGACGTCACTTATGTCCGTGACGAGATACTGAAGACGATTGCCCAGGCAAAAGCGACGCTCGTATCCGCGGAGCAACTGGATGAAGCGAAGTCGAATGCCAGGTATTCGTTCGCGCGCAGTCTGGACAACACCGACCGCATAGCGTCGACGCTCGCCCGGTTCGTCCGTTTCGACAGGTCGTACGGCACGATAAACCGCGCATACGCGCTCTACGACGGGCTTACTCCTGAAGACCTGCGTCGCACGGCGCAGAAGTATTTCATTGACAACACGATGGTAGTGGCGACGGTGTCGAACGCCGAGCTTCCGGCCACAATCGGGACACTTCCGTCGCTTTCGTCGTTCGCCGCCGCGGCTTCGCCCGCGGGGACCGCGGCAACCGTTCAGGCGGCTTCAACCGGCACGATGGCTCCGCCGGCGAAGCCCAGGGACACGGCTCCATGGATGGTCGCCGGTGGCGTGAGCGGCAGTGGCGCGCCGGCCAGCATGATCGCCATGGACAAGGTCATAGTCCAGCAGACACCGCTCCCTCAGCTTCGCGTGAAGATGCTGTTCACGGCCGGTTCGGCTGCTGATCCTGCAGGGAAAGAGGGGCTCGCGGCACTGTCTGCCCGGATGATCGCCGGCGCAGGCTCGCAGGCGATGACTCTGGACGAGATAAACAAGGCGCTTTACCCGGTCGCTGGAAGCTTCGGCGGCCAGGTTGACAAGGAGATGACCACATTCAACGCATCGATTCACCAGGACAACTGGGATCGTTTCGTCAGGGTCGCCCTCCCGATGCTTCTCGATCCGGGATTCCGTGACGAAGACTTCAAGCGGAACAAGGACGGGCTGCTCAACTCACTGAAGCAGGACCTGATCGCGAACAATGAGGAGGAGCTCGGCAAGGAGCGGCTGCAGACGAACATCTTTGCGGGAACGCCGTATGCGCATCCGGTGCAGGGAACCGCTGCCGGGATCCAGGCGATCACGATCGAGGATGTTCGGAGTTTCGTCCGGAGCCAGTACACGCAGGGGAACCTGATGCTGGCCGTGAACGGGGACATCTCGGATGCGCAGGTCGCGCAGCTCCGCGCGGCGCTGGCGACGCTTCCCGCGGGTACGCCCGCGCCGGCTTCACGCGCGCCGATTGCTGGCAAGCGTGTGAAGGGAATGGATGTCGAGATCATCGCCAAGGACACCCGTGCAACCGCGATATCGTTCGGGCTGCCGATCGAGGTCACGCGGACCCATCCCGATTTCGCCGCGTTGAACGTCGCGCGCGCGTGGCTCGGCGAGCATCGCCTGTCGACGGGCCGGCTCTATGACAGGATTCGCGGTATCCGGGGAATGAATTACGGCGACTACGCCTACATCGAGGCGTTCCCGCGCGGCATGTTCCAGTTCTTTCCTGACCCCAACATCGCCCGGCGCGGGCAGATCTTCGAGATATGGATCAGGCCGGTCGTTCCCGAGAACGCGCACATGTCGCTTCGCATTGCGGTGACCGAGCTCGACAATCTCATCGAGAATGGACTGTCAGAGGAGGATTTCCAGGCAGCGAGACAGTACCTGATGAAGAACGTTTACGTGATGACCGCCACGCAGGACCAGCAGGCCGGTTATGCTCTCGATTCGAAGTGGTACGGCATGCCGGAGTACACCGCCTACATGCGCGGCCAGCTGGAGAAGCTGACGCGGGGCGACGTGAACCGCGCCCTGAAGAAGCACCTTTCAGCGAAGGACCTGTCGGTCGTCATCATCACGAAGGACGCTGAAGAGCTTAAGAAGCAGCTCGTCGCGGACGCCTTTTCACCGATTACCTATGACGGCGAAAAGCCGCAGTCCCTGCTCGACGAGGACAAGGTGATCGGCGCGCGCAAGCTTGGGATCACCGCAGATCGCGTGAAGATCACGCCGGTTGAAGACGTGTTCGCGAAGTAGAAGCTAGCGGTGCAAAAAAAGGAAAGGCCCACCGTTATGGTGGGTCTTTCTTTTTGGGTATTCCAGGGTGCCGTCCCGTACTAGAGTACGGCGGCGTTATGTGTTTCCAGTCATCCGTCTTCCGTTTCCCGTTTCCGTTGGGACCCGGAAATCCCGCTGCAGTAGCCGGCCACAGACGCATTAACGCACGTTGTGGTTGTCGTGCCCCCCGGTTGCCCTCTCCCCGTCAAACGGAAACGGGCAACTGAAAGCGAACAACTGGCAACGCAAAACGCGGCTTTCAGGCGCCTCGCACACCTGAACTGAACTCCTACCTGTTCCCCCGGCCCAATTGAAAAAGCACCCCCGGTTTGGGTATATTTCAAGGCTGCCCCATAGTCACTACAAGAGGTTCAAATGAAGCCCGAAATCCACCCGGTGTACGCCACGGCGACAGTAAAGTGCGCCTGCGGAAACACCTATCAGACCCGCTCGACTCAGGCGGAGATACACACGGACATCTGCGCTCAGTGCCACCCGTTCTTCACCGGCAAGCAGAAGCTCGTGGACACCGCCGGACGCGTCGAGAGATTCCGTCAGAAGTACGCCACCAAGACCCGCGACGCCGCGCCGGCGACGCCTGAGACCTGAGTCTCCGTGACCGCCTCGCCGACGCGCTCAACCGCGCCGGTGAGGTCGAGCGGCAGCTTTCCGATCCGAAGACCGTAAAGGACGCCCAGCGCATGACGGCGCTGGGAAGGGAGCACCGCCACCTCGCACCGGTGGTCGAAATGGCCGGGCTCCTCCAGAGATACGACAACGAGCTCGCGGAAGCGCACGAGCTCGTTTCTGTTGATGACCCCGAGATGTCCGCCGAAGCCCGAGCCGAGGCAGAGCGGCTCGAGACGTCAATCGAGGATATTCTCGCCCGCATCAAGCCGGCCCTCATCCCCCACGATCCCCTCGACGACAGGCCGGCAATCGTCGAGATAAGGGCGGGGACGGGTGGGGACGAAGCAGCTATCTTTGCCGCCGATCTCTACCGCATGTACACACGCTTCGCCGAAAAGCAGGGATGGCGCATCGAGATGATTTCCTACTCCGAGGGAACGCTGGGAGGGGTCAAGGAGGCGATCTTCAAGATCAAAGGGGACGGTGTCTTCGGGACCATGCGATGGGAATCCGGGGTTCATCGCGTGCAGCGCGTTCCGGTCACAGAGAACCAGGGCCGGATCCACACTTCGGCGGCGACCGTCGCGGTGCTGCCCGAAGCGGACGAGATCGACATGAAGATCGAGGATAAGGACCTCCGGATCGACGTCTTCCGCTCATCGGGCCCTGGCGGCCAGAGCGTCAACACCACCGATTCGGCAGTTCGCATAACGCACATCCCGTCGGGGATCGTGGTTAGCCAGCAGGACCAGAAATCCCAGCTCCAGAACAAGCTGAAGGGGATGGAAGTGCTTCGCGCAAGACTGCTTGATGCGAAGATCGCGGAACAGGAAGGCGAGCGCGCCCGCATCCGGAAGACCCAGGTCGGAACAGGCGACCGCTCGGCGAAGATCCGCACTTACAATTTTCCGCAGAATCGCGTCACTGATCACCGGATCGGCTTCACGATGCACGAGCTCGCGAAGGTCCTCGATGGAGAGATCGAACCCGTTATCGAGGCGCTCCGCGGCGCGGATGTGGAGGATCGCCTTGGGGAATAGCGTTGTCGACCGCATGCCGGCGCTTCATTCGGCGGGCGGCACGGTAAGTGTCGTTGTCGAGGACCTCGCTGCCGCGCTCCGTCGTGGAGGCATTTCCGACCCGAATCGCGTCGCGATGGATGTGATTTCATCTCTTCTCGAGGTGCCGAGGTCATGGCCTGTCGCGAATCGCGATGCGAGCCTCGATACCCGGATCGTCAGTGCCGCTCACGAGGCGGCAGGCCGCCTCTGCACCGGGTCGCCTTTCGCTTACGCAGTGGGAACGGCCCAGTTCAGGCATCTCACGCTGACGGTTGACGACAGGGTGCTCATTCCCCGGCCGGAGACTGAAGTACTGGTCGCCGAGGTCCTCGACCGGATGAAAACCCGTTTTGGCGCGGAAAACTGGGGAACCGCCGTGGACATCGGCACTGGTTCAGGCGCAATAGCGCTTTCGCTGGCCGCCGAAGGGAGATTTGAGCGTGTCATAGCCACCGACGCTTCAGTCGATGCCCTCGCCGTTGCCCGGCTCAATTACGGACGATGCAGAGAGCGGCTCGAGGCGGTGGTAGAGTTCAGGCATGGGTCGTTTCTCGCGCCCGTCAGCGGGGAGCGGGTGACCCTTGTCGTCTCAAATCCGCCATACATCGCCTTCAGCGAGATCGAGGCGCTGCCGCCGTCCGTGCGCGACTGGGAGCCGCCGGTGGCGCTCTTCAGCGGTCACGATGGGATGGCCGCCACCGCGGCAATTATCCGGGGTTCAGCGTCGATTCTTGCGAGTGGCGGGCTCGTCGCACTTGAAGTCGACGAGCGCAGAGCGTCGCTTGCAGCCGATTTAATGATGCGGCACGGCGGTTACACCGAAATCGGTGTGAGGCTCGACCTCACCGGGCGTGAGAGGTTCGTTCTCGCGTCACGTCTATAGCAATCAAAGGGAGATACGGAGAGTTTATGCTGGAAGAAAAAGCGCGCGAGCTTGGCCGCGTTATAGGGCAGAGTCCCGAGTACCAGGCGGTGAAAAAGTCGAGCGAGGCTCTCAACTCGGACAGGGAAGCCGTCACCATTCTCCAGCAGATGGAGAAGATACGGATGGACGCCCAGCAGATGGTGCAGCGCGGCGAGCAGCCCACTGCCGAGATGGAGCAGCAGCTCGACGAGCTTCTGACGACCGTGCAGTCGAACTCGGTATACCAGCGCGCGATTTCGGCGCAGGAGAACTTCGACAAGGTCATGTATCAGGTCAACAACTGGATCATGGACGGCATGAAGAAGGGCGCGACAAGCTCGATCATCACCCTTTCCTGAGCGGCGATTGCGGCCTGGCGTGCTGATAGTGCTCGAGGGCGCCGAAGGCGCCGGCAAGACGACCCAGCTGGCGCTTCTTGCCCAGCGGCTTCGCGCCGCCGGCAACGAGGTCCGGACCCTTCGTGAGCCCGGGGGAACTGCCCTCGGCGACTCGATCCGCGGGCTCCTCCTCGACCCCGCGGGGGACATAGTCCCCGGGGCGGAGGCGCTGCTCTTCCTCGCCTCCCGCGCCCAGCTCGTGAAAACGGAGATTGACCCTGCGCTCGCCCGCGGTGTAGTTGTACTCATGGATCGCTTCTTTCTTTCGACGTACGCATACCAGATCGACGGCCGCGGGCTCGACGAGCGCCTCGTGCGTTCGGCGAACGAGCTTGCGACCGGGGGACTCGTCCCGGACCTGACGCTGGTGCTGGAGATTCCCGCAGCTGAAGGGCTCGCGCGCGCATCGGAAAGAAGCGGACACGACCGCATCGAGGGATCGGGCGAGGAGTTTCACTCGAGAGTGGAGAAGGCGTTCGAGCGCTTTGGGCATGGCGACTGGCAACGGGAGCATCCCGA
This sequence comes from Gemmatimonadales bacterium, assembly GCA_038208015.1. Classification (GTDB taxonomy): domain Bacteria; phylum Gemmatimonadota; class Gemmatimonadetes; order Gemmatimonadales; family Gemmatimonadaceae; genus UBA4720. The sequence goes on from JBBQZF010000050.1 coordinate 12,727, forward strand.
GTGCGGTCCCGTTGTGCGCGTTGACGGGCGTGGGTCGCCGGAAACCGTGCACGCTGGAATCAGCGAGGCAATTGCTCGAAACTTGACTGAACGGTTCGGCATGCTGAGGGAGACGGGCGCAGGCTGATGGTGAAATTCAATCCCGGGGCACGATCACGCACTATATCCACGGCGCTCGTTCTCGTGATCGCTCTCGTGACCGGAGGCTGGCTGCTCGAGCGCGGAACACGCTCGTCAACGGCGCCGACCGAGGCGGAAGCGGCTCGCCTGTTCGACAATGTGTTCAATCACGTCGCGACAAATTACGTCGATTCGCTCGACGAGCCGGCGATGTATCGCATGGCGGTCGACGGGATGCTCTACCAGCTCGAGGATCCGTACACGACTCTGCTTGCGCCTGACCAGCTTGGTCGGCTGAACGAGACGACATCCGGCAATTATGCGGGCGTTGGAATCCAGGTCGACGTGCGGGACGGATGGATCGTCGTCATCGCCCCGACGCCAGGCAGCCCGGCTGAGCGCGCCGGCATCCAGCCGGGCGACAGGATAGTCGAGATAAACGGTCGCACGACTCAGGGGTGGACGCTGGAGGAGGCGTCCCGCTCTTTCAAGGGTGATCCGGGAACGACGCTCGCACTTCGGCTCGAGCGCCCGGGCATGGCGGCATCGGTGCCGCTTACCCTGACGAGACGCCCGCTGCACCGGAGCGCGGTGCGCCGAGTCGCGATGCTGCCGAACGGCGTGGGTTACATCGACCTCAAGGCGTTCAGCGATTCGTCGGACAGGGAGCTTGCGCGGAGCGTAACTGCGCTGATTTCGCGTGGCGCCAGGTCCCTCATTCTCGACATCCGCTCGAACCCCGGCGGGCTCCTCGAGCAGGGAACGGCCATCGCCGACCTGTTCCTCGATCCCGGCCAGAAGATCGTGAGCTTGAGGGGAAGGATTCCGGAAGCAAACAAGGACTTTACGGACAGCACGGCGCAGAACTGGCCAAAACTCCCATTGACTGTACTTGTCGACGACAAGAGCGCCAGTGCCGCGGAGATCGTCGCGGGCGCACTTCAGGACAACGACCGTGCTGTGATAATCGGCGAATCGACATACGGGAAGGGCAGCGCGCAGAGTGTGATTCCGCTGGGCGGTGTCGGGGGGCTCAAGATCACTACAGCCAGATGGTTCACGCCATCGGGACGATCGATCAGCAGGCAGGTTGAGCGCAGCGAGGATGCGCCGGTCCCGGCGCGTACCCGATATCGCACTGTATCCGGTCGAATCGTTTACGATGGCGGCGGAATCACGCCGGACGTGATCGAGAGTGACAGCGCGTTCGCCCAGGATGTCCGGGACTTCCAGACAATTCTCGCGCGCAAGGTCGCGCAGTTTCGTGATGCCCTGACCGACTACGCCCGGAGTCTCAAAGGCAACGGAGGCGTCGAGTCGCAGCAGTTCACCGTGACCCCTGAGATGCTCGATGAAGTGTGGTCGAGAATGATCGCCCGCGGAGTGGTGATGGACCGCTCGATCTACGATCAGTACTCGGGAGTGGTGAGCCAGCTGCTCGCTTACGATATCGCCCGCTATGTCTTCGGGCCCGAGGCGGAGTTCAAGCGGCGCGTCGCAAGCGATCGGGCCATCAAGACAGCTCTGGAGATAGCGACTGGCGCGACGACTCAGCGGGAGCTTCTCCAGAAAGCGCTTGCCCGCCAGCAGCAGCAGCTTCAGCCGGCGCGGGCGCTGGGCGGCGAGTGACGGAACGGGTACTCATCGTCGGCGCTGGACAGGTGGGGCGCGGACTGTTCCGCGCCTTTCGTACATCCGGGATCGAAGTGCTTGGCCTCCACGGGCGGAGGCCTTCGGGCTGGACCACCTCCAGTGGTGCGCTGCCCGCATCGCTTTCGCAGGCGAACACAGTGGTTGTCGCGGTCGGCGACGACCAGATCGATGACGCCATCGCCGAGCTGATCAACGAGCGCGGAACCGGGAGTCGCGGGCGGCTGGCGGGTGGGACTGTGATTCTCCACACGTCCGGGAGCGCAGAGCCGGAACTGGTGCCGCGGCTGAGCGAGTTCGACCTTGGCGGAGGCACGTTTCATCCCCTCGTACCATTCGCGAATCCTGAGCGGGCTCCGGAGCTTCTGCGCCGGGCATGGATCGGCATCGACGGTGACGATCAGGCAAAAGGCACTTCGCGCCGGCTGGCCGGTCACATCGGCGCGCGAACTCTTGACATTCCGCCGGGCGGAAAAGGCGCGTATCACGCGGCCGCCGTGATGAGCTCGAATTTCCCGGTCATACTGGCCGCTCTTGCCGCCGACCTGCTGGCTGGACTTGGCGTTCCGGAGCGCAGCGCGGAGCAGGCGGTGCACAGCCTGATGGAGGGGGCGGTCGCGAATCTCGCGGACACTCCGGCGGAAGCCGCACTCACCGGACCGGTGGCCCGCGGAGATGCCTCAACTGTGATGCGTCACCTCGCGTCCCTTAGGAACGAGCCCGAGGCGAGAGCAGTCTACAAGCGGCTCTCGCTTGCCGCGCTCGACATGGCCGCACGGCGCGGCGTCGATCCGGCGCGGATCGAGGAGTTAAAGCGGGTGCTCCTCCTCCGCTAACCCGCGCCGGCGAACGCACGGCCGCGGGACTGCTGACCGGTCAGTTCATTCCGTCGATGACGCGGACCCCGCGTGGCGCGGTGAACCTGAACGATGACGCCGGTATCGCTGCGTTTGCCTGGACGTTCGAGATCGTGACCCGCCTGGTGAGCCCGTTAACGTCAACGATCTCGAACTGCCGGATTGTATGATTGGCCGCGTCGACCCACACCTTGGCCTGGCTGAACGCGTTGTTGGGGCTTTTCGGGACGAGGTTCACGACGACAGTGTTGCGCCCGCCGATCGTCGCATTGCCACTGCCGGTGATGTTGTATCGCGTCGAGGGAGATGCGAGGAACAGTCCGCCGGGATCCACCATGCCCATCGAGCTGCCGGCGTCGGCAGGCATCTTCATCACCTGGCCGGGAGCGCTGCTGGGAAGGTACACCCACAGCGATGTTCCATCCGAAACGACTCGGTCGCCTTTCGGATCGCTGAACGTGATGGAGAGAAGATTCGGGTTCTTTCTCAGAAGAACACCGTGTGACGTCGCAGTGCTGCCAGTCAGCGGATTCGTTATGGTCTGGCGGAAATCCGCGCGCATGCTGCGCATGTCGGAATAACCCTTCACGGCGCGATCCATTGTCGCGGCCGGCGATTGTGCCTGGGCGCCTGCCGGAATGGCGAGGACGACGATTGCGGTAAGCAGTTTATTCATCTGATTGAGTACCCGCTGGA
>JBBQZF010000051.1:0-15495 GCA_038208015.1 Gemmatimonadales bacterium
ACTCCTCGGAGCTCTGCCGCCGGGACCTTTGCGAGATCACGTTTCCCCGGTATGCGACGAACTGGGAAACTGCAGTCGCCGACGCTTCGATTCCGGCGGGAACGCGACTCGCGCTCGCCGCGCTCGATCCTCGCAACATCACCCTGGAGCCGGAATATTACGGCGAATGCGACGACGAGCAGTTCCAGCGGGTCAAGCCGCTGCTCTGGTTATGGTATTCGTTCGACCGCACGCCGCTTGGCGGACAGAACATCGACCTTGGCGTGAGGCTCCGGCGCATGCTCGCTCCGCGGATCTTCAGGAAATGCGGAGAGAATTTCAAGGCGTTCCAGCACGTCGAGTTTTCATTCGGCTACAACATGGAAGTCGGGGACAACGTTGTAGTGCACAGGCACGTTCTGCTCGACGATCGCGGTGGAATTGTTCTTGGCAATAACGTGTCGGTGAGCGACTACGCGAACATCTACAGTCACACCCACAGCATCGTCGACCAGAAGGACGTCACTAACGCGGTGACGCGGCTCGATGACGGGGTACGCATCACGTACCACGCGACAGTCCTGGCTGGAGTTCACGTGCACACGGAGGGAATGGTCGGTGCTGTCGCGGTTGCAACGAAGGATGTGCGACCGTTCCATGTGAATGTTGGAATCCCGGCGAAGAGCGTGCGGGTCAAGCCGAACGCGCCGAGCGAAACCGGAAACGTCACGACGGTCAAGCCGCGGTGAGCCGGACCGGGCCGCCCTAGAAGACCCTGAGAACGTCTTCTACCGGGCCGGCGTTGCCACCGGCAAGAAGGAGAGTTACGTGCGACAGTGCCTCGCGCTCCCGCGGCCAGATAAATCTCGACCCCGCCTCCATGGGCGAGAGCCACTCGAACGCCTCGTGCTCCGGACCGAGAGTTACCTCAGCAGGCTCAGCGACGAAGGCGGCAAAGACTATTGCGAGCTGGACCGCGCCGAACGTGTGCAGGTAGAACGGCTGCACCGTGACATTGTAAAGGCGGGAAATCTCGAGGCAGGTTTCCTCGCGAACCTCCCGGACGGCGCCGTCCTCCGGCCGCTCGCCCCTGTCGAGGCGTCCATGGATGGTCTCCCAGGCACCGGGGCAGCGCGTATCAGGCGCGCGCCGCAGGGCGAGGATCTTCCACCCGTCCGGGAGCGGCCGGATGACGTAAATATCGACAACTCCGGCAATTATGTCGGTCACAGCTGCCGCGCCTGCCCGGAGCTCGTGCGCCTGGTTCGCATCGCCTGAATCAAACGCACCCGCCTCGCCGGCGGGAGAGCCGTCGGGAAGCTGCTGCTCGAGAACCCGCAGCAGCTCGTCTCCGCTCGTTCTGCCAGCGGCAAGCTGGGAAATGCCCGACAGCCAGAGAGAACGTGAGCCTGCACGTCTGGCGATTGCCTCGAGCTTATCCGCCGGGAGACCGGCGGCGATCGCCCGTTCGAGCTCTGCGTCTGCTGGAACTATCTCGGTGACCGCGAGGCGGCCCCGGTATCCCGTCATCGCGCAGCTTTCGCAGCCGACGGGCGTGTAAACCATCAGGTCTTCGTGTATGTTCGACTTCAGCTTCGCTGGAACGCCATCGTTTGCCACTATCCTGCACTCATCGCAAAGCCGTCGTATCAGCCGCTGGGCGACAATTCCCTTCAGCGCGGCGGCAAGCCTCGCGCTGTCGACGCCAAGATCCGTGAGCCGCGTGATCGAGGTGCATGCATCGTTCGTATGAAGAGTCGCAAAAACGAGGTGGCCGGTCAGTGATGCCTGGATCGCAATCGCGGCGGTCTCACGGTCCCTTATTTCGCCAATCAGGACCACATCGGGATCCTGCCGCAGAATCGACCTCAATGCTGACGCGAAGGTTAGTCCCGCCTTCTCGTTGATCTGGACCTGCACGATGCCGGCGATTCTGTACTCGACGGGATCCTCGACCGTGATGATGTTGAGGCCCTTCTGCTGTATCTGGCGGAGCGCGGCGTAAAGCGTCGTAGTCTTGCCGGAGCCGGTCGGGCCCGTGACGAGGATAAGCCCCTCCCTCGAATCCAGAAGGCGTCGCATCCTTGGCTCGTCGACGACGTCGAGCCCCAATGAATCGAGTGAGTGAATTGCGGCACGCGGATCGAGAATCCGGATCACGACTTTCTCGCCATGTGCAGCGGGCAGCGTGGAGACCCGGAGATCGACGCGGGCAGCGCCGACTCCGGCCGAAGCGTGGCCGCCTTGAGGACGAAGTCTGTCTGCGATGTCCATTCCTGCCATGATCTTTATCCGGGAAACCAGCGGCACACCCGCTGCGCGCGGCAGGAGCATCACATGCCGCAGGATTCCGTCGACGCGATACCTGACGGCGACTCCATCCTCTTCGGGCTCCAGATGGATGTCGCTGGCGCGCTGCTCGATGCCAGCGGCGACTATTCGGTCGACAAGCCTGACGACAGGTTCCCCGGAGATCGCCTCGAGTTGCCGCAAGGTGTCGGGAGGTCGTTTTGTCGCGATCGTCGAGTATGTGTCCCTGATGCCTTTCGAGATATCCGCCGGTGACGCCAGCCACATTCTGACGGTCCGCCCGCACGCGAAGCCAAGGGCGCGCTCGCAGTCGAGGTCCCACGGATTCGAAGTCGCTACATCCACTGAGCTCGGTGTCACTGTTAGAGGGAGAATCCCGTACCGCCTCGCAAGAGCCTCGGGAACCAGCGCCCTGGCTTCGGCAGTCGAATCGAGTGAGGCGGCTACCGGCGTCCGGAGCCGCTTCGAGACCGCCGCAAGGAGCGCTTCACCGGGCACCAGGCCAAGACGGACGGCGGCCGCCCAGATACTGCCGCCGTCAGCGCTCTTTCGCGCCTCCGCCGCCGCTGCCACCGAGCCGAGCTCCTCGAGGATCGGGATTATCCAGTCGTCGCCGCCGCGAACAGTCTGCATGCGACACTTTGGGGGATCCCGCATGTGCCACTGTCACCGTGATGGCGCGCCAACCAGCGATTCGTGGCTGAGCGACGTGACGATGCTAGAGAATTCCCCAGAAGTCGCGGCTGACGTCGACGTTGAATGTCCAGCGCCCATCACGCAGCCCGCGTGCAACGTCGAACCGGAGAAGATCGAACAGCGCCAGCGCGCCTACTCCGACCGAGGGGTGCCAGCCGTTGCGCTCCGGTGCAATGATCTCGAGCCTGCTCGACTGTCGAACAGCGGCGCCGTCATTGATCCAGGCACCATTCGCGAACGGGGCGAGCGTGACGCTAGCCGGGGAGCGGCCGTACCTGCCCAGTGGAATTGCTGGAAACGGAACCGGAAACTGAAACTCGAGGCGCTGGGACACGGCGGCGCGCGCGGCGAACTGGTGGAAGTCGTAACCCGGAGCCGTTGTCGGGCCCCCGAGGTAGACAAGATTCTGAGCCGGAACCGACTCCCCGCCGGCTATCCACGCCGCGACAGACCGCGACACAAGGCGACTCTTCCCGGCCGGCTTCTCCATGTTCGCCCTGAGGGAGAACCGCGACATCGTGCGCGAGGCCTCCCCGCTCCCCATGAACGACACCAGTGCGACACCGGCGTGAAATTGGGACTCGAACCCGAGGGGGCCAAGCCGTGTCGGCCTGTCCGCCGCCAGTGCTGCCACGCGCTGCCTGACGTTCGTCGCTGCGATCACGTCGCTGAAGTCGCCTCTCGCAGGAGAAGCGTTGACGGCAAGCTGGCGATGTTTTTCTGACGCACCGTCAAGCCGGAACGTCCATCCGGCCAGCGGCCTGCTCCTGGCCGTGAGAGAGAATCCGCGACTTCCGTACAGATCGCTGAAGTCGCTGCCGAACTCCTGGGCCGCGATACTGCTGATGACCTGCGATGTCTCACGAACTTCGCCGGCTTCGCGGTAATCATCGAATGCCCGCAGGCTGACTCCCGCGCCACTGGCCCGCCGGTACGCGACCTCAGCCGTTCCTTTTGCGTATTGGTCGGAAAATCCGTAGCGGCCCCGGAGCGTAACGGAGAATCCTTCGCCGAGCCGGCGGGTTGCGCCCGCTCCGACAGCGAAGCCTTCGACGCGATTCACCCTGAGGAAGTCAGATACGCTACGCGCAGCGAGTGAGGTGCCGCGAACGCGGGCAAGGGCCTGTCCGCGCACGAGGGCCCTGGCTTCCTCCTGCACCTTTGCGACATCGGCGTCGGTGACTGCGCGCACGTCGGGCGGGAGCGAATCGAGTATCTCCCCAACGAATGGAATTGGCAGCGGCGTTCCGGCCGGAGCAAGCGATATCTCGGGCCCCCTGAAGATCCCCGGGGGCAGCGCGCGGTTCACCTCGTAGCAGCAGATCTCCCAGCGGCCCCGGATGATCCCTCTCGCGGGATAGTCAAGCCACTTCCCTGTCCGTCTTATTTCGATCTCCTGCCTGCGCGGAAGCCAGAACAGGCCCTCGATCAGGCCGTTCTCCAGTACCACGCTGACGTCCTCGAGCTCGCGATCCCTCAGGGCGGCCCGCGTGAAGCTGAGCGCCATCCTCACAACTTCACCGCTTTCCCTGTCGATATAGACAGCCCCGACCGCACGCGGCTCGCGGTCGTTCTTCGGCCTGACGCGAACCTCGTACACGTCGAGAGTGCGTGGTCCAAGGCGGATCTGCAGGGAGTCACGAATGGCGTAGTCGTATTGCGTGAGACCCACCGCGGAAAGCGGGTGAGGCACGTCCCTCACTTCGTCCCCATCACCGAGCCTGATGATGCTGGGAAAGTTGTTCTGCACTATCCCGAGATGGTCCCGGTGATAGTTGATGTCGGTCGGCAGGAGTGTAGTGTCGCGGCGGCCGGCGATAAGCTGCTTGCTGAGATTCGGAGCCTGCCAATACACTTCTAGCGAGAGTTCGTCAGCTTTGACGATCTTTGGCGGCTCGGTGAATCCTTCACCGACCTGGGCGAGGAATGTCAGGTATCCGTGCGCTGCGGCCTTGTAGGTTACGAGCAGCGTGTCGGCGATCTGGCGGGCTCTCCGCTCTGTGGCCTGCTCGACAAGCATCCGGGACCGCTCGTCGTTCCATTCCTGCGCATGTGCGCCTGTGGAGCCGGCGACGGCGCTGACAAGTGTAGCTGCAGATATCACCGCGATTGACCGTCGCATCATCAGGGAAAGTTACGTGAAGGGTGTGCCGGAACAATCCATTACCGCGTTACGGCTCTCGCGGTTCCTGGCGCAGTGACCGCCAGCACGATCGAAGAGTTTCTCTCACTCGCCCAGGCGGGGCGCGCTGGTGTCCGGGCCGGAGGCGCACGTGTCGTGCCCGTCTGGCGCGAGATCCTCTTCGATTTCGACACGGCAGTTTCTGCGTTCGCCAGGTTGAGGCGCGGCCCGTTTGCGTTCCTCCTCGAGTCTGCGCCGGCTGGCACTGACACATGGGCGCGTCACACGTTCATCGGAACCGAGCCTGCGGGCGCCTGGAGGCTCCGCGACGGAGTCGTTGAAGACTGGGATCCACTGAAAGGATGGCACTCCGCGCGAACCCCCCCGGATCCGCTCGCTGATCTCGAGGCAATCATCAACGCGCGCGACCCAGTCGAAATCGCCGGTCTCGGGCCATTCTGGGAAGGCGCTCTCGGGTATTTCGGCTACGACGTTGTGCGGCATATCGAGTCGCTCCCGGCCGGCCCGAGGAAAACATCGGACGTGCCCGACGCCATTTTCGTCTTCACACGCTCGGTGGTAGTGATCGACAACCTCATGTCGACGGCACGGATTGTCGTGAGCGTCGACGTATCGAACGAGTCGGAGAGCGCGTTGCGCCGCCTTTTCGACGCCGCAAGCGCCGAGGCCCACGAGATCGAGCAACGCCTCGTCGATGCGACTCCCCTGCCGCGCCTGCGACTCGATAAAGGGGCTGGTCCCGCCAGCGGGCGATCGAGCATCGCACGCGACGATTTCATTGCCGCCGTTGGCCGGATAAAGGAGCACATTACCGCGGGGGACTGCTTCCAGGTGCTGCTGTCGCGGCGGATCGAGGTTGACGCGGATTTCGAACCGGCAACACTCTACCGTGCGCTGAGGGCACTGAATCCATCGCCATACATGTACCACCTCGTTCTCGACGGAGTGGAGATCGTCGGGAGCTCACCGGAGCTTCTGGTACGGCTCGACGACAGCCGCGTCACCGTGAGGCCGATCGCCGGAACGCGACCGCGAGGCTCAACACCGGAGGACGACGCGAAGCTCGAAAATGAGCTGCTCGCCGACCCGAAGGAGCGAGCTGAGCACGTGATGCTGGTCGATCTCGGCCGGAACGATGTCGGTCGCGTTGCGCGATATGGATCTGTCGAGGTCACGGAGCTGATGAAAGTCGAGCGTTATTCGCACGTGCTTCACATCGTGAGTCAGATCGAAGGGAAAACTGACGACCGCGGCGCGATCGACGTTTTGAGGGCCACTTTCCCGGCCGGGACGATGACCGGCGCGCCGAAAGTGCGAGCCATGCAGATAATCGACGAGCTCGAGCCGGTTTCACGCGGCGCGTACGCCGGCGCCCTCGGCTACATCTCCGGCGGCGGGACCCGGATGGATCTCGCGATAACCATCAGGACGTGCGTGATCTCCGATGGAATCGCATCGGTCCAGGCAGGCGCAGGGATCGTTGCGGACTCGATCGGTTCCAGCGAATGGCAGGAAACGGAGAGCAAGGCCGCGGCGCTTCTGACAGCGATCGCACAGGCAAGAGGGTCGGCGTGCCGATAAACGTCTCGATGCCCGGGTACGCGAAAATACGCGCAAGAGGCGCGCGTGGACTCGTAACCGAGCCTTGCCTGCCCGCTATTCATGCCATTCTTGAAAACGGAACGCTGTACGATCATGCGCGGCAACAGCCTGGTGCACGGAGCTTTACCGGTCGCGCGCCAGCTTATGCTGCCGACCTTGGAGACGATTGCGGCAGTGTCGTTGTCAGGCACTCGATGCGCGGCGGACTGCTGGGGAAAACCGGATCCGACCTTTTCCTTCCGCCCACACGCGGTCTTCGGGAGCTAATCACCTCGCTCCGGCTCAGATTGTCCGGGGTGGCGACGCCGGAAGTCGTGGCGATAGTGAGCTATCGAGCCGGCCCTCTGCTGCGTCGCGGGGATGTTGCAACGCGCGAGATAAGCGACAGCCACGACCTGACCGTAGTTCTTGGCAGGATGCCTCCCGGGGACGACCGCGATTCCTGTCTTCGAGCTGCCGGCCGGCTCCTGTCGTCACTCACGCGGGCCGGCGCACATCATCCTGACCTTAACGCGCGCAACATCCTTATCACCTGGGACGAAGGCCAGGGAGCGAGAGCTCACGTTCTCGACGTCGACCGGATAAGGTTCCACGTTCCCGGCGATCCGATGGTCGCCGACGCGAACTTCGAGCGGCTTGCAAGATCGCTCCGAAAGCTGCGCGGCCCTGGAATTGTTGGAATTGCAGACGTGGAGATCGACGCAATCAGGAAGGCATCGCTCGAGGCAAGATTTGAAAACTGATCGCATCTGCATAGTGATGATGAGCGCAGTCGGCGATGCCGTGCACGTTCTGCCGGTCATCAATGCAATCAAGCGACACAACCCGGAATCCAGGATCACGTGGGTCCTTCAGCCAGGTCCCGCGGCGCTCGTGCGCGGGCACAGGTCAGTCGACGATATAGTTCTCTTCGACCGTACGAGGGGCGTGGGGGCTTTCAGTGACACAGTCAGGGAGTTGAGGTCGCGGAAGTTCGACCTCCTGATCGATCTCCAGGTCTACTTCAAGGCAGGAGTCATCACCGCATTGTCCGGCGCCCGACGCCGGCTCGGATTCGACCGCGCACGCGCGCGGGATGCAAACTGGCTTTTCACGACCGAGATGATCCCCGCCCACTCGGTGCAGCACGTTCAGGATCAGTACTTCGAGTTCCTGAGGGCACTGAACATCGACCCCGAGCCGGTGGAGTGGGACCTTGGGCCGTGGGATCACGAAAGACAATCCCAGAGCGAGTTCCGCCAGCGGTTCGACCGGCCGCTTGCATCGATTGTTGTCGCCACGAGCAAGCCGGAGAAAGACTGGATGCCCGATCGCTGGGCCCGCGTAGCCGACATCCTGTGGTCGGACTACGGGATGCATCCGGTTCTCGTTGGAGGAACTTCTGACCGTGAGGTCGCAGCAGCTCGTGTGATCGCCGAAGCCAGCTCCTGCAGCCCTTGTTCCGCGCTCGGCAGCGGGCTCCGGCCACTCGTGTCGATCCTCGATGCATCGGACCTCGTTATCGCGCCGGACACCGGCCCTCTTCACATGGCTGTAGCGGTGGGCAAACCGGTCATTTCGCTGATGGGGTACACGGATCCGAGGAGGACGGGACCTTACACAAGCTCACATGATCTCATCATCGACGCTTTTCATGACCCGGGGGAATCAGGTCCCGTCACCATGGAGACGAGGCACGGCAGGATGAAGAGGATCTCGGTATCCGACGTCGAAGCGAAGCTGGCTCGCTGGCAGGAACTCTATCGAGGGAAGTCGTAAGAGACGCCGAGCTCACGCATGAGTGACACGAGACGAACGAGCGAGAGTCCCATCACCGCGAAATAGTCACCGTCGATCCGTCGAACGATTGTTGCGCCGTAACCTTGAATGCCGTACGCGCCTGCCTTGTCCATCGGCTCACCCGTCGCAACGTACGCCTCGATCTCGGCTTCTGTCAGATAGCGGAAGGTGACCGAGACGTTCTCGACTCCTGAAACGGTGCGACCTCCCAGCGAGCACGCCATGCCAGTGACGACCGTATGAGTGCGTCCCGAGAGCCGCGCTAACGTTCTGCGCGCGTCGGCGTCGTCCCGTGGCTTGCCGAGTATCTCGTCGTCGAGAACGACGATGGTGTCTGCCGCGATGACGAGATCACCCCGGTTCGCACTTGCGACCGCCTCGGCTTTCTCGCGCGCGAGCCGTTCGGCGTGACCTTCGGGCAGCTCGCCCGGCAGTGGAAGCTCATCGATGTCAGCCGGCGTAACGGTGTGGGCGAGGCCGACGAGCTTCAGGAGATCATGGCGCCGCGGCGATGATGATGCGAGGATGATCGAATGCACGCTCGAACCAGTCAATCCGCGGTGATCCGGTGTTCTATGACGTAGCGCGTCAGCCCGGCCACAGTCGAAATCCCCACCTTCCGCGCGATGTTCTCGCGATAAGTGTCAACTGTGCGTGGACTTATCTCGAGCTCTGCGGCGATCTCCTTTGTGGTAAGTCCGCGCGCGATCCGGGATATCACCTGCCGCTCGCGGAGAGTGAGGTTGTCGGGTGCGGACCCCGGGGCTGGAAATGCCCGCTCGCCTCTCAGCACGGCGCCGGCTGCCGTCAGCAGCGCTGTGGCAGCGAGGTCCTTGAGCACATATCCGTCAGCGCCGGCCTGCTCGCTTCCGGCAATGTATTCAGGATTGTCGTACATGCTGAGCATCAGGATTTTTGTCGCCGGGGAGTGACGCCGGATCTCGGGAATTATTGAAAGCCCCGACCGTCCCGGCATTGACACGTCGAGAACGACGACATCCGGCCGATGCCTGATGACAAGCGCAAGCGCATCATCGGCGGTGCTCGCCTCCCCGACTACAACGTATCCTTCGCCGGTGCCGAAGATGTGAACGATTCCCGCGCGAACGACTGCGTGGTCGTCGGCTACAACCACGTTTACCGGCTTCGTCATGTGGTCACCACGTTCCTGGCGAGGGGGATACTCGTCTCGAGTATCGACCCGCCCTCTCCGCGCTGCCGAAGCTCGAGCGTGCCTCCCAGAGCGGCTACTCTCTCCCGCATCCCGACAATGCCCAGCGCCGGGTATGCAGGAACACCGGCCAGCCCGGGGCCCCGGCCGTCGTCGGCGACAGTCAGGAACATGTCACCATTCCTGTTCGACAGCGCGACCCCTACCCGCTCGGCGCCTGAATGGCGCGCGACGTTCGACAGCGCCTCCTGAAGGACGCGGTAGACCGCGAGCTCCGCATCAGGGGAAAGCTGCGGAACACCATCAGGGGGGAAGTCCACCGCCACTTCCCTCCCTGATCGGGCGCTGAAGGTAGCGGCAAGCGAGCGCAGCGCGGGAATGAGACCAAGATCGTCGAGCAGGGTTGGCCGGAGGCCCTCGATCACAGCCCGGATGCTTCGGATTCCCGCATCTGTAAGCGCAAGGGCGTCATCCACGCGCTCGGCCTGTGAGCCCGGGAGTGATTCGCGCAAGTTGCCCAGCTCGATCTTCACGGCCGACAGGAGCTGAGCCGTCTCGTCGTGCAGCTCGCGCGAAAGCTTGTGGCGCTCTTCCTCCTGCTGGACAACTATTCTCGCCGAAAGCTGAGAGAGCTCGGCCCCGCGGTCGACGAGTTTCTGGTTGAGCTCGGATAGAGCGAGAGTCGATCCCACCTGGCGTCCCAGTGCTGTGAGGAAATCCTCGTCCAGGGCGGCGAATGGATCGTGACCTTCTGAAACGACAACCAGGGCTGCTGCGCCCATGGGTGTCAAGCCGTGAACCGGAATCACCGCCGCAAATCGAAGGTCTTCCGGCTGTCCATGAGGTTCCGCTGGCGGCGTCCAGCTGCTCGCGAGGACCGCCCGCGGCTGCCCGTCCATCGCCCGCTCGAGAAACTGGGCATCGGATTCATCAGGGCGAGTGCCTGTCCACTGCCTGCAGATTCCAGCACCACGCTCACATATCAATCCATCGTCATCGCGTCCGTAAACCGCAGCTCCGCTGACGGCTGGAATAGCTACAGCGCGGGAGAGCAGGCCATCAAGGAGAACGTTTCGTTCGGCCGACGGGCCAGTCGCCTGCTCCGCGGTAAGCGTCGAAAGGGCTACCACTCCGCTCCTCAGCTCATCCGCGACAAGCAGCAGGATGCCCGTCGCGACGGTGAGGGTAAAAATGATGTCGAGGTAGTAACCCCATGGTGCCCAGGCGCCGTACGCGCGGAGAAATGGATAGTCGAGGTGGTGAATTCCCCATGCAATGAACGCGACGGCCAGCACCTTCGCACCCGGCGAGTGAGTGCGTCGGGCGTACTGCCAGAAGACCATGCCCGTCCACAGGGTCGCCGCGCTGAGGAAGATGACCGCGGGCAACGCGGCCAGAAGGAACCTGTCGAGCCGGTAGATGGCGATGTATGACCACACTGGCGGGAACAGGAGCGTCAGCATCAACGCCTTGCGCCAGCGAAGCCGGCGCGAGAAAACGAGTGCCGTCGCGAGCACGCCGATGCCTGTCCATCCCGTTATCACCTGATGCCAGTACAGAAGCACCGGATGCGTCGCACCCGTCAGCAGGAACGCGAGAATCGCAACGAGGCGCATCACATAAAGCGCCCAGGTCGTGGCCCAGGCGCCGTACACCGGCTTCCTGTATCTCGCGAAGAGCCAGGTGCAGAGGATGGCGACGCCCAGCGTTATCGCCATCTGGAGAATTATTGCGTCGAGCTCGGTTGCTGTCTCGACGGCGCTCTGGAGGTTTACGGGCTGTTGCATGGGGTCCGCGATCCCGGCGGGACCTCAGCGCTCCAGCCAGAGGGTGACCGGCCCGTCGTTGACAAGCTCCACGTCCATCATTGCGCCGAATTCCCCGGTCTCGACCGCGAAGCCGCGCCCGCGCAGGGCGGTGACGAAGTATTCGTAAAGAGGGATCGCAAGCTCGGGGCGCGCCGCGTCGACGAAACTCGGGCGCCTGCCCTTCTCCGCGTTTCCGTAAAGCGTGAACTGCGAAACCACGAGCACAGACCCGCCCACGTCGGCGAGCCCGAGGTTCATCTTGTCGTCGCTGTCAGCGAACAGTCGCAGGCCCGACACTTTCTCCGCCATCCAGTCCACCTTCTCCTGGTTGTCGGAATGATTGAAGCCGACGAGGAGAAGAAACCCGATACCGATCGTGCCGGTCGAGCGACCATCGACCCGCACTTCGGCGCGCGACACCCTCTGGAGAAGGATCCGCAGCGTCTACTCGACGGTTACCGACTTCGCGAGGTTGCGCGGCTGGTCGACATTCGATCCCCGCTTTACAGCGATGTAATAGGCAAGCAGCTGCAGCGGGATGCACGCGAGCACCGGTGTGAGCATGTCTATCGTCTCGGGGATCCGGAACTCATAGTCGACCTTCCCCTCGAGCGCCGGCTCGTCTCGGCTCGTTATCGCAATCACCCGGCCCTTTCTCGCCTTAACTTCCTGGACGTTCGAGACAATCTTGTCGAACACCGCATCATGTGGCGCGACGAAAACGACGGGCATCATCTCGTCGATCAGCGCGATCGGTCCGTGTTTCATCTCCGCGGCGGGATACCCTTCGGCGTGGATGTAGCTGATCTCCTTGAGCTTGAGGGCACCCTCGAGCGCCGTCGGGAAATTGTATCCGCGGCCGAGGTAGAGGAAGTTCTGCGCCCGCTTGAACTCTTCGGCGACCGCCTCGATTTCCGGCGCCCTCTCGAGGATCTGGCGCACCTGCCCGGGAAGCGCGTGAAGCGCCTGGATTATTTCTTTGCCGCGCACAATCGAGACGTCCTTGAGGCGGCCCATCTTGAGAGTCAGCAGCGCCAGCGCGACGACCTGACTCGTGAACGCCTTGGTCGATGCGACGCCGATCTCTGGCCCGGCGTGAACATAAATGCCGCCATTCGACTCCCGGGCGATCGTCGATCCGACCACGTTCACGACCCCGTAGGTGCGAGCGCCGCGCTTTCTTGCTTCGCGCATCGCCGCGAGAGTGTCGGCGGTTTCGCCCGACTGCGAGATGACTATGCACAGCGTGCGGTCAGTGACGATCGGGTTGCGATACCTGAATTCCGACGCGTACTCGACTTCTACCGGGATCCGCGTGAGCTCCTCCATCATGTGCTCGCCGATGAGCGCCGAGTGCCAGCTCGTGCCGCACGCCGTGATCACTACGTTGTCGAACTTGAGCAGCTCCTCATCCGTCATGTTCAGGCCGCCGAGCTTGGCGGTCCCCTCATCGTCCAGCAGACGACCGCGCATGCAGTTCTCGATCGTCTCGGGCTGCTCAAAAATCTCCTTCAGCATGAAGTGGGCATAACCGCCCCGCTCGATCTGCTGAAGGTCCCACTCGATCTTGTGAACCTTCCGGTCGAGCTCCTTCGCGCGGAGGTCAATCACCCGGTAGCCATCGCGGGTGAGCACAGCAAGGTCACCATCGTCCAGATAGATGACCTCACGCGTCTCGGCGAGAATCGCCGACGCGTCGCTCGCGACGTAATACTCCCCGTCGCCAAGACCGACCAGGAGAGGGCTGCCCTTCCGGGCCGCGACGATCTTGTCGCTGTCCTCGCTCGACACGACTGCGATTCCATACGTGCCCTCGACCTGCCAGAGCGCCTCGATGACGGCGTCCTCGAGTACTCCGTCGAAGGCCTCCTCGATGAGGTGAGCAAGGACTTCGGTATCGGTCTCGGATACAAACTTGTGGCCGCGCTCGACGAGCTGCGCCTTCAGTGTGGTGGAATTCTCGATGATCCCGTTGTGAACGACAGCGATCCGGCCCTTGCAGTCGACGTGCGGATGAGCGTTGCACTCGGTGGGTGCTCCATGTGTTGCCCACCTGGTGTGGCCGATTCCGAGATTCCCGCCGACAGGCGCGGCCTGGAGCGCAGCCTCGAGCCGGGCGATCTTCCCCGCAGCCTTGCGGGTCTCGACACCGTGGCCGTTGAGAATCGCAACGCCCGCCGAGTCGTAGCCGCGATACTCCAGTCTCTTCAATCCTTCGAGAAGGAGCGGGCTCGCGCCACGACCCCCGATGTAACCGACGATTCCGCACATACTGACGCTCTGCTGGTTGAGTGGCTGCTGACTGAAAAACTAAGCGGCGGGGAGAAAAGTGACGATAGCCCTGCGGCGCCCTCCTTCGGGGGCAGCGATCATGCCATCGCGAGAGCATCAAGCGGAACGCGGCACTGCGCGATGAGATCCTCGGCAGCCGCGCGCGACGGGGCTTCGGCGATCACTCGCACTATCGGCTCGGTTCCCGATGGCCTGACATGCACCCAGCGATCCGGCCAGGTGAGCCGCAGGCCGTCCTGCGTGTCGATCTCCGCATCCGGAAAAGTGTCGCGAAGTGATGCGTAGACGGTGTCAAGCGGAGCCGACGGGCGGTCGAGCTTGTCCTTTACAATGAAGTAACGGGGATACGAAGCCACGACCTCCGAAAGCTGCTTTCCCTCGTCCAGAAGCAGCTGAAGGATCAGCGCCGCCCCAAGAGGGGCATCGCGCCCGAGGTGCATCTCCGCCAGGATCACTCCGCCATTGCCCTCACCGCCAACAGGGGCGCCTTCGTCGCGCATCCGGGTTGCAACATTCACCTCGCCGACGGGCGCCCTCACGACCTGCCGTCCCCGCTCAGCTGCGATGTCATCGACGATTCTGCTCGTCGAGAGGTTCGTCACGATGTTCCCTTCCCGTTTTCCCAGCACGACCTTGGCGGCGAGCGCCAGCGTGTAGTCCTCGCCGATCGCTTTTCCCTCATTCGACACCAGCGCCAGCCGGTCGACGTCCGGATCCACAGCGAACCCGACGTCAGCACCCGAACTCCTGACAAGCTCCTCGAGCTCACCGAGGTTTTCGGCGACTGGCTCGGGTGGCCGGGGAAACCGTCCATCGGTCTCGAGATTTATCGCAGTAACACGGCAGCCAAGGCGCTCGAGCAGTTGCGGCATGAAAGCGCCGCCTGCTCCGCGAACGCAGTCGAGTGCGACGTGGAAGCCACGGGCCGCGATCCCGGCGCGGTCGATCAGCGGGAGCGAAAGCACCATCTCGATATGCCTCTCGCTTGCGCCAGCATCTACACTCACCACTCCGAGCTCGTCCCATTGCGCACGTGGGATCGTGCCATCAACGACCGAGCGCATCTCGGCAGACTGGGAACCGTCGAGGAAGAGCCCCGATGGCCCGATGAACTTCAGCGCGTTCCACTCGATCGGATTGTGGCTCGCAGTGATCGCCAGCCCCCCGGCGGCATGATGATGCTCGACAGCGAGCTGGATTGTCGGAGTGGGCACCATTCCTACGTCGATGACATCGCATCCGACGGACTGGAGCGCGGAATGAACAACTTGCTGAAACATCGGCCCGGACACGCGGCTATCGCGCCCGACAACGATCCGCGCCCGATTTCCCCCCGCGTTCCTCCGCGCCCACGCGCCAAAGCCCGCCGCGAACTTCGCGATGATCTCCGGCGTGAGGGCCTCGCCTACTCGCCCGCGCACGCCCGACACGCTGACCATCAACCCTTCGTATGCCATGCATTTCTCCACTTCGGTTCACTGACTGCGGACTGCGGACGTACTGCGGACACTGGCTTGGACCACCGCGAACTGTGACTGGTCCGCAGTTGTCCGCAGTTGTCCGCAGTTGTCCGCAGTTGTCCGCAGTTGTCCGCAGTCTACAGTCCGCAGTTGTCCGCAGTCTACAGTCCGCAATACGTCCGCAGTCCGCAGTCAGTCCCACCCCTCTGTGAACCTAGCAACCCCTCTCTCTTCTGCCAGCTTCCCTTCCCCCGC
>JBBQZF010000052.1:0-15298 GCA_038208015.1 Gemmatimonadales bacterium
GGGAAGTTCGATTCCTTTTATCGTCGCCGCGGGCAGCAGAGTGGAACCTTCATCACGCGTGAAATGATCGACCTGCAGAGCGCACAGAAGTCGGAGGATCTGCTCCGGACGGCCGCCGGCGTGAAGATCAGCTACCGCGGCAACACCCCGTTCGTGCGGTTCATGCGCTGCGCGAACGTCAACGTCTACATCGACGGCATCCGCAGCCACGACCCGTTCAGGGACTACTTCGGCCTGTCGCCTCTCGACATCGAGGCGATAGAGATCTACCACGGGATGGCGCAGGTCCCGCCGGAGTTCAGTCCAAGGCCTAACGATTGCGCAGCAATCGTCGTTTGGACGAGATGGCACGGCTAAAGAAAAAAACGCCGCCTGCTTCGCCTGCCGTTGGCCTTTAGCCGCTTCAGCTCTTGGCTCTTAGCAGTTTAAGACAGCTAAGAGCTGAGCGCTAATGCTGCAAACCGCTAACAGCACGCGAAGCGGGCGCCGTCAGCCCCAAACGTCGTTGGCCCCTCGTCAAAAAACCCTCAGGTTGATGTACCTCCGCGGATCCCTCTTCACGTCGGCGAGGAGCGAATCCATCCGCTGAATCACCCCGCGCAGATCGTTGTATGCGCCCGGATCGTTCAACGCCATCCCAACCGTCCCGGTGCCATCGTTCATCTTCGAAACGATCGAATCGAGCCGCGCGCTCGTCTGACGGAAATCGGCACTCAGCACGGCGAGATTGGCCGACGCCTGACGCATGTTCTGAAGCGTCGAATCGATCTTTGCCGAGTCGATCCCCGAAGTCGCCCGCCTGAACGACGCCTGCGTCGCAGTGAGCTGCCGGTTCTGCTCGGCCGCAATGACGCTGAACTGCGAAGCAAGACGGTTCATGTTCGCCATAAGCTGGTTCGAAGTGGCAAGAGTGCGACGCAGGTCCGCCACGCCTCCGTCGTCCACCAGCTCATCCTTGAAGGCCGTCGTCAATGCGTTGACCGACGTGGCTATCGAATCGGCCTTGCTCGTAATCTGGGCGATCCCCGGAGGACTCTCCCCGACCGGCACCGTGTCGTTAGCCGGAATCGACCGACTGTTCGGACCGGCAGGCGTGAGAGCGATCGCCATGTCACCGAAGATGCCGTTCGGGATCACGGTTGCCACGGTGCCGAGCGGAACCTTGTGGCTCTTTCCGACGCGGAATGTCGTGAGGACGGTGCCATCCTGCCTGAGCTGGACCTCATCCACGTATCCGACATTCACGCCGCCTAGCAGAACCGGCTGGCCCTGCTTGAGACCGGCTGACCAGGGGAACTTCGCATAAAGAGCGTAGCCCTTTGAAAGTCCTCCACGCGCCAGCCAGAGCGATCCCACGATCGCGATGATGAGCGCCATCGCCATCACTATGCCAACGAGTACGTCGTCGCGTTTCTTCATGCCTGTAGGTAGGGTGCGAGCAGGAGCGCCGTAAGCGCATTTAGAACGAGTATCGCCACCGACGTGATCACCACCGCCTGCGCCGTGCTTCGGCCGACTCCCTCGGCTCCCGCAGTAGTGGTGAACCCTTCGTAGGAGCAGAAAAAGGCTATCGCTCCACCGAAGATTGTCGCCTTAATAATACTGTAGACAATCTGGAACGGCGTGAACGCGAGCCGGAGCCCCTCCGAGAACGCCGCCGCCGACACGTCGGTCGCCACGACAGCCGTAAGGAAGGCGGTCCCCACGCCTACAGCGTTCGCGAAGATCGTCAGCACCGGCACCATTATCAGCGCCGCGATGAGGCGGGGCACGATGAGGTACGCAACCGGATCGTACGCGAGCGTCTCCAGCGCATCGATCTGCTCGGTGACGCGCATCGTCCCGAGCTCGGCCGTTATCCGGGCGCCGACCCGGCCCGTGAGGACGAGCCCGGTGAGCAGGGGTCCAAGCTCGAGTATTATCGACTGCCTCGAGATTAGCCCGACAACCGAGAGCTGGACCCCGCCGAATAGCTGGTACCTCGTCTGGAAGGCGGTAACGGCGCCGATGAACGCCGCGACGATCATCGCCAGCGGCAGTGAGTCGACGCCGATGTTACGCATCTGGCGGACTGTCTCGACCCCGTAGGTTTTTGGGTCTTTTATTCCTCGTCCGATGTCGCGGAGGAAATAGGCTCGCGCGCCAACGCGCTCAAAAAGTGACGCGACCTTGCGATTCAAGTTCTCACTCGGACGAAAAGTATCGCCCCGATGACACCGAACACCACGCTCGGCATCCAGGCCGCGATCTCCGGCGGTATCACGCCGTTCGCGCCGAGTCCCTTGGTAAGCTGCACCAGAAAAATGAAGACGACGGTTGTGCCGAGGGCCAGGCCGACCCCATACGCTGCTCCGCCGCGCTGAGTGCTAGTCGCAAGGGATGCCGCGAACAGGAGGATTATCACACTCGTGATGGGGATCACGATCTTGAGCATCCGCTCAACCCTGAGCCGGCTGACTTCCGCCCCTGACCGCTCCATCGCCTCTATGAACCTTCCGAGCTCGCGGAAGTCCATGTCTTCCGGCGCCTTCGGCGTGAGCATGAGGTCCCGCGGACGCTCGATGAAGCGGTTGTCCCGCACCGAGTCGAACTGGTAGGTGATGTTCGTAAGGGAATCCATCATGACGTGCATAGTTCCATCCGCAATTCTCCACCCCTTCCTGTCGTGCATTGCCGCGTGCGAGGTGAGAATGTACGAAGGATAGTCGGGACCTGTGCCCTTTCGCTCTATCGAGATGCCGTCGATTGAATTCCGCGCGACATACAGCGTCTGGACCTTGTACACCCGGCCGGCATCGGCCGAGTAGGCAAAGTTGAATCGCTGGGTCGCCATGGTGACCGTAGACCGCTCGAGCAGCGCGAGTTTCTTCTTCGTCGCCCGGGGCGCGGTCTCGACCAGCGCGAGTCCCATCACCGCGGCGATGATCGCGCCGAGGAATATAGGCGCGATGAACCGGTAAAAGCTCACCCCTGACGCCTTTGCGGCCGTGATCTCCGAATGCCGCGTGAACGCACCGATCGAGAAAACTGTCGCGAAAAGCACCGCCGCAGGGAGAATCAGGAAGACCGAGTCAGGAAGGCCGTAGACGTAGCTCATCGCGATGTTCATCGGCGGGAGCTGCTTGGAGAGATACTTGTCGAGGTTGTCAGTCGCGTCGAACAGGATGACGAGCAGCGGAAATCCGAGCGAAGTAGCCAGGAAGATCTTGAACCATTCAGAGAAGACGTACTTGTCGAGCGGGCGCACGAGGCTCATTTGGACCCGCGCCGCGGAAATGCAGGACGACCTGACCGCCGCCCCATCCGATACCTGATACTCTCGAGGAACTCCCGGAAGTCTCCACCCCGGGGAGTGCCGCTCTCCTTGCCCATGCGGGCCAGCAGGATGAGGGCGAGGATCCCGAAAACGGCGTTGGCTATCCACATCGAGACAACAGGGGGGACATGGCCTCGCCGCGCGAGAGATTCACCCGCTATCAGGCCGACATAGTAGAGGCCAAAGACCACAAGGCTTACGCCGATCGTCAGCCCGACTCCCCCGCGGGGGAACCTGAGAGCGATGGGAGCGCCAAGAAGGACGAAGATGAAGCATGCAGCAGCGAGCGCGAACTTCTTCTGGATCTCAACCTCGTACCGATTGATGCTGCGGAAAGCGTCGGTGACCTGCATCCGCGCGGTCTCGACCTGGCCGGGAATTACCTCGTTGGGCACCGAGTCTCTCGCAGCCGAGTCGGCGGTCACAGCGCTGAGGCCCGGTTCTGCCCCACCCGCGGCAGAGCCACCCCTGAGCAGCGAATCGGCGCGGGCGCGGTAATCCTGCGCAACGAGGGCCTTTACGCCTATCGCTCCGAGGAGCGAACAGTATGCGCTCCCGAGACCCACCGTGAACGGCTCATTCACTTTCGTCGCCAGCGCCTCCTCGCTCAGCTTGACGCCCCGCTTGCGGGCCAGAGCGACCCTCTCCACGAAGTCCTTTCTCGCTTCGGCAAACCTTACGCGGGCCTGGGCGGCGTTCCGCTGCATCTCGCAGACAGACATCTCGCGCTCGCCCTTGAAGTTGTCGTTCTGGGACTTCTCGAACTCGTTTCCGACACCCCGCACCCGGATGAATTCGGTGTCGAAATAGAGACGTTGCAGCTGGTTCGGGGTCGCGACAGGAACTTCGTGAACCGTCCCGCTGTATAGCGTTAACTGCAGGTCAGCCTGGTCGGGCGACACAGCCATGTTGCCGCTGTCGGCATAAATCGTTCGGCGCCGCGTCGCATCGCCCATGTCGTAGATGGTGACCCCCCGCATGACGTTGCTGACGCGGGAGAGCCTGGCGGCGCGCAGATACAGTTTCCCGGGACTCACTTCGTTGATGGTCTGCTCACGCAAGGCAAAAGTCGGTTTCTTCTGGGCAATATCACCCTGCAGCGAGCGAAGACGGTGATTCGCCCGGGGAAGCACCTGGTCGTTGAACAAGACCATGAAGATGGTGACGCCCGCGGCTGCCCACAGCACGGGCGTGAGGACATTCCGGAGGCTTACCCCGGTCGCCTTCATCGCCGTGAGCTCGTTCTCCGACGCCAGACGGCTGAACGCGTAAAGCGTGGCGACGAGCACCGCCATCGGCAGGGAGAGCGCTACGGTCAGCGGCAGCGACAGCACGAGGAACTCCCCGATGATACTCCACGGGAGTCCCTTTCCGACAAGCTCCCCGAACCTCTTCGCGATGTACTGCAGGAGGAGCAGCGACGTGAGCGCAGTCATCGCGAAGACGAGGGGGCCCAAGTGCTCCTTGAGGACGTATTTGTGGAGTATCTTCACGGGGTGAAATATACGGGGGGCCGATGCACCTGCGACCCCGCGCCGAAGCCGCGCGCGTCGAGGTCATATCTCGTACACCTCAAGGCGCTTTTATGCTCAGCGGCCGTCGTGCTGGCCGCGCCGATGGCCCTTGCTGCCCAGACGCCGCAGGATTCCGTGAGGCCTCCGGCGCGGGACACAGCCCGCAGGGATACGACTGCCCGCGATTCGATTTCCCGCCGGGACACAGTTGGTACTCCCGGCATCGGAATCCGCCTGCCATCTGACACAATCGCGATCAGGCTTCCCACAGTTCTGTCGCGAGCCGAGCGGGAGACATACAGAAAGGCGGTAGAGCAGATCGAGGCGGCCCGAGCGACTGCATTCCAGCAGAACAGGCGATCAATATTGCAGGCGGTCTGGGGCCAGGTTGCCGCATCGACATTCGCGACCGCGGAGAAGCCGCCGCCCTTCGCCGTCCCTCCGGACGATCAGTCAGACCGGAAGGTAGCCGCGAAAGCAGGCGACATCATCGCCGAGCATTCGGATCTTTCTCTTCATCTGAATGCGCGGATGGAGCTGCGTGGCGAGCGGAACCTCAACGAGCGCTGCGCGGTGAGTGGATTCGTCCAGCCGGTCTTCGACTGTCAGAGCAGCTTTCTCCCGTTGCTGGACTTCCAGTTCAACGCAAAATCCGGCGGAGTCGTTGCCGAGCGAGTGCACGTTGACGTCGACTACGACACCCAGCGCGAGTTTGACGGCTCGAACAACATCTCGGTCCAGTACGAGGGGAAGGGAAAAGAGCTTCTCCAGCGAGTGGAGATAGGCAACGTCACGTTCCAGCCTCCCGTTTCACACTTCATCACCGCCGGCATCCCGAGCGGCAACTACGGCCTGCAGGCAATCGCCCGGCTCGGCTCGGCACGCGTTCGCGGAATCATCGCACAGCAGAAGGGAAACATCGTCAGCGACCGCGTCTTTACAGTGGGTGACAGGACTCTCTCCGCCGTGGACAGGCGCATCGAAGATCACCAGTTCGAGCCGCGCCGTTTCTTCTTCACGATCAATCCGCGCGTTCTACCGTCGTACCCGAACATCGATATTCTCGACAGCCGCAGGATGGAACAGCTTGCGCTGTCGCTGCCCGACACGCTGAGGCCGACGCGCGTCTACCTCTACCGGCTCCTGATCGGCGGACAGCCGCCGAACCCCAGCGGCCCGCAGTTCAGGATCATCGGCGACCCGCAGTCGCGCCGCGGACCCGTGTACGAGCGGCTCCGTGAAGGGATCGACTACTACGTTGACCCGTCACAGTTATGGGTGTCGCTGGTGAGGCCGCTGTCGCTCAACAACGAGCGCCTGGTTGTCGCCTACCGCGTGCGGATCAACGGCCGCGACACCGTTCACGTCTCGACTGGGGGAACCCCCGATCTCGAGTTCCGCTCGCAGACAGAACAGTTCGCGAACCTGCTGTGGGATCCCGATGTAACGCCGCAACATCCCGCATTCGAGAGGGAAATCCGAAGCGTGTATCGCGTCGGAGGCCCCGAGGTGAGGAGGCAAAGCGTCGTCGTAAAAATCGTGACAGGCACGAGCGACGATCATGAAAAGACGGTCGACTCGACTCTCGGGGCCTCGAACACGTACCTCCAGCTCTTCGGGCTCACCCAGCGCACGAACACATCGACGTTCGATCTGGAGAACCGGCTTTGGCCCCGCCCCGCCGACCCGAACTTCGAGCTGAGCCTCGGCACATCAGCAGCCCGGGTCATCCGGGACCAGTTTCTCGTCTTCCCATCGTTGCGGCCTTTTGCGAAGAACGGGCTGGCGCGGGGGTCAAATCCGTCAAACGACACGATCTACACGACCCCGTCGGAGTACGTGAAATCCGCTCAACGGCCTCAATCGGTCTATCACATCCGTGTCCGGTACCAGGCCGAGGGAAGCGGAGAGGGCGGCGCCCTGATGCTCGGCGCGATTCAGGTAAGGCCGAACTCGGAGAGGCTTCTCATCGACGGCATTCCTCTGATACGGGGAACCGACTATACCGTCGACTATGACCTCGGCCGGGTGACATTCCTGCGCCCCGACACCCTGTTCCCGCGCCCACGACAGGTGACGGCACAGTTCGAGGAGAACCCGATTTTCGCCGAATCGCCTACATCGATTTTCGGGGCGACGGCGGAGATTCCGTTCGATAACGGGAGTCTCAACTTCACGGCGATATCGCAGACCCAGAACACGACCTACAACCGGCCGCCGCTAGGCTTCGAGCCCGCCGCGTCGCTTGTTGCCGGAGTTACCGCGCAGTTCGGCTTCGATGCCTCGCCACTCACATCGCTTGTATCGAGGCTTCCATTCGGCGCCACTACTGTCCCCTCGCGCATCAACGTCTCCGGTGAGTTTGCCGCCAGCAGGCCGAAGCCGAACGCGGCCGGGCAGGCCTACGTTGAATCGTTTGAGGGAGAAGGGGGAATTCTCGTTCCACTCGGCGAATCCGAATGGTATTACAGCAGCCAGCCGGCGCTGGGTCGAACATTCCCTGCGCGGATCGGCCCCGACGTTCTGGACCTGAATCGCGCGTCGACGATGGCCTGGCAGAGTGACGGTCTGGATGCGCGCGGAGTCGCAATACGCCCGCGCATCGAAGACATCGATCCCCTGACCAATATCATCGGGACGGGCCTGTCCGCACCCGAGCCGCTGCTCTGGATGACCCTGTATCCCCTGGCAATCGGAGGCCTGCGGAGCGAGGGTGCCTTTCAGTGGAATGTCAGGAACACCCTGCCCGGACGCCGGTGGCGCTCCATCCGGACATCGCTCGGACCATCCGGCGCGGATCTTTCCCGCGTCGAAAACATCGAGTTCTGGGCGCAGATCCCTGTTGCACCCGGCAGGAGATCCCGCAACCCGATCCTGATGCTGGACTTCGGCGAGGTTTCGGAGAACACTGTGGCGTTCGGGCCTGACACGCTGACCATCAGGCGGACGCCCACCGCTCCGGCCGAGCGCGATTCGACATACGGGGGGAAGCGGCTCCAGGGGTTCGACCGGCTCGACAGCGAGCGCGATGCGTTCTCCCGTGCATTCAACGTAGGGGTTAACGACAACGGCCTTGCCGGCGACGTCGTCGGTGCGATAACGGTGGTGAACGACACTCTTCCAGGCGCGCCGCCTCTCGTCGAGACAGTCGGCAACTTCGCCACATGCGTCAGCGGATATTCGCTGATTCGAATACTTGGCGATTCGCGGACGAACTGCACCGTGGGAAACAATCGCCTTGACGAGGAGGATATCGATTCCGACAACGTCCTCAATCTCACGAGCGCCGAGCGGGAGTCGGAGCAGCTCCGGCGGTACATCGTGAACCTTGCCGACACGGCATCGTTCACTCGAATCGGACGGTGCGGGCCAAGTGTGAGAACGGTCGTCGGTCCACCGGTGGAGGAGAGATGCTGGGTTCTCATCCGGGTTCCGTTCAGGACTGCCGACGACTCGATCGGGTCGCCGCTCCTGCGGCGAATGCGCGCACTGCGGGTCACCATGATCTCCGGAGCGGGAGCCACTGACGGTGAATTCACGCAGGTGCCCATCGCCCGTCTGAGACTCACGGGCGCGCCATGGCTGAAGAGAAGCGATGCGTCACTGCGCGGCATCGCGGCGGAGGTCCAGGCCGGGGGCCATGTCACTGCTGGCGTGATAGGGACACAGGACCGCGGCCTCGCCAGCGGCATCAGCTACGAGTCCCCGCCGGGAGTCATTGACGAGCCGGACACGAAGCGCAGCAACTTCCAGACTAATCGCGTCCAGATCAACGAACGCTCTCTCCGTCTCACGGCCGGCGGACTCGAGCGATATGACCGCGCTGAGGCGTATTTCAGGTTTCCCGAAGGCGAAAAGAACTTCATGGCCTACAAGGAGCTTCGGCTCTGGGCCAGGGGGGTGCGCAACGGCTGGGGTGACGACGGGGATCTTCAGTTCTACGTCAAGATCGGGCGCGACCCCGACAATTTCTACCTTTACCGGACGCCGCTGAACGGCGGAGCCGACAGGTCGGCATGGTTGCCGGAAATAAGAGTCGACTTCGAGCAGATCTTCCGGCTGCGTGCCGAGATCCAGAACGCCTACCTGCAGGGTCGGTCACGCAACTCGTGCACCGGGCTCGACTCCATTCTCATAGCAAATACGCCGCTGCCGCAGAACGGGAACCGCTATGTCGCGTGCAACGATGGATACATCGCATATACATCCGACCCGGGAGTCACTCCTCCGAATCTTGCCGCGGTTCAGGAGCTTGCTGTCGGGATGATTCGCACGGGGATCGGCGGATCGTTCAGGCCGATCGCACCCGGTGACACTCTCGAGCTCTGGGTCGACGATATCCGTCTCGGTGGAGTTGTCGATGCCGCGGGATTCGCCGGACAGCTCGCCGTATCGGTCATCGCCAGCGACTTCGCGGATATCCGGTTCAGCATGACCCGCAGGGACCCCCACTTCAGGCAGCTCGCCGAACAGCCGAGCTTTCTCACCGACAATCACATCAACGTCAGCTCAGCGTTTCATCTCGAGAAGCTGCTGCCGCGGGGGTTCGGGTGGTCGATTCCGGTCAGCATCAATTACGCGTCGTCGTCGAGCGATCCGTTGTTCGTATCCCGCACGGATGTCGAAGGCGATATCATCGACGGCCTCAGGACGCCCAAATCCTCCGCGACGTCGGTGACGTTCGGAGTTTCCCGCGCTAGGCCGCTGGCGAACTCGATGCTTGCCCCGATTCTGAACCACATGACCCTGGCGGGAAGCTACACATCCGGAAATGCACGCACTGAGTACGAGGATGGCCAGGCGCGAAATCTCACAGTCGGGCTCGACTACAACATCTCGCGGGCCCTCCTGCCTGAGCTGTCGCGGTGGGCTCCCGCCGAGCTTCACCTTACGAGCGTGTATACGCGCGGCGACGACGCGAGGTTCGTGTTTCTGAAGCCTGCTTCCGCCATAGATGACATTCCCAGGAGAACGGAGGGGCTCACCAGCAGGTGGAGAAACGGAACTTCGCTGGTGCTGCGACCAAGCGGATCTCTCTCGGGCCGGCTCGACTTCAACTCCGTCAGGGACCTCCGCGGGTACGATGATCAGAGCGCGCTCGGCGTCATTACCGGGAGCGATCGCGTGAGGGTGTTCGGTGCGGATGCCGGGCTCGAGCGCGAGCGTGAGATGCAGGCGGGTTTCAGCTTCACGCCGAAGTTCTCATCCTGGGTGAGGCCGAGGATGGACTTTGGAAGCTCGTACAACATGCTGCGTGATCCAAACACGCTCAGTTTCCTGCGGCTGCAGGATACCGCGGCCGGACTCCGCCTTCCCCGGCGCCTCGGGAGCAGCCAGACGACGACTGCCGGTGTCACGCTCGACCTGCCTCAGGCGGCGAAGCTTTACGTCGACAGCTCAACCTGGCTCCACAGGCTACTGACCGCGATGCAGCCGATCGACGTGAACTTCAACCGAAGCCTGATCTCGGTGTTCGATCAGGCGCCTTCGGCTGCGCCGCTGTCGTACCAGCTCGCATTCGGAAATGTCGGCCGGTTCCGCGAGATATCGGGGTCTCCAGCGACGAGCGCGGGACTGGTCAATCAGGTATCAGCTAATCACACGATTTCCCTCCCCTTCGGGGCGTCGCTGGCAAATCGTTATCAGCTGATCAGCGCACGAAACTGGATCCGCCGGCTCGACGATTCGCAGGCTGTCACGGATGGAACGCAGGTCGTGTTCCCCGACTTGTCGCTCAGGTGGAGCATGAAGCCAGACCGGCTGCGCGGCGTGATCTCGAGTATAGGGGGCACCGCCCGAGCGGTTCAGACAAGGCAGGTGAACAACAGGCAGCCCGACCGTCCGCAGTTCACAAGCGAGGATCCGGCCAGCGGCCCAGATGCAGTCCAGGCGGCTTTCGTCAGGGACCGCGGCGAGACTCTGGTCCGGAGCTTTCCCGCGAGCGTTTCGGTGATCTTCGCCGGCCAGCGGCCGGTTTCGGCAAGTGTCGGGTACGCGCTTTCAGAGAGGCGTGAGCGCCGGCCCGGACTTAGCTCCCGAAGCGGAAACAGCGATGTGAGCGTCGAGCTCTCAAAACCGTGGGCGGTACCCCCCGACTGGAAGCTGAGAAGCGACATAAGGACTCGTTTGAGCTATCAGGATACACATGGTGATAACTTTGTCCTCAACCCGCTCGCGCTTAGCCGCGAGAGCCGGCTGACTGACAACGGCCGCCGGGCGTTCAGCTTCAGCGCCGATACGGACGTTGCAGAAAATCTTTCGTCGAGTTTCATCTTCTCGAGGGTCGAGAGCTTCGACGAGAACCTCAATCGCAA
Organism: Gemmatimonadales bacterium; assembly: GCA_038208015.1. GTDB lineage: Bacteria > Gemmatimonadota > Gemmatimonadetes > Gemmatimonadales > Gemmatimonadaceae > UBA4720. The sequence goes on from JBBQZF010000052.1 coordinate 11,145, forward strand.
ATTCACCCAGACTGTCCTCAGTGCAGTCCTGCACCTCCAGTTCTTTGGCGGGGAGCTGAAGTGAAAAGGAAAATGACAACGATGTCGCGCACCATCGTAAGTGCCACTGCGATGATTGCCTCGGTTGCTTCATGCGACCAGGAGCCGAAGGCGGGGAGCTTCGACGGCGAGTCGGCACTCCGCTACGCCGCTGCCCAGGTGGAGTTCGGCCCACGCGTTCCCGGATCGCCTGCCGCTCAGCGTGCAGGTGACTGGATAGTCGAGCAGATGCGTGCGAGGGCAGACACGGTGATCGTCCAGACCTGGACGCATGTGACGCAGGACGGTATCCAGCTTCCGATGCGAAACATCATCGCCCGGTACAAGCCTGACGCGCCGGACCGGATTCTCTACGTCACGCACTGGGATTCGCGCCCTAAGAGCGACCAGGCAGAGAATCTCGCCGACCGGCAGCTGCCGGTCCCCGGGGCCAACGATGGAGCGTCGGGCGTCGGCCTCTTCGTCGCCCTCGGCGACGCGCTGAAGGCAGCCCCGCCGACCTTCGGGGTCGACCTGTTGTTCGTTGACGGTGAAGACTGGGGCGAGTTTGACGACAAGCTGCTCGACGTCCTGATCGGATCCACCTACTTCTCGCGGAACCCGCCGGACCCGGGGTACATGCCGATCTTCGGCGTCGTGTGGGACATGATCGGCGACAGCGACCTTCGCCTGAAGAAGGAAGGCTACTCGCTTCAGGGCGCGCCTGAGGTCGTCGACAGGGTCTGGCGCATCGCGGCCGAGCTCGGGCATGGCGACGTTTTCGTGAATGAGGAAATGGGAGGGATCACCGATGATCATATCCCGTTGCTGCGCGCAGGCATGCGGGTGATAAACGTGATAGACATCGACTATCCGTATCATCATCGGCGGACTGATACCATCGATAAGATCTCCGCGCGTTCGCTGTCGATTGTCGGGGAGGTCGCGGAGGCATTGCTACGGTAGGGCCGTTTTTCCTCCGGTTTTGCTTTTCAGCGGCCGAATGATGGAACGAGACCAGATCCGATGATGGTCCGCTGAGCACTGCCTGATAGTCTCGGTGCATGGCCACGCCGGGCGAACGCAAGGCGCTCCTGTTCCTTAGCGGAGTAATGCTTCTTGGAAGCGGGGTGAGGGTCGCCCGGGCTGTTTCCGGACCAGAAGCAGTAGATCCACGGGCAAAGGCCGCGATCGAGCGGCAGATCTCGGCGGTCGATTCGGTGCGCAAGCTTGGAAAGAAGAAGAAGGGTGGCCGGGCGAAAAAGGCAGCCGTAGAAGTCATCCCGGCGATAATCGACCTCGATATTGCCACCGCCGGGGAAATCGAGACCCTGCGCTACATCGGGCCGGCCCTCGCGAAGCGGATCGTCGCTGACCGCGACAGCCTCGGTCCCTTCGGCAGCCTCGAGAGATTCCAGAGGGTAAAGGGGATCGGCCCGAAGCTCGCCGCCCGCCTCGATTCGGCCGTAACCTTTTCCCTTCACCCGCGTCCTTCCCATACAGAAACTGCGGGCTCGTCCGATCCGCCACCGGGCAGGCGGCGATCCCGTCGGGGGGATAGCACGAAGTGACAGCACCTGCCGTAATCTCCGAGAAAATCGGGGACATGCTCGTACGCGAAGGAATGATAACGCGCGAGCAGTTGAACCATGCCCTGCAGGAACAGTCGGAGAACGGCACGCGCGTAGGCTACAACCTCGTCAAGCTCGGGTACGTGAAGGAAACCGAGATGACGCGGATGCTCGCCCGCCAGTACCGCATGCCGGCCGTCGATCTCGCCAACTTCGAGGTCGACCCCAAGATCGCCCGCCTGATCCCGAACGAGATGGCGACGAAGTACCTCGTGCTCCCCCTCAAGCGCGATGGCCGGACCCTCACTGTAGCGATGGTCGATCCCACCGGAACGGCGGTGATCGAGGACCTCAAGTTCATAACCCGCTGCGACATTTTCCCGGTGATAGCGGGCGAGTACACGCTTCGCAACGCGATCGAGCGCTACTACGAGTCGAACGAAGCGCAGATGGAGACCCTGCTCAAGGACATTTCCAGGTTCGGCGACGCCGACGTCGAAGTCGTCGAGCAGATCGAGGAGGAGATGTCGGCCGCGGCCCTGTCGATCGCGGTTCAGGACGCGCCGGTCGTCAAGCTCATCAACGCCATCCTCACCGACGCAGTCGCCCGCGGGGCATCGGACATCCACTTCGAGTGCTTCGAGCACGAGCTTCGGGTGCGCTACAGAATCGACGGCGTGCTTCAGGAGATCATGAAGCCACCGCTGAAGCTCAGGTCAGCCCTGATATCGCGATTCAAGATCATGGCGAACCTGAACATCTCCGAGCGCCGCATCCCGCAGGACGGCCGCATCAAGCTCAAGATTCTCAGCCGCGTAATCGACTACCGCGTGTCGACCCTGCCGACTCTCTTCGGTGAAAAGGTCGTGCTCAGAATTCTCGACAAGGGAAACCTCACCCTCGACCTCGGCACGTTCGGCATCGAGCCGCGCGCCGAACGCGAGATATTCGACGCGGTCGCGAATCCGTACGGCATGGTGCTGGTGACAGGACCGACAGGCTCAGGCAAGACGACTACGCTTTACTCCGCGCTGTCGAAGGTGAATCACATAAATGTGAACATCATGACGGCGGAGGATCCGGTCGAGTACAACCTGTTCGGGATTAATCAGGTGCTCGTCAGGTCGGACATCGGAATGACCTTCGCGGCAGCGCTTCGCGCATTCCTCAGACAGGATCCGAACATCATCATGGTCGGCGAGATTCGCGATCTGGAGACGGCCAGCATCGCAACAAAGGCAGCGCTCACGGGCCACCTCGTTCTCTCGACACTTCACACGAACTCGGCCCCCGAGACAGTCACGCGACTGCTCGACATGGGCATCGAGAGCTTCAACGTCGCGTCCGCAATCAACCTCATTGTCGCGCAGCGGCTCGTGCCCAAGGTCTGTGTCATGTGCGCGACCAGGTACGTTCCCGAGGATGCGGAGCTGGCCGTGGCGAAAGTGAACCCCCAGATGACCCTTCGCGATCTCAAGTTCAGCGATGTAGCGCTCGCCGACGCAAAGCCCCGTGCCACGAAGTTCGCCGCGCCGTACCTCGCCAGGGTCACGCTCGATACCCCCATCGGGGAGCTCCCGTTCTTCAAGGGGAAGGGGTGCGAGGCGTGCCAGGGCGCCGGGGTGAAGGGCCGCCAGGGCCTCTACGAGACGATGAACATGACCCAGTCGCTGCGGAAGCTGATAATGAAACAGGTAGGCGCGGCAGAGATCGCCACAGCCGCGATAGCCGAGGGGATGCTCACGCTCCGGATGGACGGCTGGCTGAAGGTGATCAAGGGGATCGCCTCACTCGACAACGTGGTCCGTGAAACGAGTATCTAAAACCCCCCTTTGCTCGTCTCTAAGCGATGACTCATAAATCAGGCAGGATGGCATGAGCGCTCCAATGGCCGCACCGGCACCACCCGAAGCCCCGAAAGCCCCGGCAGTTCCCGAGGCCCCGCCCCCGCATCCAATAGTTGGACGCGCGCCGCCGGCACTGGGCGTCAATCTCCGCACGCTGCTCGAGGAGATGGTGACCCTCGGCGCATCCGACCTTCATATAGTAGCAGGCGAGTCCCCGAAACTCAGGATCGACGGCGAGATGACGAGCGCCCGCACGGGCGGCGTGCTCACCCCCAAGGACACGCTTCAGCTCGCCTACTCGGTTCTCACTGAAAACCAGAAAAAGCGTTTCGAGACGGAGGACGAGCTCGACTTCTCGTTTGGCATCGCCAGCCTGGCACGGTTCCGCGGCAACTGCTTCAAGCAGCGTGGCTGCGTCTCGATGGTCATCCGTCAGATCCCGTTCTCTATCAAGACGTTCCAGGACCTCGGGCTTCCCGCATCGATTGCCCGAATGGCAGAGAAGCCCCGGGGGCTGGTTCTCGTGACCGGGCCTACGGGCTCGGGAAAGTCAACGACGCTGGCGGCGATGATCGACAAGATCAATCGCGAGCGAAAGGGACACATCATCACTGTCGAGGACCCGATCGAGTTCATCCATAAGCACCAGGGATGCCTCATCAACCAGCGCGAAGTCGGCACCGACACCAAATCATTTGCCAACGCGTTGAAGTATGCC
>JBBQZF010000053.1:0-14975 GCA_038208015.1 Gemmatimonadales bacterium
CAGGGAGATCTCCTCGGTCGCGAGATGGTCGGCGACTCGCTGGTCCACATCCTTGTAGTGGCCGCAAAGAAGTGTCAGCTCGGACCCTTCGGAAAACCTCACGGCATCCGCGTGCGAAAACAGCCTGCCGCGGGGGGACAGGAGAACTATCGGCGCGGCCGCTCCGATCGATTCGACGGCCTCGAAGAACGGGCCCGGCTTCATCACCATGCCCGGACCGCCGCCATAGGGCGCGTCGTCGACGGTGCGGTGACGGTCGTGAGTGAAATCCCGGAGATCCACGATGTTGTACTCCACTCCGCCCGACGCGCGCGCGCGCTCAGGAATGCTCAGCCCAAGCGGGCCGGCGAAGAAGTCGGGAAAGATCGTGACGACGTTGATCCGCAGCGGCATCAGTCGAACATGCCCACTTCGCTCTTCACGACCACGAGCCGGCCGTCAGAGTCGACGCGCTCCACTACCTCCGGCCTGTAAGGCACGAGCACGCTTCCAGTCACGGTTTTCACGTCGAGCGTCAACCCCTGCGGGAGCTCGTAGTACGCCGTGACCTCGCCCATAGCTTCGCCTGTGTCGAGCTCGACCTTCATGCCGATCAGGTCATGCAGGTAGACCTCGTCCTCGCCCGGTGGCTCGAGCTGGTCGAAGGGGGAGAATACATACAGTCCGCGGAGCAGTTCGGCGGCGTTCCTGTCATCGACGCCCTCGAACTTCACCATCAGCCCACCTTTGAACGGGCGGGTTCCGGCGACTGTCATCTCGCGCTGGGCCTGGCCCTCACCCGCCAAAACACGACGGCCGGACGCGAATACCGCGTCCGGCGCATCTGTCAGCAGCTCGATTACTACCTCGCCGCGGATTCCCTGTGCATTGCGAACGAGTCCAACGATCGCCAATGCATCGCTGGCCACTTACGCCTCGGCGCTTTCCACCGCTTCGGTGTCGGCCTGTAGCGCCGCCTCTTCCTCGGCAGTGCGCTCGGGGAGCGGAACCGCCGCCGCCTTGAGCTCGATTCCGAGGCGCTGTTCGTGACGGCGCTTCAGCACGCCTGCGCGGCGAAGCAGTGAGCGAACCGTGTCACTCGGCTGGGCACCAACACCCAGCCAGTAGTTGGCGCGCTCCTCGTTCACGGCGAGACCACCCTCTGCCTGACGCGGAGCGTACTGGCCGATGATCTCGATGAACTTGCCGTCGCGCGGGCTCTGCGAATCGGCGACAACGATACGGTACACTGGTGCCTTTTTCCGCCCAACGCGGCGGAGTCGAATCCTTACCATCGTGCTGCTCCATGTCTCATGGTCTCGTGCTGCTCCGGGCTCATCGCTCCGCCGGCGTTTCCGGCAAGCACTCGGTCGTTCAAAAAGCAAACTAAAACTAAGTGGTTCCCCTCTCTGCGTCCTCTACCTACCGCCTACCGCCATCTTTTTCATCATCTTCTGCATCTCGCGGAACTGGTCGAGAAGCCGGTTTACATCACTGATCGACCTTCCGCTTCCCTTCGCGATGCGTGAGCGGCGCGTTCCGTTGATGAGCGAAGGGTTTTTTCGCTCCTCCGGCGTCATCGAGAGAATCATCGCTTCGACGTGCTTCATCCGCTTCGGATCCATCTTTGCCTGCTTGAGCGCCTTCGTGTTGATGCCTGGTATCATCTTCAGCACACCTTCGAGCGGCCCCATCTTCTCGATCTGCCTCATCGAGTTGAGGAAGTCGGACAGGTCCATCCCTTCCTTCTTCACCTTCTTCTGGAGCCGCTTCGCCTCATCTTCGTCGAACGCGGCCTGTGCCTTTTCAACGAGAGAGACGACGTCTCCCATCTGGAGGATACGGCCGGCCATGCGCTCCGGATGGAACTCCTCGAGGGCATCCGGCTTCTCGCCCACACCGATGTACTTGATGGGCTTCTTGAGAACGCCGTAGATCGAGAGAGCGGCGCCGCCGCGCGCGTCGCCGTCCATCTTCGTCAGGATGACGCCTGTCACGCCGAGCGCGTTGTCGAATCCCTGCGCGATCTTTACCGCTTCCTGACCGGTCATTCCGTCGGCGACGAACAGGATCTCTGTCGGGCGGAGCGCGTCCTTGAGCGCTCTCAGCTCATCCATCATCTCTTCATCGATCTGAAGGCGTCCGGCGGTATCGATGATCACGACCCTGTCGCGATCCCGCTTGGATTGCTCGACACCTGCCTTGGCGATCTTCACTACGTCCTTCGTCGAGCGATCTGCATAGACAGGGACATCGAGCTGCTGTCCGAGTGTCTCGAGCTGATCGATTGCGGCCGGGCGGTAGACGTCCGCCGCGACCAGCCGCGTGGGGCGGCCTTCGCCCTTCAGCTTCATTGCGAGCTTGGCGGCCGTCGTCGTCTTGCCAGACCCCTGGAGCCCGACCATCATGATGACCGTGGGCGGGACCGAGCTGAGCTTGAGCCCCTCGCGGCGCTCGCCGAGCATTGTGGCGAGTTCCTCGTGGACGATCTTGACGAGCTGCTGGGCGGGGGAGACGGCGCTGAGCGCATTGACGGTGACCGCTTTCTTCTCGACGCGCTCGAGGAACTCGCGCGTAAGCTGGAAGTTTACGTCTGCCTCGAGGAGGACACGACGTACTTCGCGAAGCCCTTCCTTGATGTCGGATTCGGAGAGCGTTCCGCGCCCGCGCAGGCGGGCAAAGGTGGCTTCGAGCTTTTCGCTGAGGTCTTCGAACATAGCCTTTAAACTTAGCTGACAACCCCCGTCCTTCCAACGGGTTAGGGTGCGTGCGGTGGGGCGGGCCGGATTCTCTTCGGCATCCTGGCTTCTTTCTCATTGCGATTCGCCCACAGTGTTCCTCCTAAGTAACTTGTCCACCAGACTTTCAGAGGATATGGCGTGACGAAGGCGTTGGAGTCGGCACTTGCATCCCGGTACACGATTGACCGCGAGCTCGGCCGCGGCGGGATGGCGACTGTCTACCTCGCGAATGACGTTCGCCACGAGCGTCGCGTCGCGCTCAAGGTGCTCAATTCCGAGCTGAGCTCGGCGCTTGGGCCTGACAGATTCCTCCGCGAGATCAAGCTCGCTGCGCGACTGAATCACCCTCACATTGTCCCGCTATTCGATTCCGGCGAGGCCGGCGGCGCACTCTACTACGTGATGCCTGTCATCGAAGGGGAATCCCTGCGTGACCGGCTTCTCCGCGACGGTCGCCTCCCGACCGAGGAAGCTGTGGACCTCGCCCGCGGGGTCGCGTCGGCACTCGACTACGCGCACCGCCACGGCATCGTCCACCGGGACATCAAGCCAGAGAACATCATGCTTCAGGACGGCGAAGCGGTCGTCATGGATTTCGGCATCGCAAAGGCGGTGAGCGTCGCGTCCGGCGACACACTCACCCAGGCCGGAATGATGATCGGTACGCCGGCGTATGTGAGTCCCGAACAGGCAGCAGGCGAGAACTTCATCGACGGCCGGAGCGATCAGTACAGTCTCGCATGTGTGCTTTACGAGATGCTGTCGGGGCGCAAGCCATTCAGCGGAACGAGTCCCCAGGCTATCCTGAGCAAGCGGTTCAGCGACCCCGTGCCGTCGGTCCGCGAGGTGTTTCCGGACGTTACCGCGGAAATTGAGTTAGCGGTGTCGAAAGCATTGTCAAAGGATGCCAGCGGCCGCTACTCCACCACCGGAGACTTCGCGCGTGCCCTGCTCCCTTCAAGCGGCTCGACACCCGACGGTCTCACGGCGACCGGGTCCGGTCCCGGTGCGCAGAAATCTGTCGCGGTTCTGCCTTTCACCAACTCCAGCGCCGACCCGGAAGGCGATTTCTTCGCTGACGGCATCGCGGAGGAAATCATCAACGCGCTGTCGAAGATCAATTCTTTGAAAGTTTCGTCGCGCACGTCTTCGTTCGCGTTCAAGGGAAAGAATGAGGATATCCGCGAGATCGGACGACGCCTCCAGGTTTCTACAGTTCTCGAGGGAAGCATCCGCAAGGCTGGCAAGCGACTGCGGCTGACGGCGCAACTGGTGAACGCGCAGGACAACTCCCAGCTCTGGGCGGACAGGTATGACCGTGAGCTCGAGGATGTTTTCGCGATCCAGGACGAGATCTCGGCGAGCATCGTCGAGGCCCTCAGGGTAGTGCTGAGTGACGACGAGAAGCGCGCGATCGAGCAGGTCCCCACGGCGAACGTGGAGGCCTACGGCTTCTACCTCCGCGGCCGGCAGTATTTTCACCAGCATCGGCGGAAGAACCACGAGTACGCACGGCAGATGTTCGAGCGCGCGATCGAGCTGGATCCGGGATATGCACTGGCGTATGCCGGTGTCGCGGACTGCTGCTCGTTTCTTTACCAGTACTTCGACGCGTCTCAGTCAAACCTCAAGCGTGCCGATGCAGCGAGCCTCCGGGCAGTCGAGCTCGCACCGGGGCTTGCCGAAGCACACGCATCGCGCGGGCTGGCAGTATCGCTGAGCGGCGGATTCGAAGAAGCGAAGCGCGAGTTCGAGACGGCCGTCCGCCTTGATCCCAAGTCCTTCGAGGCCGCGTACTTCTACGCGCGCGCGTGCGTTGCCGAGGGCGACAACGAATCCGCGGCGAAGTGGTTCGAGCATGCTGTATCGATCAGGCCCGAGGACTACGCATCCCACGCCCTTCTCGCAACTGTGTACTCGGCCCTCGGCCGCAAGGACGATGCGATCCAGGGATCCCGCCGCGCGTACGACACTGCCCGCAAGCACCTCGACCTGAATCCCGACGATCCGCGCGCGCTTTATATGGGCGCGATGTCGCTCACGATGCTGGGTGAATCGGAGAAGGCTCGCGAATGGAATCGCCGCGCGCTCGCGATGGACCCTGACGATCCATCGGTGCTGTACAACATTGCTTGCGCATTCTCCATGGAAGGGCAGCTGAACGAAGCTATCGGGGCTCTCGAAAAGGCGCTCAATGAGGGCTTCGGGCACTGGAACTGGATCGAGAACGATTCGGACCTCGACCCCATCAGAAACGAGCCCGGGTTTCTCGAGTTGCTGAGCAGAAAGCCCGCAGAGTCGGAGTTGGAGCAGAATGCATAAAGGTCTCGAGGACGCTCTCGCGAAGTCGTATCGCCTCGACCGCGAGCTCGGCCGCGGCGGGATGGCAACAGTCTATCTCGCCCACGACATTCGCCACAATCGCCGGGTGGCGCTCAAGGTCCTCCACCCCGAGCTAGGGCATTCGATCGGTCCCGACCGCTTCCTCCGCGAGATCCAGCTGGCGGCGCGACTGAATCATCCACACATCGTGCCGTTGTTCGACTCGGGTGAGGCAGGCGGATACCTCTACTACGTCATGCCGGTTGTCGACGGAGAGACGCTCCGCGACAGGCTGCTGCGCGAGGGCCAGCTTGGCGTCGACGAAGCGCTTGCACTGGTGAGAGGAATCGCCGCCGCACTCGATTACGCCCATCGCCAGAACATCGTCCATCGCGACATCAAGCCCGAAAACGTGATGCTCCAGGACGGCGAGGCAGTCGTCATGGACTTTGGAATCGGGAAGGCCGTGAGCGGGGCTGCCGACGACACGCTCACCCAGACGGGCATGGTCGTCGGAACCCCCGCGTACGTCAGCCCCGAGCAGGCGTCGGGAGAGACGCGAATCGACGGGAGAAGCGATCAGTACAGTCTTGCCTGCGTCCTCTACGAGATGCTTTCCGGCAGGAAACCGTTCGCCGGGCCCACCGCGCAGGCGGTGATAAGCAGGAGATTCAGCGAGCCGGTCCCATCGCTGCGCTCGGTGGTTGCGTCAACGCCCGACGAGGTCGAGACCGCGCTCCTGAAGGCGCTCTCGATGAACGCCGACGAGCGCTACCCCACTACGATGGAATTTGCCCGCGCCCTCGTCGCGACGCACATGGCCACACCCGACGGCAGCCCGCTCTCGGCTAATCAGGGCAAATCGATAGCGGTGCTCCCGTTTACGAACATGAGCGCCGACCCCGAAGGTGACTTCTTCGCCGACGGAATCGCCGATGAGATAATAACCGCGCTCTCGAAGGTGAAAGCGCTGAAAGTGTCGTCGCGAACATCGTCATTCACCTTCAAGGGAAAGAACGACGACATCCGGGAGATAGGCAGGAAGCTCCAGGTCTCGACAGTCCTCGAGGGCAGCATCCGCAAGTCAGGAAAGCGCCTGCGGCTCAACGCCCAGCTCGTCAGTGTCGAGGACCAGTCGCAGCTGTGGGCCGAGCGTTACGATCGTGAGCTCGAGGATGTGTTCGAGATCCAGGATGAGATAGCATCGAGTATCGTCGCGGCCCTCAGGGTCGTGCTGACGGAAGACGAAAAGCGGGCAATCGAGCAGGTGCCGACGTCGAACCTCGATGCCTACGAGTTCTATCTTCGGGGCCGCCAGTTCTTCCACCAGCACCGCCGCAAGGCTCACGAGTTCGCGCGCCAGTTGTTCGAGCGCTCGATCGAGCTCGACCCCGGCTATGCGCTTGCGCACTGCGGCGTGGCTGACTGCTGCTCGTTTCTCTACCAGTATTTCGACGCATCGACGGAGAACCTCCGCAAGGCTGAAACCGCCAGCAAGCGGGCGCTCGAGCTCGCGCCTCACCTCGCCGAGGCACACGCTTCGCGCGGTCTCGCGGTTTCACTGACCGGCAAGTTCGACGAGGCAGAGAGAGAATTCCAGGAGGCAATGCGGCTCGACCCGAAATCGTTCGAGGCCGCGTACTTCTTCGCGAGAGCCTGCACGGCGCAGGGGAAATCAGAGGACGCGGTGAAGTGGTTCGAGCGGGCGATAACCGTCAGGCCCGACGACTTCGCGGCGCTCATCCTTCTTGCCGGCGCCTACACCGACATCGGCCGGACTGACGATGCAACGCGGGCGATCCGTCGGTCGTACGACGCAGCGAGAAAACATCTCGACCTCAACCCTGATAATCCGCGCGCGCTCTACATGGGCGCGGCCGCCCTCTCGATGCTGGGAGAATCCGAGAAGGCGCGCGACTGGGTGAGGCGCGCGAAGGACATGGAGCCCGACGATCCATCCGTTCTCTACAACGTCGCATGCGTGTACGCGCTGGAGAGGATGCCGGCCGAGGGAATCGACGCGTTGACAAAAGCGATAGACAACGGTTTCGGCCACTGGAAGTGGATAGAGCATGATTCGTCGCTCGATCCGCTCCGGGGAGAGCCGGAGTTCGCCGCGCTGCTGGCACGGAAACCCGCAGAGGTTTCAGCGTGACCAGAACGTCACGTACCTTCTGATTCCCCGATTATCGCAAACAAGAGAGCACCCCGCATGGCCAAGGCGCAGCGCAAGGACGACATACTGAAGTCGGAGATACCGCCGACCCTGCCGCTGATGGCACTGCGCTCGACAATCGTTTATCCCCTCGGCACTATTGCCGTGCAGATGGGCGCGCCGGAAAATCTCGCCCTGCTGAACGACAACCAGGGCGCGGGCGCCATCGTCGCGCTTGTCGTCGCGACGAGCGACCACGACGAGCCGATAGACCTCGACACGTTCGTCGGCCGCGTTGGCGTCGCTGCGAGAGTCCACGAACGGATTAACCTTCCCGGGGAAACTGTCCAGATAACGCTCCAGGGATTGCGCCGCATCGTCATCGACAAGATCGAGCAGCGCGCGCCGTATCCTGTCGCGGCGGTAAAGTGCGCCAGGGAAACCGCGCCGAACGAGGGTGAAGCAGACGAGCTCGTGACTAGGGTCGTGACCGCCGCGGAAACTCTCGCGCAACTGGTTGACAGGATTCCCGACGAGGTTCCCGCGATCCTCCGCATGAACGTGTCAGATCCGGGAAGGTTCGCCGACCTCGCGGCGACGAACATGAACTTCAAGATCTCCGACAAGGACGAGATAGTTCAGCGGCTCGACATCGGCCAGCGACTGCGGTATCTGCTCACGCGTCTGGAGCGCGAAGTTGCCAGGGCTCATGTCGTCGAGGATGTAAAACGCCAGACCGAGATAAAGATCGAGCAGCACCAGCGCGAGTTCTACCTCAGGCAGCAGCTCCGCGCGATCCAGTCCGAGCTGGGCGAAACAGATCCGGGCGAGAAAGAAGCTGTCGAGACGCTCCGGAAAATTGAGGAGACAAAGCTGTCAGAGCGCGCCGCCCAGGAAGCGCGTCGCGAGACCGAGCGCATGCGGCAGCTCTCGCACGCCTCCAGCGAGTACCAGGTAATTCGCACTTACCTCGACTGGCTCCTCGCGCTCCCGTGGGATAAGCGGTCGGGAAAAGACGACATCGATCTCGGCACGGTCGAGAAAGCGCTCGACGATAGGCACTACGGTCTCCGCGAGGCGAAGGACAGGATCATCGAGTTCCTTGCCGTGAGAAAGCTTCGCGGCAACGATCCACATGGCCCGATCCTTTGCTTCGCGGGGCCGCCGGGCACCGGCAAGACTTCGCTGGGCGAAGCCATAGCGACGGCGATCGGGCGGGAGTTCTACCGCATCTCAGTCGGCGGAGTCAGGGACGAGGCCGAAGTGCGGGGACACCGTCGCACGTACGTGGGCGCGATGCCGGGCCTCCTGATCCAGGCGCTACGCCGCGTGCAGGTGATGGATCCAGTCTTCATGATCGACGAAATAGACAAGATGTCAGGAGGAGGGCCCTCGGGAGATCCGACATCAGCGATGCTCGAGGTGCTCGATCCATCGCAGAACAGCAGCTTCGTCGATCACTACCTGAATGTTCCATTCGACCTCTCGCAGGTTCTCTTCATTTGCACGGCAAACAACATCTACGACATACCGGCGCCGCTGCGTGACCGGATGGAGGTCATCAGGATCTCCGGCTACACGGTCGAGGAGAAGGTGGAGATCGCGTGGCGCTACATCCTGCCGCGGCTGTTCGAGGAGCATGGCATAACCGACAAGGACCTTCAGTTCACCGACGAAGTCCTGAGCTTCATATCGAGCCGCTACTCGCGGGAGGCCGGGCTCAGGAACTTCGAGCGCGACGTCGCCGCCCTGATGCGGCGCCGCGCGCGCAGGAAAGCCGAAGGGGAGCAGGGGGCGTGGGTCGTCGACACCGCCCGGGTCATCGATGTGCTCGGGAATCCGCGCTACACGCTGGAGTCGGCTGACCAGGAGCCGGAAGTCGGCGCCGTCACAGGCCTCGCCTGGACCTCGACCGGCGGCGATCTAATGCTGATCGAGGCGCTCAAGATGTCAGGAACCGGAAAGCTCACGGTTACGGGACAGCTTGGCAGCGTGATGCGCGAGTCAGTCGACGCCGCATACTCATACGTAAGGTCGCGAGCCGACCTCCTCAGCATCCCGCCCCAGGAGTTTCGCGAGACCGACATCCACGTTCATTTCCCGGCCGGAGCGATCCCCAAGGACGGGCCGAGCGCTGGGGCCGCGATAACTCTCGCAATAGCGTCGATCCTCAGCTCGCGTCCAGTGCGTCGGGATACCTCAATCACCGGGGAAGTGACGCTGCGTGGGAAGGTGCTGGAGATAGGCGGCGTGAAGGAAAAGGTGCTGGCGGCATATCGAGCCGGCCTACGGCAGATCGTCATGCCGGCATCCAACGAGAAGGATCTGCGGGACATCCCCGATGAAGTTCGCGGACACATGGCGTTCACGTTCGTCTCGACGATGGACGAAGTACTGCACGTCATGCTCCTGCAGAAACCAGAAACAGTACTCGCCGATTCGCCCGAGCCGAAGAGATCGAGCCCGCGCAGAAAGGCACGCACTGACGAAACAACTCAGGTCTCAAGGGACTGACGCTCGTGCAAGCGCAGGAAACCGGCATCTGGCTCGGTCTCACCGTCAGCGTGGTGAGCGGCATGATGGCCGGCGGCATCACGAACACGATCGCGGTCTGGCTGCTGTTCAATCCCAAGCAGCGGCGGTTCGGGATTCAGGGCGCAATTCCAAAGAATCAGGCGCGCCTTGCAAAGAGCCTGGGCAGGACCGTCGGCGAGCGCCTCGTCACTCCCGCAGACCTGCACGAGGAGCTGGCGCGACCGGAGCTCAGGAAAGCATTCGAGCATAAGCTGGTCGAGGTGATCGACGGAATCATCGTGTCCCGCGAGCCCCTCATCGACAAGGTGCCGCCACAGGTAGTGAGCGCAATGGAAGGGGCGATGAGCTCCTACTTGCCAGTCGCCATGGGCAAACTCGGCTCCTTCCTCGGCCAGCCTACCACCCGGATCAAGCTCCGGTCAGCGCTTCATGGACTTTTCAACAGGTTCGTTGAGGATCTCAGGTTTCACGAGCGGGTGATGGCGAAGCTCATGATGAGCGAGCGGAAAATGGAAGCGGCGCTCGACGCCATCGAGACAGACGGGGTGGAGCAGCTCGTCGTACTGCTCGACGAGCCGATAATACGCGAGGAGATAAGCAAGACGATTCACGACGCTCTTCTCGCCTACCTCCAGAAGCCGATCTCCGAGATAATCGAGGATGTCGCGAGAACCGCGCAGACTGATCCGGAGGCGGCGCGGAAGCTCGCTCACTCCACTGCCCCGCTTATCTGGGACTGGATTCACACGCAGCTTCCATCGCTCGTGCAGCGGCTCGACGTTCAGTCGATGGTCGAGCGCAAGGTGATGGCCTTCAGCGTCGAGAGAGTGGAGGAGTTGCTGCGAGCCGTGATCGACAAGGAGCTCAAGATGATAATCGTGAGCGGTTACCTCCTCGGGTCGGTCGTCGGCCTCTTTACATTCTTCGTGGCGAGAATCTTCCCGACCTAACGAGCGTCACTGCTGGAAGGTCACCGCTCCCAGATTCAACACAGCCGTGCTCGCTCCCGCGGGAACATCGACCCACAGTACTGCGGGCCGTCCGCCGACCTCGTCGGTGGATATCTGCACAGTCCGGCCGAGGCCGCTGTAGGTCCGCGTTAGCGAACCGGCCGGAGACGTCGTGCTCGAGACGTACCGCCGCGAAGCAACCTTGCCGAGGAGGTCGTAGAACTCGGAGGCCTCGGCTGGAGAGTCCCAGACCGATACCCACGCTATTCCCTGGCCGCCACCCGTGTTGAACAGCGCGTAACGGTCACCATCCCACCCGCGCGCTCCCTGGACCGCGTCGTTCTGGTCACGGAGATGCTCGAAGAGGAACAGCCTGACCTCGAATTCGCCAAGCGTGTTCTCGTATGTCTTCGAAACTCCCGTTAGCGGCGGCAGCGTCACCGCGGTCGGCATATCGCGGTTCTCCCCAAAGAAAGATCTCGGATGCAGCACTTGCTCAGTGGAGACGGGCATGTCGTCATAGAGCGACTTCCCGGGATTTCTCTCCTTGAAGTTCCGCACGAATTCGGCGCCGCTCAGGTAGGGGAAGATGAGGGTTTCCTGAATCACCGTCGGCGCGCGCGCAAAAACCGGCATCGATGCCTGATTGTCGCGGATCATGTCGCGAATCCTGTCCCATCCGCCCGGCATGTTCATAGCCAGGCCGCTGCCCTGGGTCATCACGGCGATCTGCTCAAAAACCGCCTGCCCCTCGAACACCGCCTGCGCCGCTGACTGGCGGTCGTTCTGCCCCTCGATCTTCTGCATCGAGTCGAGACTTATGTACTGGTCCTGCAGCGCGTGAACGAGCTCGTGCGTGATGGTTATGCCGACCGCCTCCTTCGGCG
The DNA here is from genome assembly GCA_038208015.1 of Gemmatimonadales bacterium. Classification (GTDB taxonomy): domain Bacteria; phylum Gemmatimonadota; class Gemmatimonadetes; order Gemmatimonadales; family Gemmatimonadaceae; genus UBA4720. The sequence goes on from JBBQZF010000053.1 coordinate 11,570, forward strand.
CGTCGCTCACCACGTAGAGCACCTTCGTCTTCGGATCGTAGTAGCCGACTATCTGCTCCTCGAGCAGGTCGATCAGGAAACTCTTGAGATCCATCGTATCGGGAATCATCCCGAGCTGTTTGTAAGCGGCGGTCATTCCCGCAAACGTGCGTGCCGCCACCGAATCAGTTATCTGCGCCGTGACGAATTCGCGCACCTGCGCCTTTGACCTGGCTTCGATCCTCGGCGGGGTCTTGAACTTGAGCCCCACAGCTCTCTCGATAGCCGGCACTGCCTCGGCAATCTGGCGCCCGTACGGCCCGGACGGCTCCTCGGCCCTGTCGCGACAGCCAGCGAGCGCGAGTCCGGCCACGGCAAGCAGGCAAATGAGCCGCAACGGCTTGCGGGTTGGCGGGCGACGGACGCCGAAGGGCGATCTCGTATCGAGGAATTCGTGAGTCATCAGAGACCGGAATAGCTTGTGTACGCGGAGATCAATCGATCGCCCCAAAGCAACGCGATCACCGCCGCAGGTGCAAGAAAAACGCCGAACGGAACCAGCGGCTTCTCGAACGGGATTCCTTTCCGTTTCGCTCTCATCCACGCCACGGGGACGACGAGCGGAATGAATACGAGAGTCGCAAGCACGGCTCCGAGAAAAATCGTCATCAGCGCGCGATGCGGTCCCACAGCGGCTCCGACTACAGCCATCAGCGTGACATCGCCGAATCCCATCGCCTCCGTTTCCTCGCGTCCCAGCGCCTTGAGGATCACCTCTCCGAGCCAGCCGGCGATCGCGATTGCACCGGCTCCGACGCAGGCACCGAGAATTGCGTCGTAGGCTCCGGCAAAAGGGGCTGACTCCGCGATAAAGAGACCGATAAGCGCAGTGACAATGACCCATATGAGCCCGAAGACAGTGAACCCGTCGGGAATCAGGTAGTGTTTGGCGTCGGTGATCGCGATTCCGAGGAGAACCGTCACGAGCATGGCGACCCGCGCTCCGGTGAACGAGAGGCCGTAATGGAGATAGCTGAACATCCATACAAGCCCTACCAGGATCTCGACAAGCGGGTACTGGAACGAGATCGGATTCCGGCAGCCCCTGCAGCGACCACGAAGCGCGATCCAGCTGAACACCGGAATGTTCTCCGCCGCCGTTATCTGCCTCTCGCATTTCGGGCAACGCGAGCGCGGCCTGACGACAGACAGTCCGTCGGGCCAGCGCGATATGCACACGTTGAGAAACGATCCGAAGCAGGCTCCCACGAGGAAGCTGTAGATCGCCCAGAGTGTAGTCATTTCCTCAATTGATAAAGGAGAATCCCGGCGGCCACCGCGACATTCAGCGATTCAACCGCGCCGGTGATCGGCAGGCTCACGAGCCGTGTCACCCGCTCACGCAGAAAGGACGACAAGCCCGCGCCCTCGTTTCCAACGGCAAGGGCGAGGCGCGCCGGCGGCACGAGGGCATCGACGGGATCGCCTTCAGTGTCGGCGCCCCACAACTCGATTCCGCTCGCGCTCATGAACCTTATCAGCTCTTCGGAAGGGACCTGCATTGCCGGATGGCGGAAGCTCGCACCCATCGCTCCGCGCACGACCTTGGGATTCCAGAGATCGACTGTTCCGGGCAGCGACACTGTCGCGTCTACGCCGAGGGCGGCTGCGGTACGCAGGATTGTTCCCGTGTTGCCAGGATCCTGGACCCCGTCGAGAACAAGCATCCGGATGCTGCCGCCGGCGGGAAGGTCGGCGAGCGAGTGTCCGGGAATCTCACCAATCGCGAGGACACCCTGCGGCGAATCAGTCCCGGCTGCGCTCCTGAACTCCGCCTCGGTCACGGCGGCAATCTCATGACCCGATTGAGCGATGCGCTCGCGAAGCGCTGCGCCCCGCTCCGCACCGTCAAGCTGGGGCGCGACAAGCACGCCTCTCACCTTCACCGCCGAGGAAAGAAGCTCTTCGACAGATCTTACCCCTTCGGCGACGAAGAGTGCCTGCTTCTCCCTCGATTTCCGGCGCTTCAGGTCCCGCGCCAGGGTCAGAAGTTTCAATCTCGTCGGGCTGTCGGTGGATGGAATAGGACTTGCCTTCTAAAGCGGAAAGCAATCTACCGTGGGAGTCCTGATGAAACGAATTTTTGCGTCTCTGGCGCTTACGACGACACTGGCTGCCTGCGGAATTTCCCAGCAGCAGGAAGTTCAGATGGGCGAGGATTACGCCCGGCAGATTAATTCCCAGCTGCCGATTGTAGGCGACCCCGAAATCAACCGCTACATGAATCTGCTTGGCAATCAGATCGCCAGCAGAACCAGCCGAGCCGACCTCAACTGGCGTTTTTACGTCGTCGACAGCCGCGAGGTCAATGCGTTCGCCGTTCCCGGCGGCTTCATCTACGTCAACCGCGGACTCATCGAGCGCACGACGCGAATGGACGAGCTTGCCGGCGTTCTCGGACACGAGATCGGTCACGTCGTGCGGCGCCACAGCATCGAGCAGATGGAGAAGGCACAGGGGGCAAATGTCGGTGTGACACTGGCATGCGTGCTCACCAACATCTGCGGCAGCGGTGTGGCACAGGCCGGCATCAACATCGCCGGCGGCGCAATCTTCGCGCGGTTCAGCCGGCAGGATGAGCTCGAGGCGGATCAGGAAGCGATTACGAACACCGTCCGCGCAAACATCAGCCCGCAGGGCATCGTGACGATGTTCCAGAAGCTCATCGCCGAGCGTAGATCACGCCCCGCTGGGGTGGAGGCCTGGTTCGCGACTCACCCGCTCGAGGAAGACCGGATCGCGGCGGCGCAGGCTTCAATCAACTCGCTACCGACAGCGCAGCGGAATAACCTTACAGCCAACTCCGCGAATTACGGCTCGTTCGTATCACGGCTCAGGTCGCTTCCTGCCCCAAGGCGGTAAGCTCCCGGATTCATTCATTCCGGCGAGCCCCACCGCGTTCAGGCGGTGGGGCTCGCGTGCATATTGAAGCATGCTAGTGGCGCTGACTATCGCGGGCTCCGATTCCGGCGGGGGCGCCGGAATCCAGGCAGATCTCAAGACGTTCCACAGGTTCGGAATCTTCGGGACATCCGCAATTACGGCAATCACGGCGCAGAACACGCTCGGTGTCAGCGAGTGGGAATCCGTCCCGGTGAATTTGCTGCGCGCCCAGATAAAGGCCGTTGCGTCAGACCTCGCGCCCTCGGCGGTTAAAACGGGAATGCTGGGCAACGCGGATACGGTGGCTGCCGTAGCTGACTCGATCCGCCGATTCAAGCTTCCGCATTACGTGCTCGATCCGGTGATGGTAGCGACCTCGGGCGACCTGCTCATAGAGGACGATGCGGTCGCCGCGATAAGGTCGGAGCTCGTTCCGCTCGCCGAGCTGGTCACGCCGAATTCTGATGAGGCGGCGGTGCTGGCC
>JBBQZF010000054.1:0-14242 GCA_038208015.1 Gemmatimonadales bacterium
AGCGGGTAGCAGATGTCAGGCGGCACCCTTTTTTGTTTCGTCTCCGCGTTCTCCGTGGTAGAAGGTTTTTCTTTCCTCAGTACTCGACGCCAGAAAACCTTGGAACCGACCCGATGACTTCCCGCCGGCCGGCTACATCACCATCAGCCACTACGACTCCAACCCACGGACCAGCGGCAGATCTCACCCTGCCGGTCCATCTTACAAAACCGGGGCGACCGGGTTGCAACGTCAGACTCTTCGCGCCCTGGGCTACATCGAGATTGTCCGATCGAAGGACGAACTGATGCCTTCCATTGCCGCGCGCCTCGAGCCTGATAGTGACAGTTCCATCAGTGCGCGTTGTCGCGGAAACCGAATAACTGATTGTGCGTGGCGGCTGCACGTCTGCAACCGCGGGATCCATCAGATCCTCCATCAGCCAGAGCCATCGCGCCGGCGGATGGACCCACACTTCCTTGTACACATACATGTTCTGCGACGGCCAGTACGGGACGTCATTGGAACCAAGGCTCTGCATTCCGACGGGGAGCGACCCGACCATGTCGCCTGACGATACTGCGTATTGCTGCGCCCAGTCGTAACCCTCGCCGTACATCGTGCTCTGGACGAAGGGATTCCTGCCCACGATCCACTGCGCCTGCTTCTGTGCGATCTCCTGCGCCTCAGCGTCCCGGCGCATCCGTGCTGCCGCGGTCAACGCCTTCGCCTGCGAGAGCAGGATCCCGAAATTGCCCTGTCGCGCGAACCACACCGGAAACGCCCTCAGGAAGTAGCCCTCGCCCATCGGCATTCCCTCGAGTACCTGCGCGCGGAACGCCTCGCGAGTCTCACCATGGAGCGCGCCCTTCTCGGGACGCTGAAGGTGCTCGTCCTCGTGATAGACGTACGAGGGAAGAACTCCGTAAGGAGCAGTCGCGCGCGCTCCCGCCTTCTGATACTCGGAGTAAAGCGTCACCGCCGCATACCACTTCATCCAGTCAGGATGATTGGGAAAGGCCTCGACGAGCTTCGTCAGCGCGACAATAGGTGCCTGATCGTTTCCGCGGTGAAACTGGTGAAACAGCGTGTCGCGATCGGGGCCGGTGTAGAAAAAGCCGGCGAGCGGATACCTGTCCCCGACGTATGTCTTCTGCTGTGACGCGATAATAGTCTTTGCCAGCTCTGCGGCCTTGTCGGCATAACGCTTTTTATCCGTCGCCTTGTAGAGCTCGAGCGATGCGATGATGCCTATCCCGGCAAGCTCCATCGGAGACGCGGCGAAGGCGGGAGTATGCCACGTCTCCGGCCCCTCCTTCCCGACAATCGCGTGACTCCAGTCATCCTCGGCGATCTCGAGCGCTCTTGCCGCAAGCTCTGAATCGGTGTCACGAAGCACGCGATATCCGATCGCACCGGCAGCAGCTGCGATGTAGTTGACGTTAGGATTGTTCTTCGCTTCCCGCGAGCGGTCGTCAGCGTCGCCGGCGATGTTGTTCGTCCAGAGATTGTGCGAAGCGAAGCCGATCCTGTGTCCGCCGGGGAAGCGGACTCTTATCACCCAGTCAAGCCCCCATCTCGCTTCGTCGATCAGCCGATGCACCAGCGCGCTGTCACCCCCCTGCTTCGCAAGTGACTCGGCGAGCGAGAACATTGCGTAGACAGCCTCGCCCGTATTGATCATTCCCTGCGAGAGATCGCCTGCATCGTGCCAGCCGCCGTTCATCACGATCTTCTGGTCGCCGAGTGTGGCGAACCAGTCAAGGTGATCTTCCGAATGCACGCCGGGGATCTCGATGCCGCAGCGTTGGCCGTAAAAGAAGTTGAGGGTTTTCCAGATCGTTCCGGTCCACACGTTGTCGTCGACCCTGAACTGGTTCGTCCTGATCCCGCCGGCCTCGAGGAAATAATTGCCAGGCTTGTTCAGTCCGGTGAAGTCGAGCTCCTGAAATTTGCCGAGTCGCGTCTCTACGTTCCTGACTGGCCTGGTGAGCACGGGCCGCGTCGAATCATCGACACTCATTACGCTGAACTCGCGGGCGGCAAGGTCGCTCGCGATCGCCGTCTTCGACGAGGAGATCATGTATCCGGTGTGGCTGAAGGCGATCCTGCCAGGGGCGACATTCCATCCGGCGTAGTGATCGGGTTCGACCTTCTGGAGCTCGACCTGCGCGATGTCGAAGGAGACACGGTCACCGGGTAACGCGAGCATCTTGTTCACCCAGTACCCGATCTCTATCGATGTGACCTTGTCGCGGGCGAGTGGCTCGATCTCCCACATCACGTTCGTCCACTTCCCGTTCTCGAGAGAGACGTAATGCGTGCCCTGCCTGTTGTAGATATCCGGCACCTTCACCTCCCCGTCGTTGCGGAAAACAATCTGGAGAGGCAACATCGGGAATCCGGAAATGTCCGGCCGTATCCACATCGATAGCCGGTTGTAACCGCGCCAGTCCTCGTTGTCGAATGTCCGCCTGAGATTCACCGACGAGAGCTGGTTCCGCGTGGGAGCGGGTGTGTCGGTGAACATGTCCATCATAATTCGGAACGCGGGAACATTGACACCTGATGCGCGGGCGACCTGAGTGAGTTTCCCCGTCCCCTGAAAGCTCCACGTCTCGAGGCGGCTCATGTCATCGAGGGTCCGTTTCGCAATTACCGGCTTCTTCAGCCAGGCGGCTTCCGCGGAATTCGAGAGATCTATCGGCATCATCGGGGGGCCCGATTGCGCCGATGCTGCGGAGAACGGGAACACCGCCGCCAAGCCCATTGCGACAGCGATCCTGACGATCAATCGAGAGTGCCGACCCAATTCGTTGTAGCCGAGGCACCCTCGTCGAGGACGTCGGCGTCCGTTCGACCGGAGGATTTCAGGACATGAAAGCTGTGATCCGCGGCCTCGAGCCATCGCATCTCCCATCTGGTTTGCACAGTTGTGAGCGCACCTTCCATGAGCTCTGTGGTGCAGAGCGCATCACGGGTTCCGTTGAAGCAGAGCACCGGGATTTCAATTGAAGGAAGGTGTGCGTCGCGGAGCTTTGACGGCTGACCCGCGGGATGCAGTGGATATGCGAAAAGCAGGAGCCCGTCGCAACGGAAACCTTTGGCGGCCATCATCGATGCTGCCCTTCCGCCCATGGACCTTCCGCCGATTATGAGCCTGGTCGGGGACAGCTCTTCCCTGACACTTTCGACGACTGCCGCAAACGTCTCCTCGAGGCGAGGCATGGGGTCGGGGCGGCCTGATCCTTTCTCCTTGTAGAGAAAATTGAACCTGACAATGCCGAGCCCGCGCGTGGTTAGCGCCCTTGTCAGAGCGAGAAGGCCGCGATCCGACATGCTGCCGCCGGCGCCGTGCGCGCAGACGAATACCTTGCTGGAATCCTCACCGGCATCGTAGACAGCGGAAGTTGACTGGTCACCTACGGCGACCTTCCACTCCTTGCCGCTATCAGTCATCCCGGCGTCGCCGGCATCAGCTCCATCTCCTCGAGAAACCGATGGCCGCCACCCGGCTTCCCGCCACGCTCGGCCACTCTGGTGAAGATGAGCCTGTCCTTCGTCCGCGTGATTCCGACATACATGAGACGCCTTGCCTCCTCGAGATCCCGCTTGCTGGGATTCCTGTCCACCTGAAACGTCGCATCCTCAGCGCCAACAATATAGACACGGGAGAACTCGAGTCCCTTTGTCGAATGAAGCGTGAGAAGGTTGACGCGCTCGTCGTCCTTATCCACTCCGTCCATCTTCGACAGTGCGACACGCTCCAGAAAGCCGGTGATCTGGTCAGTGAGCGGTTTTCCATCGAACAACTCGAGCAAGGGCCTGAGGCGGTTCATCGCACCCGGATAACGGTCATCCGCGGTCTTCTCCGCCCTCAGGTTGTCCATCAGCTTCTGCCCGCCAAGCCGGCTGATGAGATCCTCGAGTGAGGTGACGCCGGGCTCTTCACACTTCTCGCTCTCTCCCCGGTAGAACTCGAGGCAGTTGCTGTAGCGGCCGAGGGGGTAAACCCGAACGAGCTTTGCAAGACGCTTCGCTTCATCGCAGAGAGTCGCCTCATCGCTCAGCGCGAGTGCCATCCCGACGAAGTCGAGGAGATTGTCAAGGGCCGTTTTACGCGCGCGTGCTACTTTCGTTTCGCCGAGTCCGAGGAATACGTGAGCGAGGGCGCGCGTGTCGTCGAGGGCGTGATGGAGCCTTCCAGGTGTAATGCCGTACACTTTGCAGAGATCCTCCAGCCGCGCTCCACCCGAATGGAGCTCACGCGCGAGGACAAGCGTGTCGTATGTGGAGAGCTTCGTGTCGTCGAGGTCTTTCGACATTCGCCGAAGAATCGGGAAATCGAACCCGTAGCCGTTGTGCGCGACGAGGACATCCCGGCCGCAGAACGCGCGAAACTCCGGCCATATCTCCTCGAAGTGTTTCGCATCCGCCAGCTCCGCTTCACCATAGCCGTGTATCTCACGCGCTCCTGCCGATACTGGAACCCGGGGCTTTACGAGGCTGTGAAACTCTTCGACGATCTTTCCATCCCGCACCCGTGTCGCCGCGATCTCGACAACCTCGGCACGCGCTGTATCCCGGTCAGTCGTCTCCAGATCAATCGCGGTGAAATCGCGGAATGCGTTAGTGAACCTTTCGCTCCGCATGAGTTGCGCTGCCTTGAACACTCCGAGGGCTATGCCGAGTCCGGGCACGTCGGAGTTGCCGAGCGATATCGATACTTCGGGCGGGATTCCGCCGAGCTGAACGCGATTGATGCCGATTCCGGCGAGGATGCCCTTGATGGCTATCTCGCATCCGCCCATGCGCGGGATCCAGACAGTCTTCCCGAAGTCGAGCGCATCTCTGAGGCGGGAGGCAAGCAGATGAACCTCTTCATGTTCGGCAGGATCTGTCAGCTCGTCGTGATTCTCTTCGAGCACCGTGCGATACTCACCAACGCGTTGGGAGAGAAGCTCATCTACAAGGTCAGTGATTCGCGTGTGGCTCGCGCCGAGCGCGGCAAGATTTCTCAACGCGTAGAAGCCGCGCATGATTTTGCGGCGGTCGCCGTCTTCCTTAGGAAGGGCGCGCGCCATCTGTTCGATGTATCGGAGCAGCGGAGTGCTTCCCTCATCGGCTTTTGCCCGCGCCCCATCGAACAGCGCGCGCGGAAGAACGACCTGAAGGAATCTCTCCTGGTGAACGGGATCTTCCGGAGCTGAGATCGCCCGCAGTGCAGCGACGAGGTAACTGACGACCGGATCGTCGGCGATCGCGCGGCCCTGAGCCATTCTGCATGGAACGCCGGAGCTGAGAAAGCCGGCTTCCGCATTGTATCCGATCTCGTGAGTGCGATAGAGAAGCGCGTAATCGCCCCAGCTGAGTCCGTGGGCTTCGCGATCGCGCCGGAGGTCGTCGATGATCCAGGCGAGCTCCTCGTTCTCGGTATCGAAGGCGTGGGCGAGAATCGGAAACGGGGAAGTGCGGTCTGACTCGCCGTGTTTCCTGTCGGCGAAGATCGGAGTGTTCGCGTCGACGAGCTTTCTCGACAGCGCGACAACTTCCTGGGGGCATCGCCTGTTCTCGCCGAGCTGGGCGCGTTTCGAGACCTCGAAGTTGTTCGAGTAGAGAACGAATACTTCAGGGTCGGCGCCGGCCCATGAGTAGATCGACTGCTCGTCGTCGCCTACGGCGAAAATGTTCCGGTGCTTCGAGGCGAGCGCCCTGATTATCGCATACTGGATGCGGTTGAGGTCCTGGAATTCGTCAACGAGTATCGAATCCCAGCGGCGCCGGAGCGTATCAGCTACCGACTCTACGCGCATGAGATCGTTGGTTTTCAGGATCAGCATGTCGAAGTCGAGCATGTTTCGCTTCTTCAGGAAACTCTGGTAATCCTGGTAGACTTTCACATCCTGCCCTGTGATCGCATCTCCCTTGAATCGCATCGCGGTGAACCGCTTGAGCGCTCCACCCGGCCACTTCCTGTAGTCGCCGATCCGTCTCAGCGCGCGGATCTGGTAGTCCTCGTCGGCGATGCCAAATCCCGGCTCGAGGCCGATCGACGTCCCGAATTCGCGGAGGACTTCGGCGCAGAATGAATGGAGTGTTCCGCGCTTTATGCGGTCTGCGCTCTCGCCGAGGTATTTCTCGAGGCGTGAGGAGATCTCGCCGGCTGCCTTGTTGGTGAAGGTGAAGGCGCAGATGCGGGCGGGATCAATCTCTTTTTGCTCGACGAGGAACCTGATTCTCTCGATGAGGCAGAACGTCTTGCCGGCTCCCGGGCCTGCGAGGACGAGCACCGGCCCCAGGTCTGCCTCGATAGCGGTGCGCTGCGAGTCAGAGGCGGAGTGCGGTGAGGCGGAGGTGTAGATGACGGGCGAGGGGGTTTCCTCGCGGGTGGCCTGGGCCAAGCGGGGTCCGGGATTGCGGGTGATGATGAATCATAATCCCGGGAGGTGACAGCGGGCAGGCGAGGGCAAACCAGGAAGTCCAGGCTAGTTGTGAGTTTCCAGTGGTGAGTTGTCAGTTGTCAGAAAAATCGGCGCTGACTGAATACTGAGAACTCACAACTGGAAACTCACAACTCGCGTGGACTTAAAGGTCTAAGCTCAGCGGTACGAAGTATCTATCTCCATCATTTGTGTTTTAATCATCGACCACGAATTCCGGAGCGCTGGCGACGCGTTCGTGCGGGCGAGAGCGGCATCAACGCGACGCGCGGCATTCACAAGCGCGCGTCCCGAGAGCATTGCGCCATCAGTCGTACCCGATGTGCGAACCACTTGCTCGTAGAGCGACGCGTTGTCAGCGAATGCAGAAAGCGCGAACCAGAGCTCGAGGTCCGTCTCGGCGTAGGTGCGACGGGTGTTGAGCTGGCCGATAGTCGAGATCCCCAGGGCCTGCCGCTCGCGGGCAGCGAGTGACTGCGAGTTACGCCGCATGTTCGCCGCCTGCTCGGCGCTCAGGACGACGCTTCCGCCTCCGGTGATGTCGAGGGAGATCCCAAGGAGCTGCGCGGTGCGTCCGTCGAGGTTGCCTGTCGCGGCAATATTGCTGTCGATCTGGTATTCGATGAGCGCGCGCTGGGTTGCATACGAAAGCTCGCCATCGGCGACTCCCCGATAATAATTCAGCCTCGTCAGCGCCAACTGGGCTTCACGGATTCGATCTGCATCGGTGTAGATCGTCGAAGCATCAGCGCGGCGAAGTCCCCGGCTGTTCAGAACCAGCCGCTGCTCGAGTTGAACAGCGAGGGGTGTCCCTGCCGGCACGCGGAAGTCCTGCGCTTCCGAGAGCAGTCCACCCAGAGCCGCGAGAAGGCCCGATGCCGTGCTGGAGCCACCGCCCGCGCCGGCGATCGCCGCGCCGATTCCGCCGCGCCCGCCAACGAGCACAACCCGCTGGTCAGCGCGAGATTCGATCTGGCGTCTTTCGGCTGAGTCGGTACTGGTGAGCCGGCCGGTGATCGGGATGGCGGTGCCGTCCGCCAGGGTAAGCCGGTCGAATGCAACTTCCATCACTCCCGACTGCTGGCGTGTGGCTGGTTGTACTGTCCTGACAATTCCGCGAATCCGGCTGCCGGCCGGAATGACCGCATAGCCGTCGACTCTCACCGAGTCGAGAATGTTCGTCTCGAAAGTCTGGCCGACTCTCGCGGACGAAGACTCGAGCGGTGTGGCCGTGCGTACGATTATTACCGAACCGCGGGGCAGCGCTAGCCGGTTCTGGGCCTCTAGAACGGGTGTGGCAGCGAGCATCAGCATCACGCCAAGCATTCCGCCGATTTTGAAGGTCGATCCTGCTGACAACATGTCCAGGCTCCTGAATGTGGGGTTTAACACATTGTCCTTTTCAGTCAAGAGGCGTACCGCAGGGAACGAAACGTGAACAGATTCAAGTTATGTCACGCGCATTCGTAAACGAGGATGCCGGCCAGTGGGGGAATCCAGGCCGGCGGTTCGACCTTCCTGACCGCGAGGATCCGGGGTTCGACAAGGCCGCTGCCGAGGCGATGCTCGAGGCGGCACGGGAAGGGGATACCGGGAGCGCCGAGATGGCGACCGGTTATTACTGGGGCGAGGAGCGGCTGAGGCCGCATGTGCGGGAGATTCTCAATCGTGCCCGGGCGGGCGATGACGAGCGGATGGTGCAGCTTGCTGAGCGCTTCCTAAAGTAGATTACAATCTAACCTAGTGTGACGCCAATCGATCTCGCGCCGGCCGCTTCCAGCCAGCTGCGTCCGTCAGACATTCGGTGGTGGTCCCCTGGCCGGATCGTCCGGCGCGCGGTGTCGATCTGGCGGCGCGATGGGGTGGGCGGGATCTGGGACCGGACGCTCGCGGAATTTGGGTACAGGCGGATCGAACTTCTCAGAATCGAGGTCGACCCGCTTTCCAGCGACGTCGTCGGGGACATCCAGCTAGATGTCCTAGAGCACGCTCAAGTCGAGGAATACCTGCTATTCCACCCGGGGCATTCCCGGGTAGACGTAGCGGTGCGGCTGCAGGGAGGTGACGTCTGCCATTGCGCGAGACGCGAGGGAAGGATTGTCAGCGTGGCGTGGACAACGATGCGGCCACATGTCGTTCGCTACGTCGGCCAGATCATTCCCATCGAGGCGGATGAAGTATATCTGTACGATGCCTTTACCCCGCCAGAGTGGCGATCGAACAATCTGATGACCACGCTGATTCGCTCGCTCGCAAAGCAGTATCAATGCTCCGGAAAGCGCCACGTCATCATGGCGGTCAGACGGCATAACCGCAGCATGTCCCGGGTAGCTGCGAAACTGGGCGCCCGGCCATATGCAGTCATGACATCCGCGCGCCGTACGGCTTAGTGGAAATTCAGGAGATCGCGAGCATTTCCCGGATTTCGCGGGACGATTGGGATTCCGTTGCAGGCTCTGAAATTCTCTCCAGTCACGGGTGGCTGACTCTCATCGAGCAGAGCACGTCGGAGAAAATCGGCTTCCTGTATTTCGTCGTTCGGGATTCGGGGAAGATTGTTGGAGCCGTATCCTGCCAGACCTATTTCGGTGTCGAGTCTGCCGCGCTCGACCGGCTGCTCTATGGAAGCGCTGCGCGAGCAGCAAGGGCCGCGGGCATGAGAGCCACACCTGCGCTGGTCGTGGGCTCCCGATTCGGTCTGGCAGAGCCATTTCTCCTCGACGCGAGTCTCCCCGTCCTGCAACGCAACCGCGTTAGCCGGCAGCTTGTCGATGCTCTTGTCGCAGCATCCGAAAGGGAAGGGGCGACTATCATTGTCAGGAACGCGTCCAGCAACGTCGCAGCGGGCGCGCTCGAGAAGGCAGGATTTCGTTCGACACCCGAGATGCCGACAGCCTACATCGATATCGACTGGGAAACATTCGCCGATTTCCGGAGCAGTCTCAGGAAGATCCATCCCGCCACCGAAAAGGCGATTCGCCATCAAGGCAATCGTGCGAAACGGGCCGGGATCGAAGTCGAGACGATCTCAGACGCTGGGCTCGTGACCCCGGAGATGCACGAGCTTCTCGATTCTCACTACCGGCGGCTCAACGGGGTCCCCCTCCCATTTGGCGCTTCCTTCCTGCCGCTGGCTCTCAACCAGCTCGGCGGCAAGGCGATACTTGCGATCGCAAGGCAGGATGCCCGGCTTCTTGGGGTGAACTTCGGGCTGCGGGATGCCACGTCCCTGCGCACGATGATGATAGGAATCGACCAGGACATGGGCAGGAGAACAGCGGTGTATTATCTCTTGTCGAACGGTACAATTGCCCGCGCGATTACTGCCGGAGCCCCGCGGGTCTATTTCGGGCGCATGCTCTACGACGTGAAGCTGCGCCGAGGATGTTCGCTCGCGCGAACAACAATGTGGATCCGCGGGAGATCGTCGCTTCAGCGGCGGATGCTCCGTTATTTCATTGGCCTGCGGACAAGGAAACTCAACAGGATGATCGACGCTTACGAGCCCCTCTCGGCGGCGAATGCCGCGGGACTTCGCCGGAACACCGGATGACGCGGCCGCGCGTGCTGGTAACGAGTGCTACGAGCGATGCGAGTCTTTCCGCAATCCGGTCGCTTGCAAAATCCGGCCACGATGTATTGTCGGCGGACGTTCGTGCGATGCCGTTCGGTGCGAAATCCTGGTACGCGGTGTCGCATCATGTACTCGACAACGCGAGCCCTGACATTTATGCGGAGTCCCTAATGCGCCTCGTCAGGCAGTTGCGCCCCGACGCGCTGCTCCCTCTGGGAACGAGAGCTGTCATCGCGAGCTCCCGCATGCGCTACGAGCTGGACCAGGTGACTTCGCTGACTCTGGCTGATTCAGGCGCTATCGCAAACGCCAACGACAAGTTTGCCTCGATCGAGAGCTGCGCTTCCCTGGGCATTCCATGCGTCCGGATTTATTCGGAACCGGAGGCCCGCGAATTGGCAGGCACCGCGGACGGCAACGTCTGTCTTGTCGTGAAGCCGCGGGCAAATGTGGGCGCAGCTCGCGGGGTGAGGTATGTGAGAAACGAGAATGAGCTGGCTCGCGCTCTCGAGAATTGCACCAGACAGTACGGCGAAGCATTGATTCAGGATTACGTGCCCGGCGGCCCGGAGGCGATGAAAACGCTCATCGTCCTGTTCTCCGACGATTGCAGGCTGTTCGCCGCGTTCACCACTCGCAAGCAGCGACAATGGCCATCGACTGGTGGGCTCACCGTTGTAAGCCACAGCACGAGCGAGTTCAGCCTTGTTTCCCAGATGCTGCCACTCTTTGAAGCGTGGCGCTGGACAGGACCGGCGGAGATAGAGCTCAAGCATGACAGCCGCACGGGAACCGACAAGGTCATCGAGATAAATCCGCGCTTCCCTGCCTACCTCCGATTTGCGCAGCGATGCGGGCTTGATCTCGTGACGAGCACGGTGCGACTCGCGCTCGAAACCGCGGATCTGCCACAAAGCTATCCGGCCTATTCCGTAGGAATGACCTACGTGAACCCCGGGCTTCTTCTCAAGAGTGCAATCTCGGCAATAAGAGGCTCAGGGGCTTCGGAGATCCCGCGGGCGATTGCGCAGCTTCGAGCGGGCTTCCCTTTCGTAACCGACATGCTTGCTGACCCAGTCCCCTTTCTTGGACGTGCCCTCGAGGACATATCGCGTCGGCCACCCTCGTCAGAATGAGCGTTGCGGGATCGGCGTCGCGGCTCCAGGGCTACCGGTTCTTCGGCGGCGGCTGAGTCCCCTTGAAAGTCGCAAGCAGCGGCTCGAGAACCCTGTCTATCTCGTCCAAAGCATCCTGCGGCAGGATCACACCCGACGCGGCAACGTTGTCATCGACCTGCTGCGGCCTGCTGGCTCCGACGATCGCGGATGACACATTCGGCTCCCGCAGGACCCACGCAATCGCCATCTGGGCAAGCGTGATCCCCAGGCGCGCAGCGATCGGCCGCAGCTCCTGAATCGTCGCGAGCGTGGTGTCGCTCCTCAGATCATCGGCAAAGAAAGTGTTCATCTCGCTGCTCGCCGCCCGCGAATCCTCCGGGGGAGGCTGGCCAGGCAGGTACTTCCCGGTGAGCACTCCCTGCGCGAGCGGCGACCAGACTATCTGGCCAATCCCGTTCGCAGCGCAGTAAGGGATCACCTCTTCCTCCGGCTTCCGCCACAACATCGAGTACTGAGGCTGGCTCGACACAAATCTCTCCACGCCCGGCATCTCGGCGGCCGCCCTTATCTGCTCCGCAGTCCATTCGCTGAAGCCGACATATCGGGCCTTGCCCTGCCTGACGACATTCGACAATGCCTCCATAGTTTCCTCGAGCGGAGTGTCGACGTCGTACCGGTGGCACTGGTAGAGATCCACGTAATCAGTGTTCAGGCGCCCGAGCGACAGGTCGATCTGCTTGTAAACCTGCTCCGCCGAAAGCCCGCGGTCAGTCCCGGTCATCGGGAAGTAGAGCTTTGTCGCAAGGATGTACGACGACCTGTCACGCCCCTTCAGCGCGCTTCCCAAAAACGACTCAGCAGCCCCTTTTCCGTACACATTCGCGGTATCGATTAGATTAATACCTAACTCAAATGCACGGTCGAGGGAGGCCCGGGCCACCGACTCATCGACACCGAGCCCGAAGGTCAGCCATGAACCGAGGGAGATCTCCGAGACCCTGAGATCGCTGTTGCCGAGTTGTCTGTATCGCATCTGAAACCTCTCCGGGGTGAACCTGCCTCGCGACGGCTGCCACTGCAGGATTGCAGCTAGACGGAAACTAATCCTGGCAATACGTTGTGCCGTCGAATCAAAACGTCTTAATGGAACGGAGAAGAATCAGATGAAGCGTGGTCTGAGGTGGCTTGGGTATATCGTCGGCGGATTGATTGCTCTGGTGGTTATCGCCGTGGGGACGGTATACGCCATAACCTCGAGCCGGCTTGCCAGAACGTATCCGCTCGAGGTCGAAAACATAGCCATCCCCAGTGATTCCGCGTCGATCGAGAGGGGCAGGCATCTCGCTCAGGCCGTCGGCAAGTGCGCGGATTGCCACGGGGAGAACCTCGCCGGGACCCGGATGATGGATGCTTCGATCTTCATGAAGCTCACCGCACCCAACCTCACGGCCGGACGGGGAGGTACTGCGAGCACGTATACAGACGCAGACTGGGTGCGCGCGATTCGTTATGGTGTCAGGCCTGACGGCAAGCCTTTCATATTTATGCCGTCAGAAGCCTACACCGCGTTCAACGACTCAGACCTCGGCGCCATGATCGCGTACCTGAAGAGCGTTCCTCCCGCCGATGCGGCGGCCGAGCCTGCAAGAGCGCCAGGTCCGATCGCCCGCATCATCTACTTCACTTCTGATTTTCCCCTGATCCCTGCGGAGCTGATAGATCGCAACCGTCCCCGGCGGGAGGTGACCCCGGGAGTCACCGTCGAGTACGGGAAGTACCTCTCAGATGCCGGGGGCTGCACCGGGTGTCACCTCCCGACCCTCGCCGGTGGTCGGGCGATGGAACGGGTGGTGACAACCAACCTCACGCGGGGAGGACCGATGGCGTCATGGACAGAACAGGATTTCTTCAAGGCAATCCGCACCGGCGTGAGGCCTGACGGAACGACGATTAGCGACGTGATGCCCTGGAAATCGATGGGGCATCTCACCGACGACGAGCTGCGCGCGACGTGGCTCTTCATGCGCTCCGTGCCGCCGGTGAGCTAGTTGTGCTCCTTCAACCTTTTGTCGCCTCCCGATCCGGCGCGGCACCTGATACCAGATCGTCGATTCCGCCGTGGCCCGGCGGATCATCAGGCGGCACCGTCGATGGCGATGCCCCGATGCGCCAGGCGAGAAGCGGCGGGGTCATGAACGTCGTCACCAGCACCATCAGCGCCAGCGCACTGTAGAGCTGCGAAGTGAGGGCGCCGGTCGCAAGTCCCATGCGGGCGAAGATGAGTCCAACCTCGCCGCGGGGAACCATCGCGATGCCGATGAGCGCCTTGTCGCCCTTGAACCACCAGGGACCGTAACCCGCGACGAACTTGCTGAGCACCGCAACGACGATCAGAGCTCCGCCGATCGCCAGCACGCGCCTGTCGCCGAGCGTGCCGAGTTCGATGGCGGCGCCGACGCTTGCGAAGAATATCGGAACGAAGAAATGACCGAGATTTGTCGTGGCCTTCTCGATCGCATCGCGCTGCGGGGTGCTGTGAAGGATCAATCCCGCCGAGAACGCACCGATGATCGTGGCCGAGCCGACGCTGTCCGCCAGCCATGCCAGGAAGAAGGCGAACGCCAGACCCACTACGCCAAGGGTTCCCGTCGCCTCCACCCGCGCTACGAACCGGAACAGCGGCGGAATCAGTATGCTGCCGAGGACAACTGCGACGACGACGAACCCAAGGGCGATGGCTGTGGTGAGGCTCACGCCGGCCACGGTTACTGCAGCGCCTCCCACGAATCCGGCAACGACGGACAGTATCACGAGACCGATGATGTCGTCGATCACTGCGGCGCCGAGCACTATCTGGCCTTCCGGCGTGTTCAGCCGGCCGAGATCCGAGAGAGCTCTCGCCGAGATTCCGATTGACGTTGCTGTGAGGGCCGCGCCGGCGACGATAGCCGGAATCACACCGAGACCCATTGCGTGCGCGACCCAGTATCCCAGCCCGAACGGCAGAACTACACCGATTATCGCTACAACGACTGCCGAGTTGCCGACCCTCACGAGTGACTTGAGGTCGGTATGGAGGCCGATCTCGAAGAGCAGCACCAGAACGCCAAGTTCGGCGAGTGCGTGAACTA
>JBBQZF010000055.1:0-14134 GCA_038208015.1 Gemmatimonadales bacterium
CGGCACATCTATCCCCCCTGCGACGGCGATGTAAATGAATCTCCCATGATCTGGCGCCCCGATTACAAGCTTGTCTCCCGGAGACGCGGCACAGGCGCGCCATGGCTCGATCTCGCGGCCGGAGAGCGACAGTGCGCCGGCTGAGCCGCCCACCGCGAATGTCGTTGCCCGCTCGAACTCGATCTCGCCTCCGCTCAGCGCCCACTCGATGGCCGCACATCCCGGATCGCTGCCGAGCATCGCATTGAGCGTAAAAAGGGCGGGGAGGTCCATCGCCCCCGCCTTCGGCACTCCACTGTCGAGGAATCCCGTCCTTCCGGCGTCCTGGATTGTTGCATAGGCCGGAGCTCGCACGATGTTCAGCACGGCTCGAATCTCACGCGGTCGCCGGCCTTGAACAGCGCCGGCTGCTCGCGATCCGGGTCAAAGAGAATCGCGCTCGTTGTGCCGATGAGATTCCAGCCGCCAGGCGTTGACGACGGATATATGCCGGTCTGCCGGTCTGCTATCGCGACAGATCCCGCAGGAACCCGCTTGCGCGGGGAGTCGCGTCGCGGGAGCGCGAGGCGCTCGTCGAGCATGCCAAGATACGCGAAGCCCGGCACGAACCCGATTACGTACACGCGATACTCCTGCCCACTGTGAATTGCGATCACCTCGTCGATCGAGAGCCGGGTCCTGCCGGCAACTTCCTCGATGTCCTCACCATCGTAGCGAACATCGATGATGTGAAGCGCCGCGGCCGGCGTGGCATGCTCGATGGATTCGGGAGAAGCGATGCACGATGAGATTCTCTCGCTCAGGTCGGTGTATCCGATCACGAGCGGATCATAATGAACGGCGAGCGTCGCGTACGCGGGAACGACGTCCGTCACCCCGATGATCCCCGCTGCGCGGATTGCGAATGACTGCCCCACAACGAGCGAGCTGAGCTCCTCGCCTATTCCCTCCCCGAACGAGACGGAGATTGCGCGATCGCCGAGCGGCGACACGACAACGCTGTTCATGTGAAGGACCGAATCAGAACGCCTGATGACTCGAGCAGACTCCTCGCCGCCGTGATCATCTCGATCGCGTTCACGCTGTCGCCATGCACGCACAGCGAGTCTACCCCGGCAGGTAAATCGGTCCCGTCGATCGACTCGACCTTTGCTTCGATTGCCATCCGCACTGCGCGCGATGCAGCAAGCGATGGATCCGTGATCACCGACCCTTCGGCGTCCCGCGGAACCAGTGACCCACTCCGGTCATAGGCCCGGTCGATGAATCCCTCTCTCGCAACAACCAGCCCCGCTGCCGCCGCCCTCCGGGCCATCGCGCTTCCCGGCAGCGTCAATACGGCGAGTGTCGAATCGAGCGTTGAAATGCAGTCGGCGATCTCAGCCGCCAGCTCATCGTCCGATGCCGCATTGTTGTAAAGCGCGCCGTGAAGCTTCACATAACGAACCGACGTGCCGGCTCGATCGCAGGCGTTTGTGAGAAGCTCGATCTGCCCTCGGACCGATGCCGCCAAGACATCGCGCGGAAGGTCGAGTGGCGTTCGACCGAAACGCTCCCTGTCCTCGTAGGATGGATGAGCCCCGACCGCCACGCCGAGCGCAGCGGCCGCGCGCGCAGTCATCTCCATCACCGCGGAAGATCCGGCATGAGCGCCGCACGCAATGCTTGCCGAGGATGCCACGCTAAGCAGCGCTTCGTCCCGCGCGTAACGGTCGCCATCATGCTCGCCGAGGTCGGCGTTGAGGTCTATCGATTTGATCTGGTGCGCTCGCGCTGGTTGTGAGGATTCTCCGGCCTCTCCAAGATATGCCCCATGAAGAACAGTGTGGAAGTCGAAAAGGCGCCACGAGGTGTATGGCGGGTTATCGCCGCGTCGACGGCCGGAACGATGATCGAGTGGTACGACTTCTTCATCTTCGGCAGCCTCGCGACAATCCTTGCGACGCAGTTCTACCCGTCGGATAACGCGACTGCCGGATTCCTCAAGACACTTGCGACGTTCGCAGTCGGATTCGCCGTCCGCCCCCTGGGCGCGCTGGTCTTCGGCCGCATCGGCGACCTGGTCGGAAGAAAGATCGCGTTTCTTGCCACACTTCTGATTATGGGAGGATCGACCGCCGCTATAGGATTTCTCCCGGGATACGAGACGATAGGCATCGCGGCCCCGATAATCCTCGTCATCCTCCGCCTGCTGCAGGGGCTCGCCCTGGGAGGGGAATACGGCGGCGCGGCAGTGTACGTCGCCGAGCACGTGCCCGATTCGCGTCGCGGCTTCTATACGAGCTTCATCCAGACGACCGCCACCCTCGGTCTCTTTGTCTCCCTGATAGTGATTCTCATCACTCGCCGGGTGACTGGAGAAGATGCATTCGCCGACTGGGCGTGGCGGATACCGTTTCTCCTTTCGGTCGCGCTGGTGATGGTCTCGTTCTACATCAGGCGACAGCTTGGCGAGTCGCCTCTCTACGCCAGGCTCAAGGCGCAGGGAGGCGCGTCCGCATCGCCGATCCGCGACAGCTTCAACACATGGCCGAAGTGGAGGCTGGTCCTGATCATTCTCTTCGGCGTCACGGCGGGACAGGCGGTGACGTGGTACACGAGCCAGTTCTATGCTCTCTTCTTTCTTCAGACCGTATTGAAGCTTCCGCTCACCACAACGTACTCGATAGTCGCCGTTGCACTGTTGCTCGGAACCCCGATGTTCATTCTGTTCGGTCACCTCTCGGACAGCATCGGCCGCAAGAAGATAATGATGGCCGGCAACCTGCTCGGCGCGGTGTCGTACTATTTCCTTTACCGGGGAATCGCCTGGTTCGCCGAGCCGCTCAATCCGGCGGCGATCGTGGCGATAATCGTTGTGCAGATCGCGATTGCCGCGATGATCACCGGTCCCGTCGCTGCGTTCCTCGTTGAATCGTTTCCCGCGCGAGTGAGGTATACCTCGATGTCGCTTCCTTACCACTTCGGGAATGGATGGTTCGGTGGATTCCTGCCTCTTATCGCGACGGCGCTAGTCGCGCGCACGGGGAACATGTACGCGGGGCTTTTATATCCGACCGTCATCGCGCTGATGACGTTCATAGTCGGGACGATCACGCTGAAGGAAACCCGGCATGAGAAGATCTGGGATGAGGTATAGATGGTGGCGAGAGGGGCGAACTCTTACTGACTGCGGACTGCGGACGTAGTCCGGACTCGGACTGCGGACTACTGCGGACACGGACTCTGACCACTACGGGCTGTCCGCAGTAGTCAGAGTCTCAGTCCGCAGTACGTCCGCAGTCCGCAATCAGTCAAAGGCCCTTACAAACCTCTTACTCCTCCGATACTCCCTCCGGACTCAGGCCTTCGCCGCATCATCCTATATTCCTGCCCACACATGTCGGACAATCATTTGAAGCAGGGAAGGGCGCTCAGGCGCTCGCGCTCTGCGGCGCTTGTGACGCTGCTCGCGTTCGCCCTGATCCTCACTGGCATCCTGGGCTGGCAGGCCGTCGAGGCGGAGCGGTCGCATCGCGCCGCGGCCGAGAACGCGCTCACGGATTACGCGTCGTTCGCGGCGTGGCAGATGAACCAGCACGCCGGGCAGGGGATCCTGAGCGCGATGATCTCGACGTTCATCGTCCCGCTGACGCGCGTTGACCCGGCCAAGCCTGAGGCGTGGCCGTCGCCTCAGGAATTCATGGCCGCGTCGCTCCAGCCGCCCGCTCCTGCGCCGTATCTGAAGGGCATCAGGTTCTACTTCCGTCTTGATTGGCGCGACAGCTCGATGACGATTGCCGGTGAGCAGCCGTCGCCGGCGGTGCAGCGATGGGTGCGCGACACAGTGCTCAGCTCGTCCCGCTTCGGTACGCCTCCAATCCGGACGCAGTCGTTCGGCTCCGCAGACAGGAGTCCGGCGAGCCTGCTCGGGATCATCATCAGCAACGACTCGTACATCGCGGCAGTCGACAGCGTTGACGGAAAGCTGAGAATCGTGTGTTATGTCCTGTCGCGGGATTACGATGGTCGGCTCCTCGTCACCTACGGCTTCGAGACCGATGCGCGTGCCTTCATTCAGCCGCTGTTCGACTCAGTGCTCGTCAGGACGACCCTCCTTCCTCCGTCGCTGCTTCGAGACGTCAACCGGGATTCTGTCATCGCCGTGAAAGCCTGGGCTCCCAGCGGCGGGCAGGTCTATGCGTCGCACGCGGGCCCCTTCGACAATGGTTTCACGGTTGTCGACAGCCTCGACGAGAGATTTGCCCAGCTTCACCTTGGCGTATCCCTGCGACCCGAGATTGCGTCGCAGCTCGTAGTCGGCGGGTTGCCGCGCTCGCGTCTGCCGGTACTTGCCCTGCTCTTCACGCTTACCGCAGGACTCGTGGTCGCCGCGGTGATTCAGCTCCGGCGCCAGCAGCAGCTCGCGCAGCTCAGGGTCGATTTCGTCTCAGGCGTTTCGCACGAGCTTCGCACGCCTCTCGCGCAGATCCGCCTTTTCGCCGAACTGCTGAGGAACGGACAGCTCAGGTCCGATCAGGAGCGTGAGCGGTCATTCAGCATAATCGACGAGGAAGCCCAGCGGCTCACTTACCTCGTCGAGAACGTTCTCGCATTCGCCAGGTCCGAGCATGGTCGCAACACGGTCGTGGCTGAGCCGCTGGCGATGGATGTCGAAATGGAATCCGCCATCGATGCTTTCGCCCCGCTCGCCCGAGTTCGGCGCGCGAGAGTGCGCACTACGATCGAGCCGGGTCTCGTCTCGCGTGTAGACCCACGCGCGTTGCGGCAGGTCGTGCTGAACCTTCTCGACAACGCCGTGAAGTACGGCCCGCTCGGCCAGACGGTGAGCGTCACGCTGTCGGGTACTGACGACGCAGTGCTGATAACGGTCGATGACAAGGGGCCGGGCGTTCCGCGCGGTGACCGCGACAAGATCTGGGACCCGTATGTTCGCCTGTCGCGTGAGACAGAATCCGCTGTCGGTGGCAGTGGGATCGGACTGTCGATCGTGAGTGAGCTGGTGAAGCATCATGGCGGGCGCACTTGGGTCGAGGACGCGCCGGGCGGTGGAGCGCGCTTCGCAATCGAGTTTCCACGAGTGAACGAGCCGAGAGGGGCGCCTCCGGTTGACAGGAAACGCGAATCACTGGAGGTGGGCACATGACAAAAGTTCTCGTCATCGAAGACAATGCGAACCTCGCTTTCGGGCTGACACGCAGCCTCGAGTCAGAAGGCTACGAGGTCGAGACCTCCGAGGACGGGACTCTCGGATTCGAGCTCGCCAGGACTGGGGATCCTGACTTGATAGTGCTTGACCTCATGCTGCCCGGCATGGACGGTTACACGATCCTCAAGAAGCTGCGCGCCGAAGGGAAGGACATGCCGGTCCTGATCCTCACCGCTCGCGGGGAGGAGGCGGACAAGGTGTTCGGCTTCAGGCTCGGGGCCGACGACTACGTGACAAAACCGTTCAGCCTTTCCGAACTGCTCGCCCGGGTGCAGGCAATTCTCCGCCGCGCGAAAGGGGAAAGGTCGAGTGGCGACAGTGACGTTGAGCAGTTCGACAAGGTGTCAATCGACACGCGTGCCCGTTCGGTGAAGAAAGGGGGGAGTGAGATCGCGCTGACGCCAAAAGAGTTCGACCTGTTGCTCGCCCTCGTCCGCCGCCGCGGCGCAGTCGCGTCACGCCTCGAGCTGTTGAAAGAGGTGTGGGGGTACCAGGCGGAGGTAATGACGCGCACAGTCGACATCCATATCGCCGAGCTCAGGCGAAAGCTCGAGGATGATCCCTCGACGCCGCGGCACATCCTCACAGTCTGGAAAGCGGGGTATCGCCTCCAGGCGTGATCAGGGCCGCGGGCCTTCGGCTTTCACGATGAGCGTGTCGCCGATCCGCACCCTGTCGCCGACGATGTTGTTCCAGGCGCGGATATTCTCGGGAGTCGTATCGAAACGGCTTGCGATAGTCGAAATTGCGTCGCCCCGCCTTACTACGTAGCGGATCGGCTGGTTTATCAGTGCCGCGATGCCGGACCGTATCCGGGTCTCGCGGATTGCCTCGACCCGCAGCGCGTCGAGCCGCTGGTTCACGCGGTCGGCGAGCTTCACGAGCGATTCTTCGTCCCCGGGAGATGCCGCAAAATCCTGAACCGCCGAGGATCCGTGAGCTATGCGGACTCCCTTTGCGGTGAGCATGTAGAGCCGGCGCTTCTTCAGCGTCAGCATCGTGTCGTTGGGGAACTCGTACTGGAGGATTCTTGGCGGCGCATCCTCGCTCCTGAGCTTGTCGCTGGGTGAGATGCCGATGAAGATGACCCTCTCATTCGTTGCCACCAGGAGTCCGTTCGAGGCCCGGTAGTAGTCGGTTGGCCGACGCTTGAAGGCCTTGGCGAATACCTCAACACGTTCGCCGTAGTGCAGCATGCCTCCGTTGAGCTCGCGCGCTGCCGCCTGCCACGCGCCGCGCGCGTCGACATGTCTCATGAAGACAGCATAGCCGAAAACCATCAACCCGACGGTGACGATCGCGCCGCCGATAATGAGTCGCTTGAGGAACCGTCCGAGCCGGTAGATTCCCTCTGATTCTTTCATTTGCCGGCCGCCGACCGCTCGGCGATATCACAAATATGCAATTGGCCCCGGGATAGTAGAAAGGCGGCTTTGTCCGCCGCCGAATGATACCAAAGATGCGTGCCAGCGGAGGCAATCTCCATACCCGCAAATGGCATACACGGTGCAGAGATTAGGGCTATGCCTTTGTCCGAGATTCCAGAACGACCAGAAAGTCCGGCTGAGACCGGCGTAGAGGAGGACAGGCGCCGATCCAGCGGAAACATCTATACCCGCGTTCGACGGCGGCGTGTCGAAAGACCACCCCTCACCCCCCTGCAGCGAAACTTGCGGCTTGTCGCCAAGGGCGTAGTGGCTGCCGTGTTTCTTGTCTCCGGCGTGATCTGGACCGTGAACCAGCAGCGCCTTACCTATACGAAGCCTGGGGAGCTCTTCCAGCTTCCCGCCGCGCTCGTCGTCGCTCCTCCCCCCGTGAGCGAACAGGTTTTCAGGGTCAGCAGCGTGATCCGTCGTTACACCAAGGACACGGTCCACGCCAACAAGATCGCCACCGCGCTGATTCGTGAGGGCGGCAAGCGGAATCTCGATCCGGCGCTGCTCATAGGCCTCCTGATCGCGGAGAACGCGAAGTTCGACGTTCATGCGCGGAGCAACGTCAGCGCGCGCGGGCTGATGCAGGTGATGCCCTTTCATATTGGAAAATGGAGTCAGTGCCCGTCCCGCGACCTGACGGATATCGACACCAACGTCTGCTATGGGACCGCCATTCTGGAAGATTTCGTGAAGCGTTCGCCGAACCTCGAAAGGGCGCTGCTGCGCTACAACGGCTGCGTGCGCGGTACGAATACGCCGCGCTGTCACACCTACTCGGGCAAGGTTCTGCGGTACGCCGATCGCGCCGCCTCACAGATGCTCAGTGCTCCGTTCCAGGCCGCAAGCGGCTCGGAATGACGGGGGAAAGCCCAGGGGAAAAACCGTTGGGCGGATTGAGCGGATTGAGCGGATTCTGCGGATAAACCACACCGGGGGCAAGAATTGACCGGCGTGGCGGGCAGTCCTGTAGTGAAGGGGCATTTCGTTTTTTGGTTTTGAAAACCAGACAAGGAGATGCTTGTTTTACAATGCTGTGGCCAGGCGGCTGCATGCCGGCCCTGGCAACGCTTGATCCGCAAAATCCGCCCAGATCCGCCCAATCCGCTTCCCCCGGGTTTTGACCTTCAGTCTCCGCTCCCTTGCAGTAAGAGGTCAGCCCGACTACCGTTATACGTTGTCCGTTAACGTCATTACCGGAATACGTATGGCTTGGATTGGACGCGACCTCGAGCGACTCAGAAAGCTCAGAGGCCTGCGCAGGGAAGATGTCGCCGCACAGCTCCCCGTCCCCGTCTCGCCGTCGACGATCCGCAACATCGAGCACGACGATCACTACAACGTCTCGCTTGACCTGTTGCGCCAGATCGCCACGGTCCTGGGGTCGGAGCTGCGCGTATCCATCGTCCCGCCTGAAGACATCGATCCGCCGCAGGGCACCGCCAGGCGGGTCGTCGATAACGAGTATTTCATCAGGTACATCCGCGCCCGGTATCCCGCTTGCCCGCTCACGAATTCCCAGATCGGACGCCGCATGTGGAGCTTCGCCGAGTCGCATGGGGCGCAGCTGGTGCGGGAGAGAAAGCAGCTCAGGAAGGTCATGAATCCCTCGGACGGGACGACGCTCCACCGGTCGCCCACCACCGCTGCGGAATACGAAGTCTTTGAGAAGGATCTCGCCATGCTCGAGCGGTTTGCAGACCGCCTCGGCAAGGCGTTTCCCGACGGAAAAGGAGGAGTGCTTGTACCAGCGGCCTGATGGCGGCTTGTCCCGCGTCAAAACGGGATTCACCAGTCTCAAGTTTGTCGAGAGTTACGAACAGGTCTCACGGCTCTATCGCCCGGCATGGCGCCGCTCCCTCGGCGCAATCGTTCGCACCCTTGGCCTGACGGTTCTGCTCGCTGCGGGCACCCTCTTCACATACAAGTATCAGCGCAACCTCACGGCGCCGCTCGCGCTCCCGGGCGCAGTCATAAGCGCCATCGCGCCGGCCGAGGACCCGTTCAGGGTCAGCCAGTACATCCGGCGCTATACGAGAAACCCGGCCGATGCTGACAGGATTGCCAGGGCAGTGATCTCCGAAGGGAAGAAGAAGTCGATAGACCCGGCGATGATCCTCGGAATAATGATGATCGAGTCGGAGATGAACCCGCGGGCCCGGAGCTTCGTCGGAGCCACCGGACTCATGCAGGTGATGCCGTTCCACCGCGGGCGGTGGGGGTGCGCTTCACGCGACCTCTACGACATCGAGAGCAACATCTGTCATGGAGTCAGCGTCCTCGCTGACAACATCAAGCGGTCGCCGAGCCTCGGGGTTGCGCTCCAGCGCTACAACGGATGCGTCAGGGGCACCAACACGCCGAATTGCAAGTCGTACACGAGCAAGGTGCTCAAGGCGCGCGACAGGACGAACCAGCAGCTGATATCGATCTCGGAGTAGTCGCAAGGCAACGACCCGCGTCACCCCTTTCATGGCGACTCGCGCACAACTGACTTGAGGCATCCCCCGGCAGGAGCGGTTCTCGCCCTCTCGCTGGTTGGTATTTCGTTCGCGGGTCCGCTGGTGCGGCTCTCCACCTCGGACCCGCTGGTCATCGCTGTATGGCGGCTCTTGTTCTCGCTCGTCATCGTCGCCATCGCGCTTGCCGTGACGTCGGAATGGAAGGAATGGCGACGGCTCACGCGCGCCGACCTGATGCTCGCGGCCGCCTCGGGCATCGCGCTCGCGATCCATTTCTGGGCATGGAATGCCTCGATCCATCTCACGACGATTGCCGCGTCGGTGACCCTGGTGAGCCTGCAGCCGGTTTTCATCGTGGCGATCTCCGCGATTTTCCTCAGGGAAGCGCCGACCCGCAGGCAACTGGCCGGGATCACGATTGCGGTCGCCGGGGCCATGATCATCGCCGCACCCGGCTGGCGCGAGAGCGGGGAGGCGTTTCACCGTGGCGCAATGCTTGGCAACCTGCTGGCGACGTCGGCCGCCGTGCTCGCGGCCATCTACTACTCGATAGGGCGGCATCTGCGGAGGCGTTTTGGGCTCTGGGCGTACGTCGGCCTCGTCTACTTCGCCTGCACACTCACGCTGATCGCCCTCGCGATAACGACGCGGGTTCACCTCGTGCCCAGCGGGTCCGGAGAGATCGCTATTTTCCTGGCTCTCGCGATCGGCCCGATGTTGTTCGGGCATACCGGCATGAACTGGGCGCTCAAGTTCCTCCCTGCCTACGTGGTGAATCTCGTTGTGCTCGGGGAGCCCGTCGGGGCAACTATACTGGGCGCGATTATCCCCGGCATAAGGCAGGTCCCTTCGGTTGCCACGATCGTCGGGGGCGCGGTGATTCTCGCCGGTGTCGCGCTGGCTGCCTGGAGCACGGTGTCCACCCGGCGGGCGGAAGCGTAAATTCCGTTGGAACCCACCACGTAAATCAGACTAGATGATCCGCAGCCGCATCCTGCTTTCGCTCGCAAGCTTCATTCTGGCCGTCCCGGCGGTTGGGTCCGCCCAGCGGGCAGTTACGACTCCGCTTCATGAGTTCGGCCACAACATCGGCGATGACTACCGCCTGATCAACTACCAGCAGCTTCTCAAATACTGGGAGAAGCTCGATCGCGAATCTGATCGCCTTCAGGTAGTGCCAATCGGCACGACTGCCGAGGGCCGGCCGATGGTGATGGCGATAGTGACCGCGCCGGAAAACTTTGCGAGGCTCGAGCGTTACCGGGACATCTCGCAGCGGCTCGCGCTCGCGGAAGGAATCAGCGAGGCGCAGGCGCGCGGAATGGCCCGTGAGGGGAAGGCGATCGTCTGGATAGATGGAGGACTCCACGCAAACGAAGTGCTCGGCGCGCAGCAGCTCGTCCAGTTCGTTTACGAGATGGTGAGCCGTGATGATCCGGAAACGCTGCGGTTCCTGAGGGACGACATTCTCCTCGCGGTTCTGGTAAACCCCGACGGGATGGACCTCGTGTCAGACTGGTACATGCGCGACCCTGTGCCGGAGAACCGCTCCACCGGCGGCGTGCCGCGTCTCTATCACAAGTACATCGGGCACGACAACAATCGCGATTCGTACATGGCGTCGCAGCCCGAAACGCAGGTTGTAGACAGCATACTGTTCCGCTCGTGGCATCCGCAGATCATGTACAACCATCACCAGACCGCACCACGCGGCACTGTGATGTTCGCACCGCCGTTCAGGGATCCGTTCAACTACAACATGGATCCCCTGGTCCCCGCGGGTATCGAGCTCGTCGGCGCGGCGATGCACGGAAGGTTCATCGCCAACGGAATGCCGGGCACAACGATGAGGGGCGGCGCGCCGTACTCAACCTGGTGGAACGGCGGTCTCAGGACGACGGCGTACTTCCACAACATGATCGGCCTCCTCACCGAAACCATCGGAAATCCCACCCCGATGGAGATCCCGCTCGTACCCGACCGGCTGTTGCCCAGCGGCAACACGATCTTTCCGATAATGCCGCAGCGGTGGCATTTCGCGCAGTCGCTCGAGTACAGCATGACGGCGAACCGGGCGGTGATGGATGTCGCGTCCCGTCACCGCGAGCAGTTCCTCTTCAACTCGTGGAGGATGGGGCAGAACTCTGTCGATCGGGGAAGCACCGACACGTGGACGCTCACTCCGCGGCGCGTCGCTGCAATTAAGGCCCGCGTGCAGGCCGACAGCGCTGCCGGCAAGCGGGTATCGTCATCAGACTATCTCGCGCTTCTTCGCACTCCGGAAACGCGAGATCCCCGCGGTTACATAATTCCATCTGATCAGAAGGACTTTCCGACCGCGGTGAAATTCATCAATACACTCGTCAAGAACGGCATCACGATCCATCGGGCGACGACTCAGTTCACCGCCGGCAGCAGTACGTACCCCGCAGGGTCCTACGTCGTGCTTACCGCGCAGGCATTCAGGCCGCACGTGCTCGACATGTTCGAGCCGCAGGATCATCCTGACGATTTCCTCTATGCGGGCGGTCCGCCGACTCCCCCGTATGACAATGCCGGCTGGACGCTCGCGTACCAGATGGCAGTCGAGTTCGACAGGATTCTCGACCCGTTCACCGGACCTTTCGAGAAAATCACCGGCTTTGCTCCCGTGCCTGCAGGCGACCTGACCCGAGCGGCACCGGCGGGTGGGTGGTATGCGTGGCCCCGCACAAATGACGGCTTCGCGTCCGCTAACCGCCTCACGAAATCCGGGCATGAGGTACACACGCTCGTCCGCCCCGTCGGGACGGGTAACCGGTCGTGGCCTGCCGGCAGCTTCGTTGTCCGGACTGGCAGGGCGACTGAATCGCAGCTGCGCTCGCTGGCCGCGGAGCGGGGTGTAACGTTCACCGCGCTCACTTCGCCACCGCCGTCCGGCTCGTTCAATCGGATCAGGGTTCCGCGCATCGGGCTCTGGGACGTCTACGGCGGATCGATGTCTTCGGGCTGGATGCGTTTCGTGTTCGACCAGTTCGAGTTTCCGTACGAGGTAGTATTTGCGCAGGATCTCGACCGCGGAAACCTGAACTCCAGGTTTGATGTGATAATCCTGCCAGACGACGCCTCTCTCACGGCCGCGGACACAGTTCGCGGGTTCGAGTTCCGGGGACAGCCTCCGCGCGAGCGTATCCCCCGGGAATGGCACAACCGGCTCGGCGGGATAACGGTCAGCAGGACTCTGCCGCGACTCAGGGAATTCGTGCAGAATGGGGGCACGCTGCTGGCTGTCGGGGAGTCGTCGGACATCGCGTTCCGGTTGGGACTGCCCGTCACGAATGCGGTTGCGGGAGATGATGGTAGACCACTCCCTCGGTCGAAATATTATGTCCCTGGCTCCGTGTTATCGGTCGCCGTGGACACGACCCACGCGATCGCCTGGGGAATGCGGGGTCGGACCGACGTCTTCTTCAACAACGACAATGCGTTCAGGCTCGACCCGGCGGGCAACGCCAGGGCAGTCGCGTGGTTCGACAGCGAGGCGCCGCTCAGGAGCGGGTGGGCGTGGGGGCAGCATCTGCTGAATGGGGCAGCTCAGGTCGTCGTCGCACCGGTTGGGAAAGGGGTGGTGGTGCTCTATGGACCCCAGGTTCATTTCAGGGGTCAAACTCATGGAGCGTTTCCTTTCCTGTTCAACGGAATTTTCTTCGGACAGACACGTTAGGCGAAACGCGCGAACGCGCAGCACGGAGGGCTGAAAGTGATTGGGAAGCAGGTTTACGCACGCATGTTGAAGGGCCTTGCGCCCGCATTGCTGTCGTTACTGGCATCGGCGGCATGTTCCGGCGCGATCCTGCCGGGGAGCGATCCGGCGCCGGAGGAAGCACCGCTGGCCGCGGCGGTGACGTCGTCGCGCGATCTCGTGCGGGAGATGCACGACAGATGGGCTGGCAAGTGGTATCAGACGCTCAAATTCGAGCAGTCGAACACGTTCTACACGTCGTCGGGCAGGGAGGAGAAGTCGCGCTGGGTGGAGAACCTGTCAGTGCCCGGCAAGCTGAGAATCGACTTCACTCCGCTAACCAATAGAAGCGGGCTCCTGATTCTCAACAACCGCGTGACGACCTTCGACAACGGTCGCCGCCTCGAAACGCGCCGGGCGATCCAGCCGATTCTCACGCTCACCGCCGACGTCTACGCGATTCCGCCCGCGATAACAATCAGGAGACTCGATTCGCTGAAGGTCGACCTCGACAAGTTCAGGGCTGACCGTCTCGACAGGAAGCGCGTGTTTGTGATGGGAGCCGACAAGGACGACCTCGAGTCGAATCAGATCTGGATAGATGCCGAACGGCTGCTTCTCGTGCGTCTGATCCAGAGCGAAACGCGCGGCGGGCGCAAGGTCGTCACCGATACGCGCGTCGGTGGCTACAAGGACATCGAAGGGTTCCCTGTCGCGACGGAGTTCATGTCCCTGAGGGACGGCAAGCCGTACTTCAAGGAGGAGTACGAGAACATCAGGGTGAACGAGCCGATACCCGCATCGGTGTTCGATCCTACGCGATGGGCCCGCATTCCTGCGAGCTGATCAGCGCGCGGCTTCTCCCTCGAGGTACGTGTAACCCTCGAGCCCGGCGACGTAGTCGGCGATGAACGTGTTCGCCTCCTGCCGGGTGATACCCTTCGCCGCTGCGACCTTGCGCCTGAACGTCGCGAGCAGGTCCGACGCCCTGAACTGCACATAGGCGAGCACCTCGGTGACGGTGTCGCCGTGCACTAGCTCGGCGACCTCGTAGCCATCCTTCGACAGCCGGATGTGGACGGCGTTCGTATCTCCGAAAAGGTTGTGAAGGTCGCCGAGTATCTCCTGATATGCGCCCGTCAGAAAAATGCCGAGGATGTACGGCTCACCGTCCCTGAAGGGGTGTAGCGCGAGACTCGGCTTGGCGGCCGACCTGTCGCCGATGAACTTCTCGATCTTTCCGTCCGAGTCGCACGTGACGTCCTGGAGCGTGCCGCGCCTCGTCGGCTCTTCGCCGAGCCGGTGGATC
>JBBQZF010000056.1:0-14012 GCA_038208015.1 Gemmatimonadales bacterium
CCGGCAAGACCGAGCTCCTCGCGCAGCTCGCGGGCCACGCGCCGCGACTTCCGCAGCTCGATTGCCGACCCGACCGCGAACAGCACGCCTTCCGGCGTGAGCGGCTTCTCGAGGAAGTTCACGGCGCCGAGCTTCGTCGCCTTGACCGCATCGCTGAGACCCGCGCGCCCGCTCATCATTATTACCGCAAGCTCGGGATGGTCGATGCGGAGCTTCGCCAGGGCCGCCATACCGTCCAGCTGGCCGGGCATCATAAGGTCAAGCAGGACCGCATCGGGCTCGTCGTCTTCGGCTCTTGCGACCCCTTCGGCCCCGCTCGCCGCTTCTCTTACCTCGTAGCCTTCGCCCGAGAGGAGCGCCCCGACCATCCGACGGATATTTGGTTCATCGTCGACGATCAGGACGGAAGCCATGTTACGTGCCGGATGACTTCGGGAGACGCACCGATTCGGGTGGAACCGGCGTATGAGTCGACTCGGCGAGAAGCTTCGTGGTGAAGCGCTGTCCCTCCGATATCCTCTCCACCTCGACTGCGATCGCGTCGATCGACTGCTCCATTCGCTCGAGTCTCGACGACACGTCAGCTGGAATTGCCGGGCGCTTCGATTCGTTCTCGAGCTTCTTCGCCCATGCGCTGACGAGCGGCCTTCCGACCACTATCGCGATGATCATGGTCATTCCACCGAGAGGCACGATGATCTCCGGACCCATTACGAGACTCCATTGTTTGTGCCAGGCAGTGCCGGCAGGATGAAACGAATTCGCGTTCCCTTACCCAACGTGCTCGATGCATCGACGGTTCCATCATGCGCGAGCACGGCCTGCCGCGCAATCGCGAGCCCGAGACCGGTTCCGCCTGGCTTCTGCGTGACGTAGGGATCCCAGATTCTCTCGAGGTCCCCTTCAGCGATGCCCTCTCCGTCGTCGCCCACTTCGATCTCGACCGCATCGCCCCCGCGGAGACGCGTCTTCCTCGCTCCAACGCTGATGTTTCCACGCTCGGCGCACGCGTCGACTGCGTTGAGTATCACGTTCGAGAGAGCCGCGGCGAGCGCGTCGTGATGTCCCATAACCTGCGGAAGATCTTCCTCCGCGCGCACCTCCACCTCGATTCCAGGGGGCACCGAAGACTCCGCCGCATACGTAATGAGCGCGGCCACGTCGATCGGCGCTGAAGGTCCCTCGGGGAGTTTGCCGAACTCCGCGAATGCCTTCGCGATGCGCTCGAGACGCTTCGACTCGACAGCGAGCACGTCCACGCTGTCGCGTTGTTCAGCCGTCGCGTCACGGCGGAGCCTGTCGATTGCGAATCGGATCGGCGTGAGGGGATTCTTCAGCTCGTGCGCCACCCGCCGCGCGCTTTCGCGATATGCCTTCAGGCGCTCCGTTTCCGCTGCCCTCCTTCTGCCGGCTTCGATCGCTCCGGACATGTCTCGCATCCTCTCGCGGAGGGTGGCGAACTCCGGCGCACCGCGCGCGGCAGTTGCTTCGCGGGGTGGCAGCGACTCTCCCCGCTCGATGCGCCCGGTCCACGTCACAAGCTCATCGAGCGGCCTGCTGAGCTGCCTGCTGAGGTGGCCAGCTACCCGGGTCGCGATGAAGCCGAAGAAGGCAAGCGCGAGAATGCCGATGGGAATCACCACCCGCATCGAGCGGCTGGCGATGAAATCGAACCGCCTCGCCTGCTCGAGCGAGACGCCAAGCTCGCGCTCGTGGGTATCGAGCGCGCGGCGCTGCTCCGGGGTGAGCCGGCCCGCCCGCATGGCAGTAATCGTCCCCTGGCCGCTTGTCGCGACTCTCTCCCAGGCGCCGACACCGCTGACGAGGGAAATTGCCCGGTTCGCGGTCTCGCTCCACAGGATCGTGAGCACCGCCGCCGGGACGATCGCGAAAAGGGACAGGATGACGATGAGCCTCGTTCGATAACGGAGTTGCTTCATCGGCATTCGTCTATAAATTACAGGGATAAGCGCGACTTCGAGGATTCGGGGGAGGGTGAGCGATGAATGACGCCACAATCCCCGACTGGACCTGAAGACGCGTGCCCCTGGCGCACGATGCTCCAGGGATCACAACGGCTCGTGAAATCCCTCCACGCAAATGCGTGCGGCTCTCGACCGCGTACAACCACAACAACTGTAAATGTCATTTCGTCCTTCCCGGACCGCGCCGCCAGGGCCGCGCCGTCCGATAGCCCCGATTCATCGCGGGCCGCAGGCAGTAACACAATCGTCATCAGGCACACCGATTCATCACGCTCCAAACGCCGCGCTTCTCATCGACTTCGACAACGTCACGATGGGAATCCGCTCTGACCTCCAGACGGAGCTTCGGAGCCTCCTCGCCTCCGACATCATCAAGGGCAAAGTCTCGGTTCAGCGCGCCTACGCAGACTGGAGGAGGTACCCCCAGTACGTCGTTCCGCTCGCCGAATCGTCGATCGACATGATCATGGCCACCGCGTACGGCTCGGCCAAGAAAAATGCGACCGACATCAGGCTCGCGATCGACGCCATCGAGCTCGTGTTCGTGAGACCGGAGATCGGAACCTTCATCCTCTTGTCCGGCGACTCGGATTTCTCGAGCCTCGTCATCAAGCTCAAGGAATACGGCAAGTACGTCATCGGGGTGGGAATCCGCGAGTCGTCGAGCGACCTCCTCGTGATGAACTGCGACGAGTACTACTCCTACAACGCGCTGGCCGGGCTCGTGAAGTCGGGCGAAGAAGAGCTTGTCAAGCACGATCCATGGGAGCTCGTGAGCGAAGCCATCCAGCGCATGAAGCGCAACGGCGACGTAATGCGCGCCGACAGGCTGAAGCAGGTGATGCAGCAGATCGACAGCTCGTTCGACGAGAAGGACGTAGGAAAGGCGAAGTTCTCGGTATTCGTGTCTGAGGCGGCAAAGCGCGGACTCCTCTCGATCAACAAGCTGGAGAATGGACAGCTCGAAGTGGACCTTCCGAGAGCTTCGTCGGAGAACGGCGTGTCGGCCCCGGCTGACGCGGCCGCTGCGCAGCCGGCAACCGGTCGCGCGGCCCCAGCGGCTCCGGCGCCTGAATCTGATGATGCCGAGCGCAGTCGTCGCGGTGGACGGCGCGGTCGGGGAAGAGGTCGCGAGGAAAGAGTGCCCAAGGCCGCGTCCGCAGCCGCCGGCACCGAACCAGCTCAGGAGGCTTCGGCCACGCGTTCTGCCCCGCAGAAAGCGGATGCACCAAAGGCTCCCGCGAAGAGCTCTACTGAGATCGGCGCGACAGGACTGCGGTTGACCAGGGACGAGGCGTTCGATCTGGTGTGTCGCGCTGTTGCGTCAGTAGCCACGGGAGGTCTTGCGGCACCGTCCTCTAACGTGCGTGCGGCCGCCCGCTCACTCCTTGGCCGCGACAGCGAAAGCCTCAGCGAGCGCAACTTCATGAGAATACTTCACGATGCGCACGACGCTGACGTCGTTGATCTCAGGAAGCGCGGCAGCGACTACGAGGTTGCACCGGCAGTGGCCGCTGCGCCTGTAGACCGCCAGCTTGCCGACGCGGCAACTGCCAACGCTCCGGTTGTTCCACCGCCGGCTCCGGTCCAGAGGGGCATGGGTTCGCGCGGAACAGGCAGGGGAGCCCTGGGCGCGAAGGGCGCCCCGCCGGCAAACCTGCTGAGCGTCGGCGTGGTAGGGCCAAGGCCGAGCGCTCCTGTCTCGAGCCCAGCTTCTGCCGCGCCGACAAACACGGCAAAACCAGCTGGCGACATCGACACTGTTGTCGCGGTCGAGGAATCCGCGACGGAGAAACCGGCGCGTGGACGCAAGCGTGTCGCGGCAAAGAAGCCCGCTCGCAAGGAAGCGCGCCCGAAGGCGGGTGCAGCCTCTGCTGAAAAGGCTTCTGCACCCGCCGCAAAGAAGCGGGCGACGCGGAAGAAGACCGCCAGGCCGGGGTCTCCGGATTCCGCAGCCTAGGCAGAGAGGAAGCCCGCGACGATCTCGCGGGCTTCCTGTCTTATGGGACGGATTCTTTCACGCAGCTTCTACGACCGCGAAACCGAAACGGTCGCCCGCGAGATGCTCGGCGCTATTCTCGAGTGCACAACGCCTGAGGGCACTGCGAGCGGGATAATCGTCGAGACAGAGGCGTACGTCGGCGAGGACGATCCAGCGTGTCACGCTGCAGTGGGCCGCACCCAGCGCACAGAACCCCTGTACGGCAAGCCCGGCACTTCGTATGTCTATTTCATATACGGCGTTCACTGGTGCTTCAACGCTGTGACCCGCGGCGAAGGATTGCCCAGTGCGGTGCTCGTACGCGCGATCGAGCCGCTCGACGGGATTCCCCTGATGCAGGCGCGGCGCACCGCAGGGATTTCGGCAGGCAAACTTACCAACGGCCCGGGAAAACTGTGCGCGGCGCTCGGAATAGACGGCGCGCTGAACGGGTTGTCCCTGCAGCGCCGGCCAATCGTGATAAGGGAAGGGGATCTGGTTGACGAGGCGCTCGTCCAGGCTACGCCACGCATTGGAATAACGAAAGCGACCGAGTGGCCGCTTCGCTACACGATCCAAGGTAACCCGTGGGTTTCGGGCAGCCGGAGGACAAACACGCCCAGCCCGCGCAACGCCACGGGCTGAGCGGGAGGTGCTGCTACCTCAAGCCTTCGCGTGACGAAGAGAAGTTGTAGCGAAAACCGGCCTCGAAGAATCCGAGCGCACTGTCATTGAGCAGAAAGCGGTCGTTGCTCGGGACCATCGATGCCTGGGCGAAAAACGCGAGGCGCCTCACCTGATACTGGCCTCCGCCCATCAGCAGAATTCCTGACTGGCTGGTGCGGTCGTCGATCCGGTCCCAGACGAGTTCATCGACCTCTGACTCTTCCGGGCCCGCGAGCGGGTAGGCGCTCCCTATCACGTTTATCGCGAAGCCGAGTCCGGCATATGGACGGAACGCCCCGAATGCCTTTGGGAAAGCGAGGGCAGCAACACTTACCCTCCGCATTTTGTTCACGCCGACCGGCCTGAATTCACCCTCGAACGAGGGATCGAATACCGCAGACTGGGTCGAGACCCGCGACTCGTCGAGCGAGACATACAGCCCGCCTTGACGACGCGTGATCA
The DNA here is from genome assembly GCA_038208015.1 of Gemmatimonadales bacterium. Lineage (GTDB taxonomy): Bacteria > Gemmatimonadota > Gemmatimonadetes > Gemmatimonadales > Gemmatimonadaceae > UBA4720. The sequence goes on from JBBQZF010000056.1 coordinate 5,095, forward strand.
GCCATTCGGCACCATAACTCGCGGATGACTCGACGTCACCGAAAGTGGGCGCGAATGTCGTAACTCCGCCTTTCACGCCCCAGAACCATGAGTCCTCGAAGTCTCGCACCCGCTGAGCCGATGCAATGTCCGGCACGAGTGCCGCGCACATCAGGCCGGCGACAATCCACCGCGTCTTTCGCATTTCCAGATGCCCCTGCCGGCAGAGCTTTCCACCGGCCGTATGGTGCGACCGGGGAGAGTCACACGATTCTCTAGATAATTCCGAGCTTCCTTCCGACCGACCTGAACGCGGCAATCGCCTCGTCGATGTCGTCACGGGTGTGGGCCGCACTGAGCTGGCAACGCACGCGCGCCTGCCCCTGCGGGACCACGGGAAACCCGAATCCCGTAACAAAGACGCCTTCCTGCAGCAACATGTCACTCATCTGGATCGCGGTGGCAGTCTCCCCGACAATAATGGGAACAATCGGGGTTTCTCCCGGAAGCGGCTTGAACCCTGCCTCAGTTATCTGCTCACGGAAGTAGTTGGAGTTGTCGCGCAGGGTGGTGACCCGCTCCGGGTGGGCGGTCAGAAATGCGATTGATGCAATGGCGCTCGCGGCAACGGTGGGCGGGAGCGCGTTCGAAAACAGCTGTGGTCTGGAGCGCTGCGTGAGCATGTCGCAGAGCGATGCAGGTCCGGCGACGAAGCCACCCGCCGCGCCGCCCAGAGCTTTGCCGAGCGTCGAGGTGATCACGTCGACTTCGCCGAGCACCCCGAAGTGTTCGGCTGTTCCTCGTCCCTTCTCGCCCAGCACTCCCGTGCCGTGGGAGTCGTCAACGACGACAATCGCGTCATGCTTCCGCGCGATCTCGAGTATGTCGGGCAGCCTGGCGATGCTTCCCTCCATGGAGAACACACCGTCGGTCCAGATGATCCTTCGCTTCGCATCCTTCGCCGACTCGAGCTTCGCCGTGAGGTCTGCCATGTCCGAATGCGCATAGACGGCAGTCGTGCACTTCGTGATAGACTTAGCGAGCCTGAGCGAATCGATTATCGACGCGTGATTGAGCGCATCGGATACGACGAAGTCCCCTGATTCGACAACAGTCGCGGTGAGTCCCTCGTTGGCGTTCCACGCCGAGACGTACGACAGAGACGCCTCGGTCCCCACCAGCCGGGCAATCGATTCCTCCAGCTCGCGATGAATCGTGAACGTGCCACAAATGAAGCGCACGCTTCCCGTCCCGGCGCCGAATTTCTCGAGTCCTTCGATACCCGCCTTCACGACGGACGACTCGTCGCAGAGGCCGAGATAGTTGTTGGATGAGAAAATCAGGACGTCGCCTCGCCCTTCCATCCGCACCCGGGCGGACTGCGGGGAGTCGAGGTAGTTGAGCCGCTTGTAGACGCGGTCTGTCTTGAGCTGCTCGATTCCTGCCTTCAGCTCTTGGTCAAACTTCGGGTTGAGTGCCATGACTATGCGATCTCGAAGATTACCTTCCCGGCGTCGCCGGATTTAATCGCGGCGATCGCGGCGTCGAAATCTGCCATCGGGAAGCGGTGGGTTATTACCGGTGCCGGATCGAACTCACCGGCGCGAAGAAACCGGGTCATCTGGTGCCACGTGTCATACATCCTTCGCCCGACTACGCCGTATATCGTGATGCCCTTGAAGATTACCTCCTTCGGAAGGTCGATCTCTATTGGCGCCGACGGAATGCCAAGCATCTGAACCCGCCCGCCGACGCGGACGAGCGCGAGGGCCTGGTGGATCGCCGCGGGAACGCCTGACATCTCGAGGACTACATCCACGCCGAGGCCGTCAGTTGCGCGTTTCACCGCGGCCTCGGCCTCGCCCGGCGTCACGATGTCGTGGGCACCCATGGACTTTGCAAGCTCGAGACGTTTCGGGTTTATGTCCGACGCAATTACGCGGGACGCGCCGGCCGCGCGGCAGATCCCGACGGCGAAAATACCGATGGGACCGCAGCCCGTGACGAGCACGGTGGCACCGGGGATATCGGCTGTGAGCGCGGTGTGAAACGCGTTGCCCATAGGGTCGTGAATGCCCCCCACGTCATAGGATATCGCATCGTCGAGATGCCACACGTTCGTCGCCGGCATCGCTATGAACTCGGCGAAACATCCATCGCGGTCGACGCCGATGATGCGGGTATGCGGGCAGACGTGAGCGTTGCCGGTCCGGCAGAGCAGGCAACGGCCGTCGACGATGTGTCCTTCGGCTGTCACGCGGTCACCCTCCTGGACATCCGTCACGAGGCGGCCGACTTCCACGACTTCCCCGGCGAACTCATGACCGACGACGAAGGGCGGCTTGCAGCGTCCCTTCGCCCAGTCGTCCCAGTCGTAGATGTGGACGTCGGTGCCGCACACGCCGGCGCGATGCACGCGGATGAGAACTTCATCGTCGCGGATGCGCGGCTCGGGTACGTCGCGCATCACGAAGCCGGGACCAGCAGTCTCCTTCACCAGGGCTTTCACTCGTACTCCGCAATTGTTGTGGCGCATGAATCGTCGATTGTCGACGCGCGAAGGTAAGCTGACAAATCGGAAAGAAGTATGGAAGTCCGCTCGTTGCCTTGTTCGGTCATCTTGCCTCATCACAAATCGAAAAAAAACTCATTGCGTGCATTTAATGATGCTTCTATATTCGCGCGTAGTTACGAAAGCGCATTGCATGCATCATGCTGATCGTAACTGTGCGTGCCAGGGCGGACGCTCCGCAGCATTCGCCGGCTCCACCGGGGGGTCGGCGAGAGTTCAACTCCACACGGAGAGACAAATGGCAGCAAAGAAAGGACGCAAGGCAGCTAAGAAGGGCGGCGCGAAGAAGGCCGCGAAGAAGGGTGGACGTAAGGCCGCGAAGAAGGGCGGCGCGAAGAAGAAAGCGGCCAAGAAGCGCCGCTAGCAGTCTGCCAGCTTCGAGCTGGTTGAACTGATTGGCAAGAAAGCCGGCCCGTGAGCCGGCTTTTTTGTTTCCGCGTGCTTCATCGGGAGTAGCGCGCCCTCGCCAGATCCACTATCCGCTCGACCAGCACCCGATACTCCAGACCGTCCTTTGCGGCAGCCGTTGCGAATTCGGCAGCCTTCTCCAGGTAGCAGTTGGGATTCACCTCTATCACGTATATCTCCTCCTTTGAGTTCATGCGGAGATCGACGCGTGCGTAGTCCCGGAGACGGAGAGCGTTGAAGGCGTCGATCGCGACTTTCTGCATCCGCAGCGTCAGCTCTTCCGAGAGGTCAGTCGGAAATACCGAGCGCGTCCCATCGAACTCTGCACCTTTCTCGTCGCCGTCGTCACCCCACTTTGCTTCCCAGGTTGCGATCTTCGGCCTGTCGTCGGGATATCCGGAGAAATCAAGCTCCATGACTGGCAGCGCCTTCACGTCGCTGTTCCCGAGCACGCCGACGTAGAACTCCCGGCCATCGATGAACTCCTCGGCGAGAACCGGACCCTGGTACTCCTGCTGGAGTGAGCTGATTGTCTGGAGCAGCTCCTGGACGTCGTTCACGATCGACTTCTGCGTGATGCCGAGCGATGCGTCCTCCTGTGGTGGCTTCAGGATCAGCGGGAAGTCGATGTCGCCTGCCCAGTCGACTGAGCCGCGGAAGACTGTCGCGAACCGCGCAGTGAGAATGCCGTGAAAGCTCAACACCTTCTTCGTAAGCGTCTTGTCGCCGGCGAGAATGAGACCGGCCGGACTCGAGCCGGTGTATCCCAGGCCGAGAAGGTTGAGAAGGGCGGCGACATTCGACTCGAGCGCGCTGCGTCCAGCGAAAGATTCTGCAATGTTGAAGACGAGGTCGGGCTTCCGGCTTTCGAGCTCCGAGACCAGCGGCTGAACCGAGTCGCTCACCACGAGGCGACTGCATTCGTGTCCGTTTGACACCATTGCTGTCTCGAGCTGGTCGAGCACCGGGTCGACCGGAGGGTCGAGCGCATCGCTTGTGTGAAGCAGCGTGATCTTCATGTCTTCAGCCTGCTCCGTTTTCGCATCGAGCCGGCATGCCGGTGATTCATCATCACGGCGGTGCCGAAGGCCGTGAGCTCGATGAGTGTCGACGCATCGAGTCCGCGAACGCGCAGCTCGAGCACCTCCGCCCGATCCCGCAGCATGTCGATCAACTGCCGCACCGGGAAGGTACTCTCTCCGGTCCAGTATGCGATTCGGCCGACGATCTCGCGCCGATGTGCAGCCAGGAACTCGCCCGCGGGTTGCCCCTCGGGCGATTCGTTCCCCGATGCAAAGATGTTCCGGAGATCCCCGTCGAAGGTCGTGGTGTCGCTCACGGGAATCGAGACCGCCGACTGGCGATAGTGATCCTCGAGTGAGTACCGCATTGAATCAACAGGCAGATCATCTTCGACCGGATCCGGAACTTCAGGCGCTTCTCCGCCAACTTCCTTCATCACGCGATCCACATACTCGAGCTTCGCCAGCGCAGGCCAGCCCTCATACGCCTTTCGCCAGTCGAGGTCGGGTGTGAGCCAGACCGCAAACGACTCCGCGAAATCCTCGTCGGGATGCTTCTGGGCATACCAGCCGAGGATGTGGCGGACGTAGTCGTGCGAGAAGGGGTCGGCGCGATAGCGTTCGCGATACGGACGGGAGTAAGGTCCGAATATCTGCCGCCAGTCGGCCCGGTCATAAATGCGGTACGCATAGTTGAACGCATGCCCCGCTTCATGGCGCATATAGCGCATCGACTCCTCGTCCGACTCGATGCCTTCGGCGAAATCATCCTCGATCCGCTCCAGTCGCGGGTCGGCCAGGTAGAACGGAACTCCTATCAATGGAGTCCCGTCCGGACATCCCCACTGGTCGCTCAGATATACAGGCGGCCTCAGCGCAAGTCCCCGTGCATCGAGCTCCCTGTATAGCTGGTCGACCATTCGCTCCACCCGGCTGCCCTGGATCGAAAGGCCAAGCTCGGAGATCTTGCTCGCCATCAGGGAATGGCGCTGAGTCTCCCACTCATCAAAGGATTCTTCCACAGAGAGGGCAATGGCAATTGATGTACCCTCCCTGGCTACTATATAGATAGATGGGGTTCGGCCACTCGACGCCCCTGGGGAAGAGCAAGGACGGGCAAGAAAAATGACGGTCAACAACCCCGTCATTTTCTACCGCAAGTTCAAGCTGACAGGTCAGTTACGAGTCAGGCCACCTTTGTGGAAGGTTCGACTGCGGGTTCCGGGGCCGGACCCCAGATGTACGCGGAAAACACCGGGCGCTGCTCCGTCCTGTCTCCACGCGAGATGATTATCCCGATCGGCTCATCCGTCTCGGGCACTTCACGAACCTTTTTCATTTTCCTCTCACAGGTTACGAGCTCGAGCCTTTGCCGAGCACGCGCCTTAAAGGCACCCCTGATGCCAGCTACCGCAAACATTTTAAGTCCTTGATTAATAGAGACTTATGATACCCCCCACGTTCAAAATGATTCGCGCGTGTCGCACTTGGACACACAATCTGTGGACACTCCCGTGTCGATATGACACGGAATCCTGAACCGCTTGTTGTAACGGGGCCGCCGGTCAGGCTGCCGAGTCTTTGCGGGCGAGGAAGCTGCGGGAGGTGGGGCCGTCGTCGAGCACCGATATTGTCCAGCCCTTGTAGCTCTTCCGGAGCTCGGAGAGCGACGGCTCGCCCTGGCTCGCGATTATCGTGTCTACGAGGTGGACCCCGCCATCACGCGTTGCGCTCTGGAGCACCTCGATCACCCGGTGCCGCTCGGCGGGGGAAAGCCCGGCGAAGGCGGCCGGGGTGCAGACGACTGCGTTGAGCGGCTGGTCGGGAGCCCACTCCTTCAGGCCGACGGGCAGCGATTCAATCCGGCCGCCCAGGAGCGCCGACTCCTCCTCGTTGAGGGATGACTCGACGGCTGAGCTTGCACCGTCGATCGCCATTACCGAGCAACCCTGCGCCGCGAGATACCTGGCCGCGTTAGCCACACTGGCTCCGGCCACGAGTACCCGTGACTCAGCCGGAAGGTGAAATTCGCGCGCCAGGGCGCTGTCCGCCGAAACACCCCAGCGCTCCGGCCGCCGGAACTCCTCGAGCTCCTTGAGCCGCTTCAGCTCCTTCTTCCGCCAGGTACTATAGGAGGGAATGCGGAGGCGCTTGCGGATTATGCGATCGACTTCGTCGCAAAGGAGCAGCTCGTTCATCGCGAACTGTGTCTGCGAGTGAAGCGAAGCAACGGCTTCGTCGCCAATTTTGAGGAGAGCCGTGCGCGAGATCGAGTCCTTGTAGGCATCGATATCATTTTCCACGAGCAGGTCGTACTCGTGCTTCAGCGATCGGGGAGCTGACTGATCCATCGTGTCCGGTCGGAGGTGATGCGTACTCCGGGCGCGCGCAAGGCAAGCTAGACGATCATGTGCTGCGCGCAAGTGTTTTCTGAGGAGAATCGAGAGAGAAATGCCCGAGTTGCCCGAAGTTGAAGAAGCGATGCAGCGGCTGCGCGCAGCTGTCGAAGGTCGAACAATCGCCAAAGCGAAGGCTGTCCATCCGGCGCTGCAGCGCCAGTTTCCCGACGCGACTGCGCGACGATTGCGACAGCAGCGGATTGCCCGGGTCGAGCGACGTGGAAAGCACCAACTCATCCACCTCGAGAACGGCTCGATACTTCACGCGCACTTCCGGATGAACGGGGACTGGCTGTTGACCAGGACCGATGAACCGCTCGACAAGTTCACACGGGCATACATCGAGCTCACGGATGGCACTCGCATCGAGCTCCACGACAGCCGGGCGCTTTCGGCACTCGCTCTCCATCCCAAAGGCCGGAACCCCCTGCCCGAGCTCGGCATCGAAGCAAACGATCCGCAGCTGAACGGCAGCTATCTCCGCGGTGCGGTGAAGGGTCGACGCGGGCCGATCAAACCGGCGCTAATGGATCAGAAAGTTATCGCCGGGCTCGGCAACATCTACGCTGCGGAAGCGCTCTGGCGCGCGAAGATAAGTCCGCGGGCAGTGGCCTCGTCCATCAGCGGGGCAAGACTCGAGCGGATGGCGAAGGCAATTCACGAAGTGCTTGAAGCTCAGAACCGGCCCCCAGGCAGATACACTGATACCGAGGGCAGGGATCGCTTCAAGGTTTACGGCCGCGAAGGCGAACCGTGCGAGCGGTGCGGATCACGGATCAGGCGGATACCGCAGGCAGGGCGGTCCACATGGTTCTGCCCTGTTTGCCAGAAAACCTGACGTCGCTCAGTCGACTGCCTGGAGCAGTGCGCCCTTTATGTATCCGGTCTCGGGAATCGTCAGTATCTCGGGATGGTCGAGCGGCTGGCCGCGGATCTCGCGAATCGCAATGCGCCGCCCGCTGTCCGCCGCAGCTGCTTCCAGCATCTCAAGAAACAGCGCTTTCGAGACATGGAAGCTGCAGCTTGCCGTAAACAGCATCCCCCCCGAAGCGAGGAGCCGCATCGCCCGCATGTTGATGTCCTTGTAACCGCGCAGCGCGGCCGGCACCGAGTTGCGGGTCTTCGCGAACGCCGGAGGGTCAAGCACGATTGTGTCGAATCGCGCGCCCGCGTCCTCCTTCTCCCGAAGAAAATTGAAAGCGTCTGTCTCGACGAAATCGATATTCGAGATTCCGTTGAGGGCGGCGTTCTGCGCCGCCCTTGCGAGCGCCTGCGCCGATGAGTCGAGAGCGACCACCCTGTCAGCATTGCGGGCGAGATGGAGCGCGAAGGACCCGTGATAGCTGAAGCAGTCAAGGGCCGCCCCTTTCGAGACCTCACCGACGAGCCGGCGATTCTCGCGCTGGTCGAGAAACGCCCCGGTTTTCTGCCCTGTCCACGGCGCAGCGATATAACGAACTCCGTGCTCGTCTATCTCGATTTCGCGCGGAACATCGCCGTGAAGCACTACGGTTTCTCGAGCGAGCCCTTCCTTTCCACGCAGCGCCGCGTCATTCCGTGCCAGGATTCCATCAACATGAAGGACTCTCACTATTGCATCGACGATGTCGTTGCGGAACACTTCGAGGCCCGCGCTCATAAGCTGAACCACGGCCCAGCGATCGTACTTGTCGACGACAAGCGACGGAAGCCCGTCGGCTTCACCGTGAACCACCCTGAATGCGTTGGTGACTGTCTCGAGCCCTGCGCGCCTCGATGCCGCTTCTTCGATTCTGCCGCGCCACCATGCGCCATCTATGGCCACGTCGGTGTCGCGCTCGATGAACCGCAGCGATATCTCCGATTTCGGGCTCCACAATGCCCACCCGAGGGGCCGGTTGCGGCTGTCGAGCACGATGACGGTTCCGGCCTCGACCTCCGGCCTCTCGGCCACGTCGCTTCGATAAATCCAGGGGTGCCCCGACTCCCACCGCCTCAAGCCCTTTGTCGTGACGCGTGCGGTGTTGCGCATCTGGTGAATCTAACCCTGATGGCGTACGCTTCTTGCTTGGAGAGGTTCATATGGTCCGATACGCATCACTTCTCGTGAGCGCAGCCGCCGGTGCGCTCCTCGTCCGCGAACGGCGCAGACGCCGCCGCCTCGAGCGGCTCGGCGCCGCTTCCCTCGAGGCGCTTCTCGACGCAATAGATGCTAATAATCCGGAGACTGGCGCGCACGTGCGCCGTGTCGCGAGCTTCTCCCTGATCATCGCCGATGCCGCCGACCTCGACGACCACGAATGTCACGTGATCGAGCGGGTTGCACTCTTTCACGACATAGGCAAGCTGGATGGAGCGATCTCCGACATCGTTCAGGTGTCCACGAGGCTGACCGCCGAAGAGTGGGAATCCGTGCGGACGCATCCGCAGCGGGGCGCCGACGTTCTCAAGCCGCTATCGGCCTTCTTTCCGGGGCTGCCGCGCGGAGTGGTCGCTCATCATGAGCGATGGGACGGCAACGGCTATCCCCGGGGACTCAAGGGCCTGGAGAGTCCGCTG
>JBBQZF010000057.1:0-13968 GCA_038208015.1 Gemmatimonadales bacterium
TGAGATGAATGTCGATGAGCTGAACCTCCCGGCGGTATGACGCCAGGGCCTCCTCCCGCTTTCCCATTGCCATCAGTGCCTGACCCAGGAACCCGGCTGTCTGGAAATCCTCGGGCCTCAGCACAGCCGCTCGCTCGAAAAGCCGCGCCGCCTCCGCATAGTTGCCCTGCGACAGTCGCGCCCGCGCATACCAGTAAACCGCGTCGAACAGCTTCGGGTCGAGCTTCATCGCCGTTTCGAACTCGCCCTCAGCCTCCTCGTAATTCTTGAGCATCGCCAACGCCAGCCCGCGCGCAACATGCGCTTCGGCGAGCTCAGGCTCGAGCTCGAGAGCCTTGATGCTGGCGATGTCAGCCTGCCGGAGGTTGAATTCGCGGGCGTCGAAATACGTGTAGAGTTGGGAGTAGCAGTCCGCAACTCCCGCATACGCTCTCGCATACTCGGGATCTATCTCAATCGCCTTGTTGAACATCTGCTTTGCGTACTCCAGACTCTTCCTGCGAAGCTGGTGGAAATACTGCCGGCCCCGGAGATAGTAGTCGTACGCCTGTACGTTCACGGCGCGCGCCTTCTCTATCTGCTTCTTCTCACCTTCGGTGAGAATCACACGAAGCGCCTTGACGATCGCCTGGGAAATGTCGTCCTGAATCGCGAAGACATCTTCCATCTCGCGATCGTAGCGCTCGGACCACAGCTGGTACCCATCGGCCACGTTGACAAGCTGGGCTGTGATGCGAAGACGATTTCCCATTCGCCTTACGCTCCCATCGAGCACCGTCGAAACACGCAGCTTCTTTCCCACCTCGGCCAGATCCTCGTTCTTTCCCTTGAGGGCAAACGAGACAGTACGCGAGGCGACGCGGAGCGACTGGATCTTCGACAACGCGTTGATAATTTCCTCGGCCATTCCATCAGCGAAGTACTCGTTCTCGGCATCAGTGCTCATGTTGGAGAACGGGAGGACCGCAACGGACTTGGCCGATGCGACGACCTGCTGGGGAAGCGTATGCGTATCCGTGGGAGTCTGCGCGTTCCCTGAAGCGAGAGCCTGCGCAAATTGTGCGGACGTCTTGTACCGCCCTTCGACATCTGTCGTCATCGCCTTCGACACAGCCCGTTCGACCGATTCCGGAATTGTGCTTCGCACCGAACGCAACGGCTTGGCGGTTTCGGTAAACCGCTTCGCCATTACGGCCTGCGCTGTCGGACCGCTGAAGGCGCGCTCTCCGCTCAGCATTTCATATATCACGCAGCCGAGGCTGTACTGGTCGCTTCGTCCGTCGAGGTTGATCTCGCCGGCGGCCTGCTCCGGACTCACGTAGGCCGGAGTTCCGATCATCATGCCTGTCTGCGTCAGCGTCTCGGACCCCGCCGAGCTTACGGCTTTTGCGATTCCGAAGTCCATGACCATGGCTTCGCCTTCGTAGAGCATCACGTTCTCGGGCTTTATGTCGCGGTGGACGATGCCCTGTCGGTGCGCATAGTCGAGAGCCGATGCTATCGCCCGCCCGTGGTGCACCGCTTCCTCGACAGGAAGCTGCCGCTCGCGGTCGAGACGCTCCCGCAACGACTCACCTTCCACGTACGGCATCACGTAATACAGGAAGCCCTCGACTTCTCCCGAATCGTGGAGCGGCAGGATGTGCGGGTGATTGAGCCGAGCGGCGAGCTTGATCTCCCGGAGAAAGCGATCCGGGCCAAGTGTTGCCGCGAGGTCAGGATGGAGCACCTTGAGCGCGACGAGACGCTCGTGTTTCGCGTCCTGCGCGAGATACACGGTCGCCATCCCGCCGCGCCCAAGCTCGCGGTCGATAGTGTACGTGTCGGAGAGGGCACCCTTCAGCCGCTCGAGTGGAAGCGGAGTTGTCATGTTACACTCTGCGCCTCTGCGTTCACTCCTCTGCGCCCTCCTGCAGGCGAAGCCCTCTGTGCCCTCTTGTCCATCACATGGCCTTCGATAAGGATTGAAAGCGCGGGTTGTCCCGCAGCGAGTTGAGGTCCGGATCATGGTCGATCCATTCCCTGTGCCCAAAACCCTTGTCCACAGCACGTTCGAGGGAGGCCATCGCGTCCTCCGGCCTGCCCATGACCGCGTAAGTGCACGCGACATTGTAGAGGAGCATCGGATCGTCGGGGTCTATTCCAAGAGATCGTTCTATGAGTTCGAGCGCCTTTGCCGTTTCGCCAAGCTGAGCGTACTTGCCTCCGGCGAGGTTTGCCGCGCGAGCGTCGTCCGGATTCAGCTGCAGGCGCTCCTCCATGAGCTTGATCGAGCGTCGGTTCGTCGACTCCCAGGCGGCAGTGTCGCCGAGAGAGTTGTAGGCCTGCGCCAGGAAACCGACAGCCTGGTAGTCTTCCGGGCGAAGCATCGATGCCCTCTCGAACATCTTCACAGCCTCCTGGAAACGTCCTGCGGACAGAAGAGCTCTGCCGTACCACCAGGCCGCCTCGAACAGCTTCGGATCGAGCTTCATCGCGAGGTCGAACTCCCGCTCGGCTTCATCGAACCGCTTGCTCAGTGAAACCGCAAGACCTCGCGCAACGTGCGCCTCAGCCAGCTCCGGCGCGAGATCGAGCGCCTTCTGGCTTGCGGTATCGGCCTGCCTGAGATTGAAGTCGCGGGCGTCGAAGTACGTGTAAAGCATCGAACATGAGTCAGCGACACCGGCCCAGGCTCTGGCGTAATCGGCATCGATCTCAATCGCCTTGTTGAACATCTGGCGCGCATACTCGAGGCTTTTTCGACGAAGCTGATGAAAATACTGGCGTCCGCGCAGGTAATAGTCATACGCCTCGACGTTCTCTGTCCTGGCTTTGGCGATCTGCTTCTTCTCGCCCTCTGTAAGAATGACCCGCAATGCTCTTACAATCGCCTCGGATATGTCATCCTGAATTGCAAAGACATCTTCGATCTCACGGTCGTATCGCTCCGACCAGAGGTTCGACCCGTCGGCGACGTTTACAAGCTGTGCCGCGATGCGGAGCCGGTTGCCCATCTTTCGCACGCTCCCCTCGAGCACGGTCGAAACCTTGAGCTTCCGGCCGATCTCCCCGATATCCTCGCTTTTTCCCTTGAACACGAAGGACGACGTGCGCGATATCACACGCAACGACTGAATCTTCGTCAGTGCGTTAATGATCTCTTCAGCCATTCCGTCGGTGAAGTACTCGTTCTCCGGGTCGGCGCTCATGTTCGTGAACGGGAGCACCGCGACCGATTTTGCGGCTGATACGGTTGCGTGGGGCAGGGTTGCGGTGTCGGTGGGAGTGACGATGCTGCCCGAGGCGAGCGCCTGCCCGAACTGCGCTGCTGTCGAATATCGCCCCGACGCATCGGTTGACATCGCCTTTGTCACCGCCTTCTCCACGCTCTCCGGAATCGTGCCTTTTATGCTGCGCAGGCTTCGCGGCATCTCTGTGAACCGTTTCGCCATGACTGCCTGCGGCGTCGCGCCAGCGAAGGGGCGCTCTCCCGTCAGCATCTCGTAGACCATGCAACCAAGACTGTACTGGTCGCTCTTGCCGTCGAGGTTTATCTCACCTGCTGCCTGCTCCGGACTGACGTAGGCCGGCGTGCCGATCATCATGCCTGTCTGAGTCAGCGTTTCCGATCCTGCTGCGCTCACGGCCTTCGCGATCCCGAAGTCCATCACCATCGCCTCGCCCTCGTAAAGCATGACGTTCTCGGGCTTGATGTCGCGATGCACGACTCCCTGGCGGTGCGCATAGTCAAGGGCCGAAGCGATAGCGCGGCCGTGATGAACCGCCTCCTCCACGCTCAGGTGCTGCTCGCGGTCGAGTCTCTCCCGCAACGACTCGCCCTCGACGTACGGCATCACGTAGTAAAGAAATCCCTCGGTTTCACCTGAATCGTGAAGGGGCAGGATATGCGGATGGTTGAGCCGGGCGGCGAGCTTGATCTCCCTGAGAAAGCGGTCCGGCCCCAAAGACGCCGCGAGGTCGGGATGAAGCACCTTAAGCGCAACCAGCCGCTCATGCTTCCCGTCCTGCGCGAGATACACTGTCGCCATCCCGCCGCGCCCAAGCTCGCGGTCGATACTGTAGGTACTCGCCAGCGCTCCGCGAAGCCGCTCGAGCGGTAGAGGATTAGCCACTACAACCTCTGCGCCTCTGCGCCTCTGCGCCTCTGAGCCTCTGCGCCTCTGCGTGCACTCCTCTGCGCCCTCCTGCCGGCGAAGCCCTCTGCGCCCTCTTGTTGTTCACATGGCCTTCGAAATAGTCTCGAACCGGGGATTGCCCCGCAGTGGATTCAGGTCGGGATCATGGTCGAGCCACTCCTTGTGCCCGAACCCCTTGTCCACCGCGCGCTCGATATAACCTATGGCTTCGTCTGCCCGGCCGAGGAGCGCGTACGTGCAGGCGATGTTGTAAAGCAGCATCGCATCATCGGGATCGATCGCAAGCGACCTCTCGGCGTAGTCTATCGCCTTTTCGGTCTCTCCAAGGTTGGCGAAGGTTGCCGCCAGCAGGTTGGCCGCCCTGGCGTCAGACGGATTCAGCTCGAGACGCTCTTCCATCAGGCGGATCGAGCGCCGGTTCGCCACGTTGCTCTCTTCTTCGCGACCCATCGAGTTGTACGCCTGGGCAAGGAAACTCGGCGCCTGGTAGTCTTCGGGCCGCAGCGACGAGGCCCGCTCGAACATCCTTGCCGCCTCCGCCATCCGGCCCTCGGACATCAGTGCCCTTCCATACCAGTAGGCGGCCTCGAAGAGCTTGGGATCCAGCTTCATCGCCGTCTCGAACAGTTCCTCGGCCTCCCGGAAGCGCTTGCTTAGCGAAACGGCCAGCCCGCGCGCAACGTGCGCTTCGGCAAGCTCGGGCTCGAGTTCCAGCGCCTTCGCACTCGCAGCATCGGCCTGGCGGAGGTTGTAGTCGCGGGCGTCGAAGTACATGTAGAGAAGAGAGCACGAATCGGCGACGCCGGCGTACGCGCGCGCATACTCGGGATCGGTCTCGACAGCACGACTGAACATCTGCCGGGCATACTCGAGACTCTTGCGATGAATCTGGTAGTACTGGCGACCGCGCAGGTAATAATCGTACGCCGCTACGTTCTCGGCGCGCACTTTCTCGATCTGCTTCTTCTCGCCCTCGCTGAGGATGACCTTCAGCGCCTTTACTATCGCCTGCGATATGTCGTCCTGAATCGCGAAGACGTCCTCCATCTCGCGGTCGTATCGCTCCGACCAGAGATGGTAACCGTCAGCGACGTTCACGAGCTGGGCGGTGATCCGGAGGCGGTTGCCCATTTTCCGCACGCTGCCCTCGAGAACAGTCGAAACCTTCAGCTTTCTTCCGATCTCACCGACATCCTCGTTCTTTCCCTTGAAGGCGAACGACGACGTGCGCGCGGCAACGCGGAGCGACTGAACCTTGTTGAGTGCGTTGATTATCTCTTCCGCCATGCCGTCGGTGAAATACTCGTTATCCGGATCGTTGCTCATGTTTGTGAACGGCAGGACGGCAACCGACTTCGCCGCCGAGACGACCGCGTGCGGAATCGTGGAAGTATCCGTCGGCGTCACCATGCTGCCCGAAGCCAGGGCCTGCCCGAAGTGGGCGGCACTGGAGTAGCGGCCGGCCGGCTCGATGGCCATCGCCTTCGTGACCGCCCGCTCAACGCTCTCCGGAATCGAGCTCCTGATCTGGCGAAGGGGGCGCGGCATCTCGGCGAATCGTTTCGCCATCACCGCCTGCGGCGTCGCGCCGGTGAACGGCCGTTCGCCGGACATCATCTCGTAAACGACGCAGGCGAGGCTGTACTGGTCGCTTTTCCCGTCGAGGTTCGTCTCTCCCGCCGCCTGCTCGGGGCTCACATACGCAGGAGTGCCGATCATCATCCCCGTCTGGGTCAGCGTCTCCGGCCCTGCCGCGCTTACCGCCTTGGCGATGCCGAAATCCATCACCATGGCTTCGCCTTCGTACAGCATGATGTTCTCGGGCTTGATGTCCCGGTGAACGATGCCGTTTCGATGCGCGTAGTCGAGCGCCGAGGCGATCGCGCGCCCGTGATGAATCGTTTCGTCGACGTTCATCGACTGCTCGCGGTCGAGCCGCTCGCGCAACGACTCGCCCTCCACATACGGCATCACATAGTAAAGGAAGCCGTCGGCATCACCCGAATCGTGAAGCCCGAGGATGTGCGGGTGATTCAGGCGGGCGGCAAGCTTTATCTCACGCAGGAACCGGTCAGGGCCAAGACTCGCTGCTAGATCGGGATGGAGCACCTTGAGCGCGACGAGGCGCTCGTGCTTCGTATCCTGCGCGAGATACACGGTAGCCATCCCGCCGCGTCCAAGCTCGCGGTCAACAGTATATGTCTGTGACAGCGCGGCACGCAGCCGGTCGAGCGGTAGCGGAGTTGTCACCACCCCCTCTGCGCCTCTGTGTGTTCCACTCTGCGCCCTCCACCCGGCGATCCACTCTGCGCCCTCTTTTCCATTACATGGCCTTCACGATTGCCTGGTACCGGCTCGTCTCACGAAGCGGGTCAAGGTCGCTGTCGTGCTCCATCCATCCCCTGTCGCCGTATCCCCGGTCCACCGCCTGCTCGAGGGCGGCCAGCGCCTCGTCAAGCCTTCCCAGCTTGCTGTATGTGCATGCGACGTTGTAGAGAAGCATCGGGTCATCCGGGTCTGCCGCAATAGCGCGGCCCGCAAAGAACACCGAGCGCTCCTCGTCGTTCAACGCGGCATATGCGATCGACCCAAGGATGCACGCGCGCGGATCGTCAGGGTTCAGCTCGAGGTGCTCGTTCACAAGCCGTACCTGTCGCCTGTATTGAGCTTCAGCTTCTTCCGTTCTCCCGAGCGTGACCAGCACCGACCCAAGAAATCCGGGAACCTGGTAATCCTCGGGCCGGATCAAAGCAGCTTTCTCGAACAGCTTAACCGCTTCATCGTACTCACCCTGCTGCCGCCGGGCACGCGCGAACCAGTACGCTGCGTCGAACAGCTTGGGGTCGAGCCGGATCGCTTCCTCGAATTCGGGCACCGCTTCATCGAATCGCTTGCTCATTGACAGGGCTATCGCCCTTGCCACGTGCGCTTCGGCAAGCTCCGGCTCGAGCTCTATCGCCCTCAGGCTGGCGCTGTCCGCCTGACGCAGGTTCGACTCGCGCGCGTCGAAGTACGTGTAGAGCAGGGAGCACGCGTCGGCTACACCCGCGTATGCGCGAGCGTATTCCGGATCTATCTCGCTCGCGCGGTTGAACATCTGCCGGGCGTACTCCAGGCTTTTCCGGCGGAAATGATGGAAGTACTGTCTTCCACGCAGGTAATAGTCGTACGCCTTTACGTCCACTACGCGGGCCTTCTCGATCTGCTTCTTTTCCCCCTCGGTCAGAATGACGCGCAACGCCTTGACTATCGCCTGTGAGATATCGTCCTGAATCTCGAACA
The DNA here is from genome assembly GCA_038208015.1 of Gemmatimonadales bacterium. Classification (GTDB taxonomy): domain Bacteria; phylum Gemmatimonadota; class Gemmatimonadetes; order Gemmatimonadales; family Gemmatimonadaceae; genus UBA4720. Next base: position 7,422 of record JBBQZF010000057.1, read on the forward strand.
CGTCCTCGATCTCTCGGTCGTACCTCTCCGACCAGAGATTCGAACCATCAGCCACGTTCACAAGCTGCGCAGTCAGGCGCAGGCGGTTCCCCATCTTCCGGACTGTCCCCTCGAGCACCGTCGAGACCTTGAGCTTGCGCCCTATCTCGCCGATATCGTCGTTTTTCCCCTTGAAGGAAAATGACGAGGTGCGCGAAGTAACTCGTAGCGACTGAATCTTCGTCAGCGCGCTGATTATCTCGTCGGCGATGCCGTCGGTGAAATACTCGTTCTCCGGATCCGCGCTGTTGTTGGCGAACGGGAGCACGGCCACTGATTTTGCGGCAGAAACTGAGGCCTGAGGAAGGCTCGCGGTGTCGGTCGGCGTCACGAGGCTGCCGGACGAGAGCGCCTGCCCGAACTGGGCAGCCGTCGAATAACGGCCCGACGCCTCGATGGACATCGCCTTCGTGACCGCCTTCTCGACACTCTCCGGAACCGCGCTCCTGATCTCCCGCACGGGCCGCGGCATTTCCGTGAATCGCCTCGCCATTATCGCCTGCGGGGTGGAACCATGGAATGGCCGCTCGCCAGTCAGCATCTCGTATACGATGCAGGCGAGGCTGTACTGATCGCTCTTGCCGTCGAGATTCGTCTCACCCGCTGCCTGCTCCGGGCTCACATATGCGGGAGTGCCGATCATCATGCCTGTCTGGGTCAGCGTCTCGGACCCGGCCGCGCTCAAGGCCTTGGCGATTCCGAAATCCATCACCATCGCTTCGCCCTCGTACAACATGATGTTCTCGGGCTTGATGTCCCGGTGAACTATCCCGCTGCGATGCGCGTAATCCAGAGCCGAGGCGATCGCACGCCCATGGTGCACTGCCTCTTCCACGCCGATCTGCTGCTCGCGGTCGAGCCGCTCCCGCAGCGACTCGCCTTCCACATACGGCATCACGTAATACAGGAACCCCTCAGCTTCTCCCGAATCGTGAAGCCCGAGGATGTGCGGATGATTCAGGCGCGCGGCGAGCTTTATCTCGCGCAGGAACCGGTCAGGGCCAAGACTCGCTGCGAGATCGGGATGGAGCACCTTGAGCGCGACGAGGCGCTCGTGCTTCGTATCCTGGGCGAGATAGACAGTCGCCATCCCGCCCCGCCCAAGCTCGCGGTCTATCGTATACGTCTGCGAGAGGGCTGTACGCAGTCGATCGAGCGGAAGCGGCGTTTCCATGTTATAACGCCTGGATTATCTGCTTGTAGCGCTGCGAGCTCCGAATAGAATCGAGATCGCTATCGTGCTCGAGCCAGGCCTTGTCACCCCATCCCTTGTCCACCGCCCGTTCCAACGCATCGAGGGAGTCGTCGATTCTGCTCAGCTGGGCGTAGTTGCAGGCGACGTTGTAAAGCAGCATCGGGTCGTCCGGATCTGCCGCCAGCGCACGGTTGGCGAACATGACCGACTTTTCGGGGTCGTTCAGCGCTGCATGCGCAATCGCCGCAAGCACGCACGCCCGCGGGTCGTCGGGGTTCATCTCCAGATGCTGGTCGATCAGCCGGGCATGACGCCGGTACATCGCCTCGGCTTCCTCTTTCCTGCCGAGGTTCGTCAGCACCTGGGCAAGGAACCCCGGGGGCTGATAGTCCTCCGGGCGGAGCGCGATCGCCCGCTCGAAGAGTTTTGCGGATTCTTCAAACTCTCCCTGCGTGAGGCGGGTTCGTGCATACCAGTACGCCGCTTCGAACTGCTTCGGATCGAGCCGCAGCGCTATCTCGAACTCGGCGTTCGCTTCGTCGAAATGTTTGCTCAGCGCCACCGCCAGCCCGCGCGCAACATGCGCCTCGGCCAACTCCGGCTCGAGTTCGAGTGCCTTGCTGCTCGCGATGTCGGCCTGCCTGAGATTGAACTCGCGGGCGTCGAAGTACGTGTAGAGAAGCGAGCATGCATCCGCGACGCCGGCGTAGGCGCGCGCGTAGTCGGGATCTATCTCGATCGCCTTGTTGAACATCTGCCGCGCGTACTCGAGACTCTTCCGGCGAAAGTGATGGAAGTACTGGCGCCCGCGAAGGTAGTAGTCGTACGCCTTCACGTTCTCGGCGCGGGCTTTCTCGATCTGCTTCTTCTCGCCCTCGCTGAGAATGACCTTGAGCGCCTTGACGATCGCCTGGGAGATGTCGTCCTGGATCGCGAACACGTCCTCCATCTCGCGGTCGTATCTCTCCGACCAGAGCTGGTAGGTGTCGGCGACGTTGATGAGCTGGGCGGTGATGCGGAGCTTGTTGCCCATCTTCCTGACGCTTCCCTCGAGAACCGTCGAGACCTTCAGCTTCTTGCCGATTTCCCCGATGTCTTCGTTCTTTCCCTTGAAGGCGAACGACGAAGTTCGCGAGGCCACCCGGAGCGACTGGATCTTGGAGAGCGCATTGATGATCTCCTCGGCCATTCCGTCGGTGAAGTACTCGTTCTCCGCATCGGCGCTCATGTTGGCGAAGGGGAGAACCGCGACGGACTTTGCGGCCGAGATGACGGCGACCGGCACTGTCTCGGTGTTCGTGGGTGTGACGAGATTGCCCGAAGCGAGTGCCTGGCCGAACTGCGCCGTGGTCGAATAACGCGCCGTCGCCTCGGTTGACATCGCCCGGGCAACCGCTTTCTCCACGCTTTCCGGCACTGCGGCGCGAAGCTCTCGAAGCAGCCGCGGCGCTTCGGTGAACCGCTTCGCCATTATGGCCTGCGGAGTCCCGCCGGCGAAGGGCCGTTCTCCGGTGATCATCTCGTAAACCACGCAGGCAAGGCTGTACTGATCGCTCTTGCCATCGAGATTGATTTCGCCGGCGGCCTGCTCCGGGCTCACGTAGGCCGGAGTTCCGATCATCATCCCGGTCTGGGTGAGGGTCTCGGTACCCGCGGCGCTCACCGCCTTTGCGATTCCGAAGTCCATCACCATCGCTTCGCCCTCGTACAGCATCACGTTCTCGGGCTTGATGTCACGGTGGACAACGTTCTGCCGATGCGCGTAGTCGAGTGCCGATGCGATAGCGCGGCCGTGATGAACGGCTTCCTCGATGGGGAGCTGCGTCTCGCGGTCCAGCCGCTCGCGCAGCGATTCTCCCTCGACGTATGGCATTACGTAGTAAAGGAGCCCGCTGGCGTCACCCGAATCGAAAAGCGGCAGGATGTGCGGGTGGTTGAGCCGCGCGGCAAGCTTTATCTCCCTCAGGAACCGTTCGGGTCCGAGGGAGGCGGCGAGATCGGGATGCAGCACTTTCAGGGCGACGACCCTGTCGTGCTTTACATCCTGCGCGAGAAAAACGGTCGCCATCCCGCCGCGGCCGAGCTCCCTGTCTATCGTATATGACTGCCCGAGGGCGTCGCGGAGACGCTCTATGGGGAGGGCGGTAGTATGCATGTAATGGTGCCGGCAGCTTTGTGTAAGGACAAGTTTACAGCAAAGCGCAGGGGGCGGATACCATCGCCAGGGGTCCGAGGGTCGGAATTACGCCCCCCGGACCATTCCCTGGCTACGGGAAGTCCACGCGAGTCGCGGGTTTCCAGTAATGAGTGTTCAGTCTGCAGTAGAGCTTGGTCGTTACAGACCCCTAGCTTCCGCGTCGACTCTGAAAACTGTCAACTGAGTGACTGGAAACTCACGACTCGCATGGACTTCCCGTGGTCAAGGGCTGATAATCTCCGCGTATAGCTCCTCCAGCATGGCAGCCGGATCCTCACACAATCCCTCATGGACCGGCCCCGACTGTATCACGTCGGATCGCGGCGCGGTGAGCCAGTGGAACCGCTCGGAGGGCGGCGCCAGCGCGATCGGCCCGGCTGTCATCTCCCCTGCACAGATCGCGGCACACGACTCGAGGTAGAGGCCGAGGAGATCGACGTCCGCATCAGGCACACGTACCCGAAGCTCGTCGCGGTCGGTGATCACCCGTGCCCCGATGAACTCGGTGGTGCGCGCGTGGAGAACGATTCCGACAGGCACGAACGCCCCGATGTGCACGTGCGGGACCGCCCGAAGCACGGCGAAGTTGTAGGAGATCCAGTCGCTGAGGGGAACGCCGCTCATCGCCTCGCCTTTACCCGCAACGCCGGCATGCGCGCCACCCTTGCCCGTGCCTCGACGGCGTCTTCGACGAACGCGCGGGGCGCGCTGATCCGCGTGACCAGGTAGTCGATGTACCGCGCTCGAGCCGCATCCGCGCTGCTGAAATCGACGGCGAGCGCGGGCGCCTCGAACAGCGAGTCGGGCACCGCTTCGACCGCCGCGCGGATGACCGGCTCGCCAAGCGTGGGGACCAAGGAGTCATCTGCTTCCGCGAGATCCGCGCTCAACTCGAGCAGCACGTGCTTCTCTATCATCCTGAATGGCGCCCGAGTCCGCGCTTCGTCGACAGAGGGCCAGTCGTGCTGCGCGTAGATGGCAGCGCCGTGATCGATCAGGTACGGAAGTCTTCCGCAAACCATGAGGTTCGGATTGCGGTGGGTCCTGTCGGGATTCGAGACGAACGCGTCGAACCAGACAATGCGCGAGGCGAGCTCCGGCGAAACCAGGTCGGATGCTGCGTTCGCGTCGAAGTTGAACGCGCCATCGAGATATCGGGCACCGAAGTTGGTTCCGTGACTGGCACGCAGCAGATCCTGGATCTCCGGGTCGGGCTCGGACCTCCCGAATGAATCGGGAACCTCGATGAGGGCGATCTCCGGAGTGGGGAGCCCGGCGGCATGCGCAAGCTGCCCCACAATCAGCTCCGCGATCAGCGCCTTAACGCCCTGCCCCGCCCCGCGGAACTTCACGACGAACATCCCGCCGCCATGCGTATCGACAACAGCCGGCAGCGAACCCCCTTCCCTCAGGGGCTGCACATACCGCGTGGCTGTGAAAATCGGGAGAGACATCAGGTCAGGAGATGACAGCCGTTGCCTCTATCTCCACCCTTGCTCGCAGCTCGAGCAGGCCGGCGACAACGACGAGTGTCATCGGCGGATAATGCTGGCCGATTATCTCGCGGTACGCCTCACCGACAACCCGTCGCGCAGCGTTGTACTCGTTCCTGTCAACTACATACCACGTCAACCGGACAAGATCGTGAGGCCTCGCACCCGACTCGAGCAACAGAGTCACGACGTTGTGCAGCGCCTGCCTCGTCTGCTCGGCGAAATCGTCAGTCTCGAACTTGTGCGTCGCCGGATTCCAGCCGACCTGCCCGGCAAGGGTCACGATCTTCCCCGACGATACCATCGCGTCGCTGAAGCCCCTCGGTATCGCCCACCCCTCAGGATGAATGACGGTACCGCCAGTGCCCCGCTCCTTCGCCTTGGGCAACTCGAATTCGCTCATTGTCTCAACCTGTAGCGCTGAAGCTTCCCTGTCGATGTCCGGGGCAACGACTCGCAGAACTCGACAGCACGCGGGTACTTGTATGGCGCAATCCGCGCCTTGACGAAATCCTGGAGATCCTTCCTTAGCTCATCACTCGCCTTGGCACCGGGTCGCAGCACGACGAATGCCTTCACGATGTTCCCCCGTTCCTCATCAGGCTCGCCGACAACTCCGCACTCGAGAACCATCTCGTGCTCGAGCAGGACGTTTTCGACCTCCGGGCCGGCAATGTTATAGCCGCCCGAGATTATCATGTCGTCGGTTCGCGCCTGATACCAGAAATACCCGTCGGCGTCGAGCTTGTACGAGTCGCCGGTGAGATTCCAGCCGTCCTTCACGTACTTCTGCTGCTGCTCGATGTTGTCGAGGTACCTGCATCCCGTCGGCCCGATAACGGCAAGCCGTCCGACCTCCCCGGGAGGCACATCGTTCATGTCGTCGTCGACCACCCGCGCCCTGTATCCCGGAACGACTTTGCCCGTGGCGCCAGGCCTTACGTCGCCACCTGAGGCACTGATGAATATGTGAAGCATCTCCGTCGCGCCGATGCCGTCGATGATCTCGAGTCCTGTCGCCTTCTTCCAACCCTCGAAGACGCTCAACGGCAGCGTCTCACCCGCTGATACGCACTTCCTGAGGCTCGACACATCGTGGTCCCCGAGCATCCCGGTCATCGCCCGGTATGCGGTGGGCGCGGTGAAACACACAGTCGGGCGGAAATCAGCGATCGCCTTCGCCAGGTGCGGAGGCGTGGCCTGCTCGAGAAGCAGCGACGAAGCAGCGAAGCGCATCGGAAAAAGAATCAGCCCGCCGAGGGAGTAGGTGAACGCGAAGGGAGGCGATCCACAGAAGAGATCGTCGGGCGAAGGCTCGAGCACATACCTCGGGAAACAGTCGGTGACGGCCATGATGTCGCGATGCGAATGCATCGTTCCCTTGCCTTCACCGGTTGTCCCGGAGGTGAAAGCGATGATCGCCGTATCGTCAGCCGCCGTGTCGCAGGCAGTGAATTCCGGAGACTGCCGCCGCATCCTGGGCTCGAGACTGAAATGCGCGTCGCTGTTGAAGTGCATGACGCGCGCTCCCTTACGCTCCCTTCCATCCACATGGTACCTGAACGCAACATCGCATTCGTCGGCGAAGCGCGTGTCCGAAAGAGCAATCCTTATCTCCGCCTT
>JBBQZF010000058.1:0-13889 GCA_038208015.1 Gemmatimonadales bacterium
GACCGCCACGTTGCGCATCGGAACTGACTCGCCGCTCGGCTGCATAAAGCTCCAGCCCGCGGGACCAGCAGCGGCTGTAAGGGTATGGGTGGCGAGTATGCTGTCATTGTCCATGCCCATCACGCGCACGTTCCACGTCCCTGCCACGCTTTCGAGAGACATGGCAGCAGGTTCAGCGGGTGTAGCGGCCGCAGTGGCAATTGTGTCGGCGGGGGGCGGTGCTTCCTTTGTGCTGCAAGCCGCGACGACGAGTGCGAAGCCCAGCAAAGCGGTAACGCGCATCAGCGCTCCTTGATATTGTGATTGGCTGCCACGACTCGCCAGCCTGACTGCTCGAGGGAAGGCAAACGTATCCACCTCCAGGGAGGCCGGCAAGGAAGAGGTCCCTAACCGATACGATGAAATGATCTCTAAAAAAGCTGGTCAAACCAGGGTGACATTTCCAATGGTGTAAGAAAGGGGACATTTCTAATGGTGCTTGACACGTTGTGCGCGCCAAGTTGACATGCCCTCGCGAGAAGGTGATAATTCAGGGCTGTCCGCGCCTATTCCTCACATGCGCGACTCTGCCCTTTCGGATATCTGACAAATGCCCCGCGACAAGATCATTCTGGCCTGCAGCGACTGCAAGAATCGCAACTACTTCACCACCAAGAACAAGCGCCTGCATCCCGAGCGCGTCGAGTGGAAGAAGTATTGTCCGCGCTGCAACTCGCACAAGCTCCATAAGGAAACGAAGTAGATGGCGACCGAGGTAGCGGAGCGCCGCGACAGCCTGCCGGTCCGCATTGCGACCTTCTATCAGGAGGTCGTGACGGAGATGCGCAAGGTCACGTGGCCTGATCGCGATCAGCTGAAGGACACGACGATAAAGATCCTCATCTTCGTGCTCTTCATTGCCGCGATCCTTGGCGTCGTCGACCTCATTCTTCAGCTCATTCTCGTCCAGGGCATTCCGTCTCTCTTCGCGGGGCGCTGACGAGTGGAGCATCGCTGGTACGCGATCCAGACGACATCTGGACATGAGAACAAGGTCCGCAACCTTATTCAGCGGCGGATTGATGGTGATCAGCGCTCGCCTGAAGACCGGGCGATTCGCCAGGCGCTTGTCCCGACGCAGGAAGTAGTCGAGATCAAGAACGGCAAGAAGGTGAATGTCGAGCGGAAGATCTATCCCGGCTACGTTCTCGTCGAGATGGAGATGGACCAGGAGACGGCGCACACTGTCAACGGCCTTCAGGGCGTGATCAAGTTCGTCGGCCATGAGCGGTTTCCCCAGCCGTTGCGCCCCGAGGAAGTGAACCGCCTGCTGGGCATCACTGACGAGGCGGAGGCCGAGGAGCCGAAGGAGGAGATTCCGTTCCTCGTGGGGCAGGCGGTCGCGATCACAGAAGGGCCGTTCACCGATTTCAACGGAACGGTTGAAGAAGTGATTGCCGACAAGGGCAAGGTCCGCGTCTCGGTCTCGCTTTTCGGGCGGCCGACATCAGTCGAGCTCGACTACCTGCAGTTGAAGGGCTACTAGGGAAGCTCTTCGCCCAGGGCCTCGAGTTCGGCGATCGCCTCGAGGTCACGGGGCCGTCCCGCGGCACGTTTTGTCCTGATGAGCCAATCGAGATTCAGGCATTTCACGGGGGCGCCGAACAGCGTGATCTCGATCGTGTGGCTCACGAGGTCGCTGTAACCTCCACCTCCGGTCACCTCACCCAGCAGGTCGATGTCCCCGGCGATCGTGGTGAGCGTAAAGTTGAGTCCCGCCCTGAGGAATTTCGTCGACCAATCGAAGGGCAAGCCCCTTGGAGCGCCCCGCAGGTAGGGCTCGAGCGGGCGTAGCGCGCGAACGATGCGATCGAGATTGGCATCCGTCCGTGCGTAACAGATGTCGACATCCTGGGTGAGGCGGCTCGAGCCATGTACCGTCGCCGCGACGCCGCCGACCAGAACGTACTCGACTCGTCCCTTCTGCAGCGTAAGAAAGAGCCGCTCGAAGTCTGTCATCGGCGCCTGCCGCGGGCCTTCAGTCCCGCCTTCCGCGCTTCGCCTCCAAGCCGCGCGAGTGCCTGAAGGGACCGGACGCGTTGCTCTGGCGATTTCCCGAGATTGGCTCGAAGCAGCGATCGATCGATGTCCCGCTTGAACGCCTCGATGACCGGATCTGATGGGGTTGCCCGAACGAGCCTGACATCGAGCTCATACCCCGCCGCTGCGAGCAGGCGAGAGAGGGTCTCCAGTGTAGGATTCGACTTGCCGCTTTCGATGCGCGCGATCACTGACTGGGCCGTTGCAGCTCGCTTCGCAAGCCCTCGCTGCGTCAGCGAGGCACGCAGCCGCGCATCTCTCAGGACCCTCCCCGATGTGATAGCAAACATGCTATCAAACATAGCAATAAAGCTATCAAAAAGGAAGGACATCGCTTGTGCTCAAGATGACCCAGGGTGTCAGGATGGCAAAACGTCCTCGCACCAGAACCCTGACGAACAAGGGGCACCGCACCTATTTTCGGTCAAAGGAGCCCGTGTCAGGGGCTAGCCACGTCGCGGAGATTGGAAACGACTACTATCTGGACCGTCCAGCGCGCCGCCAGCGAGCGGTTTCCGTTCCGGATCACCATTCAGCGGGACGGAAGAACGCTGCTCGCCGTTCGCGCCCAGTCGAGCTGGCCGGGCCCGGGCCAGCAGATTTTCTGCCTCCGCGAAGACACTCTCGATCCTGACGAGCCACTCGAGACGATCGAGTCGGTGACGGTGCTCCACTACACGCAGGTCGGACGCAAGCTCGCAATCGTGCTCGACCGCGCCGTACGAAAGCGATGCGAGTTTCTTAGAATCGACAAGAAGTACCGCGGTCGCGATGGGAGCTACGAGCAGATTTTCTTTCGCACCGAGTCGGGAATTCACGCGCATCGGTCGCGGTCGCGGCTCGAGCTTCGGCCTTCGGCCGCGCCGCTCACCATCGCGGTGGACAGCGGTGAACGTTACGCGTGGAGCTTTCCGGATGCGGTGACGAGTCGCCGCCGCCTCCCGGTGGGTGATTACGTCCTGATGGAGCGCGGAAGGCCAGTCGCTGTAATCGAGCGCAAGTCGTTCGAGGGACTCCTCACCGACCTCGGCGCGGTGCAGGCCCTGCACCATCAATTCGCCGACCTCGCACGCTCGGCGCATTCCATAGTGGTGGTAGAGGCGCAATACGGGGACTTCCTCGATGACCGCCGACTCGAAGGCAGATGGCCAGCGTCGTACACCTCACGCGCGATCGTTGAACTGCTCGCGATGCACCCGACTCTTCCCATTGTATTTGCCGGGAATCGCAAGCTCGCCAATGCGTTCGCGATCCAGTTCTTCCTGTCGTGCGCGGCGCGGGAAGATAGCCCGCAACTCTCGCTTGTGAGCGAACCGGATCACTCATATAACGCGATCCCGGTGGAACAGGCGATCCGCGACGCTGCACTCGCGTGGCCTGAGCGATCGTTCGCGACGGCGGACCTGGCAGGGCGATTCCCCGGGATCAAAGGGCCGAGGTTGCTCCGGGTGCTGGCGCAACTTGAAGCCGAGGGGTTGCTGGAGCGCCAGGGCAGGGGGCGGGGCCTGAGATGGAGCCAGAAGGTGAGGGATACTCAGCGTATTGAGTAAAATTACTCAGGGGTCTTGCAATGCTAACGGCTGAGCGCTAGCGCTGCTAACCGCTAACTGCAGGCGCCAGCCCGCGACGTTCCCGTACTCCCCTTGCCCCCAAGAATCAGGCCAGCTACATTAGAAGGCTGTCTTTGAGCCACAGCGACCCAACTCCTGGTCGCGGGTGGTGGCCCTTGCGCGGGGCGGCCGATAAGGCGAGTAGCGCACCCGTCGGATACCACTACGACGTTAAACCCAAACGTGGCAGTTGATCCCGCGCAGCTCACCACGAGCTCCCCGCGGCAAACGCATAAAGGAGTATCATGGCAAAAAAGGTCACTGGATTCGTCAAGCTGCAGATTCCTGCAGGCAAGGCGAACCCGGCGCCCCCCGTCGGCACCGCTCTCGGTCCGCAGGGAATCAACATCATGGCTTTCTGCAAAGAGTTCAATGCTCGGACGCAGGGCCAGGATACGATTCTCCCGGTCGAGATCACGATTTTCGCCGACAAATCCTTCACCTTCATCACGAAGACGCCGCCCGCGGCAGTCCTCCTGAAGAAGGAAGCAGGAATCGAAAAGGGCTCGGGCTCGCCCAACCGCACAAAGGTTGGCTCCGTAACCAAGGCGCAGGTGCGCAAGATCGCCGAGATCAAGCTGCCTGACCTGAACTGCGATTCCATCGAATCGGCAATGGCGATGGTCGCCGGCGCCGCTCGCTCGATGGGCGTCGAGGTGAAGGACTGATGCGCCAGCATGGAAAGAAGTACACGGCAGCCGCTTCGAAGCGCGATATCGCTACGCGATACCAGCCGAAGCAGGCAATCGATCTTGTAAAGTCCGCGGCGTTCGCGAAGTTCGACGAAACGGTCGAAGTCGCTGTTCGCCTCGGAGTCGACCCCCGCCACGCCGATCAGGTGGTGCGCGGAACTGTCGTCCTCCCGGCGGGCACCGGCAAGACGGTGCGCGTGCTCGTCATCGCGGCCGGAGAAAAGGCGCGCGAGGCCGAGACGGCTGGCGCCGATTACGTCGGCACGGAGCACATCGCAAAGATCAAGGAAGGCTGGCTCGATTTCGACGTGCTCATCGCGACCCCTGACCAGATGGGCCAGCTCGGCGCACTTGGCCGGGTGCTCGGACCGCGTGGTCTCATGCCGAACCCCAAGGCAGGCACGGTGACGTTCGACGTCGCCCGCGCCGTCCGCGAGGTGAAGGCCGGAAAGATCGAGTTCCGCGTCGACAAGAGCGGCAACGTCCACGCCGCCATCGGGAAGGTTTCATTCCCTTCGGAAGCGCTGGAAACGAATTTCTCCGCGTTCATGGATCAGATCATCCGCTCCAAGCCGGCAGCGGCAAAGGGCGTCTACGTCCGGACCGTGGCCATCTCGAGCACGATGGGTCCCGGCGTTGCAATCGACACAACTCCTTACCGGTAACCGATAATGAAAAGAGCCGAAAAGGAGCAGCTGGTAATCGACCTGAGGGACAAGCTCCAGGGAGCGAAGTCGCTCTACTACACTGACTTCACGGGTCTCAACGTGAAGCGGATGACCGAGCTTCGCCGCCGCCTGAAGAGGGCCGGAGTCGACTACGTCGTCATAAAGAACACGTTGGCGCTTCGCGCGGTCAACGAGAGCGGACTGGTTGGCGAGCGCCTCAGGGGCCCGACCGGTCTGGTGATGGGAGCGGATCCGGTTGCAGCTGCAAAGGTGCTGACCGATTTCGCGAAGGAGTTCGAGCAGAAGCCGTCGGTGAAAGGCGGCCTTCTCGATGGGAAGGCGATTGACTCCGCTCAGGTGAAGCAGCTGGCGTCGCTACCGTCCCGTGAGCAGATGCTGGCAGACCTCGGAGCCGGCTTGCAGTCCCCGCTGGCCGCCTTTGCGGGCGCGCTCAACGGGCTTCTTTACATGTTTGCAGGCGCGCTCGACGCGCTCAAGTCAACGCGCGAAGGCGCCTAAAATCCAGTAAGGAGAAATACTAAAATGGCCAACGCAACCATGAGCAAGGACGAGATCCTCGAAGCAATCGGCAACATGTCGGTGTTCGAGCTCGCCGAGCTGATCGAGTCGTTCAAGAGCAAGTTCAACGTTACGATCACCGCCGCCGCCCCGGCCGCTCCCGCCGCTGGCGGAGCCGGTGCAGCTCCGGCCGCCGCCGCCGAAGAGCAGACAGAGTTCGATGTCATGCTCAAGGAAGCAGGCGCCAAGAAGATCCAGGTCATCAAGGTCGTGCGCGAGCTGACCGGCCTGGGCCTGAAGGAAGCGAAGGACCTCGTCGACGGCGCGCCGAACGCCGTGAAGTCCGGCGTCACGAAGGACGAAGCCGCCGCGATGAAGGCCAAGCTCGAAGAGCAGGGCGCAGTCGTCGAAGTGAAGTAAGGGCCCGGGGAATTCCGGCCGGCGAGATCGCCGGCCGGAGCACCTCAACCCTCACTCTCACTTCGACGGTATGCATCGAATTCCGCGTCGCCCCACAACTGAAGTCCGCCCGTTCGCTCCAACCGGTCCAGCGAAAATTTCGCCGGAAACCGGGGTGGAGCTGTTTGCGCCTGCCGGTAGGTGAATAAATGCCAGAACTAATGAAGGAAATCTCTTTCGCGAAGCTCGACCAGGGCATGAACATGCCCCATCTTCTCGACATCCAGACTCAGGCCTTCGAGTCGCTGCTCCAGCTCGACGCAGCCTCTCTGAACCGCGAGGACATCGGTCTCGAGCGAGTCTTCAAGGACCTGTTCCCCATCAGCGACGTCCACGAGAACTTCTCGCTGGAATTCAAGAGCTACACGCTCGGGGACCCCAAGTACTCCGTCGCCGAATGCATCGAGCGCGACATGACCTACTCGGCTCCCCTCAAGGCGACGCTCCAGCTCGTCATTTTCGAGGAGACCGAAGCGGGGAAGCGCCCGAAGAACATCATCGAGAAGGAAGTCTACCTCGGTGAGTTGCCGCTCCTCACGCCACTCGGCACCTTCGTCATCAACGGAGCCGAGCGCGTGATAGTGAGCCAGCTGCACCGCTCGCCTGGAGTTGTGTTCGAGGAGTCGACGCATCCCAACGGCCAGCGCCTGATCTCGGCGCGGATCATTCCGTTCCGCGGCTCATGGGTCGAGTTCACCGTCGATATCCACGACGTCATTTACGTCCACATCGACAAGAAGAAAAAATTCCCGGCCACCGCGCTTCTCCGCGCATTCGGCTACGGAACCAACTCGTCGATCCTCCGCCTCTTCTTCGCCGAGCGCGAGCTCGATCTCGTCAAGAAGCGTGAGAGCCGCACGGACCAGCGCGAAGTCCTCGGAGCGATAATCGCCGAGAACATCACCCTTGCCGGCGAGGCTGTCGATCCCGAAGCGCCGCGGCTCAAGACGAAGAAGGCGCGCACCCAGCTCGAGCGCGACCAGTCTGAGCTTCTCGTGCAGGAAGGCGACGAGCTGACCGAAGAGGTCTATAACCGTCTCCGCCGCCTCAAGATCGACAAGGTCAAGGTCTTCGCCTCCTATACTATGATCGACCTCCGCGACGAGATCGATGCGATCGAGCGCGGCGAGCGGGCCGACGGCCGCCGCATCATCGCCGTCGACGTCGTTGACAACGAGACGGGCGAAGTGATCGCCGAGTGTGGTGACAAGCTCACCGACACGCTGATCAAGCGCATCCGCAAGAATGAGATAAACAAGGTCCAGGTGTTCGTCACGTCAGGCCGCGCAGAGTCGATGCTGATCAAGAACACTCTCGCGAAGGATCCGACGCACGCAGAGGAAGAGGCGCTCAAGCAGATCTACTCCCTGCTCCGGCCCGGCGACGCGCCGAATCGTGAGACGGCAAAGCAGGCGCTCGAGCGGCTGTTCTTCTCGCCGAAGCGTTATGACCTCGGTCGTGTCGGCCGCTACAAGATCAACCAGCGCCTTCTCACGAACCGGCCGGCAAGCGAGACAGTCCTGACGAAGGAGGATTTCGTCGCGATCATCCGCTACCTCATGGAGCTTCACGAGAATCGCGGCTACACTGACGACATCGACCACCTCGGAAATCGCCGCATCAGGTCGGTCGGCGAGCTCATCGCCAACCAGTTCTCGGTCGGTCTTTCACGCATGGCGCGCCTGGTCAAGGAGCGCATGTCGATAAACACGGATCCTGAAAAGATCTCCCTCGACGATCTCGTCAACGCGCGCACGGTGAGCGCGGTTATCCAGGCGTTCTTCGGATCTTCCCAGCTTTCGCAGTTCATGGACCAGACGAACCCGCTCGCCGAGCTGACGCACAAGCGTCGTCTTTCGGCGCTCGGACCGGGTGGACTCACTCGCGAGCGCGCCGGCTTCGAGGTTCGCGACGTTCACTATTCCCAGTACGGCCGCATGTGCCCGATCGAGACGCCTGAAGGTCCGAACATCGGACTCATCACGTCGCTCGCCTGCTTCGCGCAGGTGAATGACCTTGGCTTCATCGAGACACCGTACCGTGTCGTGAAGAACGGCAAGGTGACTGACGACATCTCGTGGCTTGACGCCAACAAGGAAGAGGACATCATCATCGCGCAGGCCAACGCGCGGCTCAACCCCGATGGCTCGTTCGTCGAGGACCTTGTGCTCTGCCGCCAGCGCGGTGACGTGCCGCTCGTCAACCCGAGCCGCATCGAGTACATGGACGTTGCTCCGGAGCAGCTCGTGTCGATCGCGGCCGCGCTGATCCCGTTCCTCGAGCACGATGACGCAAACCGCGCGCTCATGGGATCGAACATGCAGCGGCAGGCGGTTCCTCTCCTCAACCCGCGCACGCCGCTCGTCGGCACCGGACTCGAGGAGAAGGTCGCCCGCGACTCGGGCGCAGTGATCATCGCGCAGCGCTCGGGAACAGTGACGAGCGTGACTGCTGACGAGATAATCGTCGACACCGGCGCGAGCCTGGAAGGAAAGAAGAAGGATTCAGACCGTCCGCTGTCGCGCCTCACGCAGCACGACCGCTACAAGATCAAGAAGTACTGGAGAACGAACCAGGACACCGCCATCAACCAGCGGCCGATCGTCTCGCGCGGCCAGAAGGTGAAGGCAGGCGACGTGCTCGCCGACGGCGCGTCGACCGAGTTCGGCCAGCTCGCGCTCGGGGCGAATGTGACTGTCGCGTTCATGCCCTGGTACGGACACAACTTCGAGGATGCAATAGTTCTCTCCGAGCGGCTGGTGAAGGAGGACGTCTATTCGTCAATCCACATCCAGGAGCTCGAGCTGCACGTGCGCGACACGAAGCGCGGGCAGGAAGAGATAACGCGGGAGATTCCGAACGTCGCCGAGGAGGCGCTGACGGATCTTGATGAGCGCGGCATCGTCCGCATCGGCGCCCACGTGAAGCCGGGCGACATCCTCGTCGGCAAGATCACGCCGAAGGGCGAGACGGAGCTGTCTCCTGAAGAGAAGCTCCTCACCGCCATCTTCGGTGAGAAGGCGAAGGACGTCAAGGATTCATCGCTCAAGGTTCCGCCGGGCATGGAAGGCGTCGTAATCGACGTCAAGATCTTCTCGCGCGTCGACGACCAGGTCGTCGAGAAGGACCGCGGTGAAAGAATCGGAGAGATCCGCCGGCTCGAGGGCGAGGAGAAGATCCGCGTCAACGACGTGCGCGACGCAGAGCTCCAGGACCTGCTTGCGGGTCAGACTGTTGCGCTCGCGCTGAAGAGTGGAACTGTCGAGGAAGCGATTACGGCCGGCACCAAGCTCACGCCGGCAATCCTTGCCGATCTCAAGCTCTCGACTCTCGACCTCAAGACGTTCCGTGTCGAGAACAAGGGAATGAACGAGAAGATCCGCACGATCATCGATGCCGCCAACGACGAGAAGGCGAAGCTGGAGGAGAAGGCGGAAGAGAGAATCGACAGAGTGCTCCAGCCGGATGAGCTGCCCCCGGGCGTCATCCAGCTCGTGAAGGTCTACATGGCCGAGAAGCGGAAGGTCTCGGTGGGTGACAAGATGGCGGGCCGACACGGCAACAAGGGTATCGTTGCCCGCATCGTTCCTGAAGAAGACATGCCGTTCCTTCCGGACGGACGCCCGGTCGACATCGTCCTGAATCCGCTCGGCGTGCCGAGCCGCATGAATGTCGGGCAGATTCTTGAAACCCATCTCGGATGGGCTGCAAGGCTGCTGGGCTTCTATGCGAAGACTCCGGTCTTCCAGGGAGCGAACGAGCGTGAGATCGGCCTGCTTCTCAAGCTCGCGGCAGTGACGTGGGTGAGGGACGCTCTCGACCTCCGCATTCCGGCGGTGACGATCACCGAAGCCGAGATTCGCGGCATCGTCGCCGATACCCGCCACGACCTGGTTGGCGAGGACAGGGTCGAACTGCTTGCCGATGCGACGATGAACGATCTCGCAAAACGCGGCGTGAGCCCCGAGACGCGCGATGTCTACAACCGCATTCGTGATTTCATCACGGCCGCGGCAAAGGAGTTGACTGAGCGCGAGTATCTGGAGTTCGATAACCAGATCGCCTTCCATAAACAAGAGGGCGCAGAGGGGGCTAACGAGGGCGCAGAGGAGCTTTCGGCGATCAGCAAGGCGCAGTACAAGACTGCTGCGAACCAGATTCAGAAGCGGCGGGACTCAGATGAGGCTTCGCTGCTCGGATCGCTCGAGCTGCCGGCTCTCGCTGCGACGCTGGGAAAGAAGTCTGACATCGATGTGGACCTGGCGGCTGCCGAGCTGATGCGCCTTGCCGGAATCTCGGCGGGTGGAAAGGTTCGCCTTCGCGATGGCCGCACCGGCGAGACGTTCTCGAACCCGGTGACCGTCGGCGAGATATACATGCTCAAGCTGTCGCACCTGGTCGATGACAAGATTCACGCGCGGTCGATCGGACCTTACTCGCTCGTGACGCAGCAACCGCTGGCGGGCAAGGCGCAGTTCGGCGGTCAGCGCTTCGGAGAGATGGAAGTGTGGGCGCTCGAGGCGTATGGCGCGGCGCATACTCTCCAGGAGATACTGACCGTCAAGTCCGACGACGTGAACGGACGCTCGCGGGTTTACGAGGCGATCGTGAAGGGCCAGAACCTTCCGGAGCCCGGAATCCCCGAGTCGTTCAACGTGCTCGTGCAGGAGCTGAAGGCGCTGGGAATCCACGTGAGCATGGGAGCGAACGTGGCGAGCGGATACGGGCTTGGTAACAATGGCTCCGCGACAGGCAACGGTAACGGGAGCGAGGAGTAATAGATGATTGATTTTCGCAGCTCGCGCGAAACGCGCGCATCGTCGTTCGATTACATCCAGGTCCGCATCGCCTCACCCGAGGAGATGCGTGGACCGAAGGATCCGAAGGAGCGCGAGAGGCTCGAGATGTCGGGTCTCCGCACGTGGTGGTCGTGGGGCGAGGTACTGAAGCCCGAAACGATCAACTACCGCTCCTTCAAGCCGGAGAAGGATGGTCTCTTCTGCGAGCGGATCTTCGGACCCGTGAAGGACTGGGAGTGTCACTGCGGCAAATACAAGAGAATCCGTTATCGCGGAGTCATCTGCGACCGCTGCGGCGTCGAAGTGACCCTCGCCCGCGTACGCCGCGAGCGCATGGGCCACATCGAGCTCGCCGTACCCGTCGCCCACATCTGGTTCTTCAAGACTCTTCCGAGTCCGATGGGGAACCTCGTGGACCTGACGCTTCGTGATCTCGAGAAGGTCGTCTACTACTCTAACTACGTCGTAATCGAGCCTGGCCAGCAGGAAGTCACGCAGAACGAGCTTCTCGACGAGGACCGCTATCTCGACCTGAAGCAGAAGGCGAAGGATGAAGGCGACAACGCGTTCTTCGCCGACATCGGAGCACCCGCGGTGCGTGAGCTCCTGAAGCGCATCGACGTCGACAAGGTCGCGGCAGAGCTTCGCGCCGGACTCGTCGACGAGGGCTCGCAGCATCGCAAGAAGCAGATGCTCAAGCGCCTCAAGGTCGTCGACGCCTTCCGCAACTCGGGCGACAACCAGACCCGCAACAAGGCCGAATGGATGATCATGGACGTGATCCCGGTAATACCGCCGGATCTCCGTCCGCTCGTTCCGCTCGACGGCGGTCGTTTCGCCACCTCGGATCTGAACGATCTCTATCGTCGCGTTATCAACCGCAACAACCGGTTGATGAAGCTGATCTCGCATCGCGCCCCCGAAGTCATTCTCCGAAACGAAAAGAGAATGCTCCAGGAAGCAGTCGATGCGCTGTTCGACAACGGGCGTCGCTCGAAGGCAATCCGCGGCCGCGGCAAGCGTCCGCTCAAGTCGCTGTCGGACATGCTCAAGGGCAAGCAGGGCCGTTTCCGGCAGAACCTGCTCGGGAAGCGGGTGGACTACTCGGGCCGTTCGGTCATCGTCGTCGGCCCCGAGCTCAAGCTTCACCAGTGCGGTCTGCCCAAGGCGATGGCACTCGAGCTCTTCAAGCCGTTCATCATTCACAAGCTCGTCGAGAAGGGAATCGCCGAGACGGTGAAGCGTGCCAAGAAGATCGTGGAGAAGGAGTCTCCCGAGGTGTACGAGATCCTCGAAGAGATAATCCGCGATCACCCGGTGCTGCTCAACCGTGCTCCGACTCTTCACAGACTCGGCATCCAGGCTTTCGAGCCGGTGCTCGTCGAAGGAAAGGCCATCCGTATTCACCCGCTCGTCTGCGCGGCGTTCAACGCCGACTTCGACGGCGACCAGATGGCGGTGCACGTTCCGTTGTCGTTTGAGGCCCAGCTGGAGTGCCGCCTGCTCATGCTGTCGTCGAACAACATCCTCAAGCCGTCCGACGGCCGCCCCGTCGCCGAGCCCAGCCAGGACATCGTGCTCGGCTGCTATTTCGCGACGAAGGCTGCGTCAGACTTCGACAAAGTGGTAAAGACTGCCCGCCGCTACAGCGATGTTGCCGAGGTCGAGGTTGGTCTCGCGCAGGGCAGGCTCAAGTTCCACACGCCGATCAAGTACTGGGTCACCGATTCGGATGGAGCGCGCTGGGTCGATACTACAGCGGGCCGCGCGATGTTCAACGCGATAATCCCGCCCGAGCTTCCGTTCCAGAACAAGGACATGAAGAAGAAGGCGCTTGGCGAGCTCGTCTTCGAGTCGTATCGGAGAACGGGCCTCAAGGGCACTGTGCCGTTCCTCGACCGGCTGAAGGAATTCGGCTTCCGCAATGCGACGAGCGGCGGAATCTCGATAGGCATCGAGGATCTTCACATTCCGGAGGAGAAGGAGCCGCTGCTGCAGGAAGCGACGGAGCGCGTCGAGCGTTTCCAGCGCGCCTACCAGACCGGCAACATCACGAACGGTGAGCGCTACAACAAGGTCATCGATACGTGGACCCACGCGAACTCGGACATTGCTGACGCAATGGTCCGGGCGATGGCGAGGTCGAACGACGGATTCAATCCGGTCTTCATGATGTTCGACTCCGGCTCACGTGGATCGCGCGATCAGATCCGCCAGCTCGCGGGAATGCGTGGACTGATGGCGAAGCCGCAGAAGAAGCTCACCGGAGGAATTGGCGAGATCATCGAAAGCCCGATCAAGTCGAACTTCCGCGAAGGACTGTCGGTGCTCGAGTACTTCATCTCGACGCACGGTGCGCGCAAGGGTCTTGCCGACACCGCGCTCAAGACAGCCGATGCCGGTTACCTCACGCGCCGTCTGGTTGACGTCGCGCAGGACGTGACGATCACCGAGGAGGATTGCGGCACGATCCTCGGCCTCGAGGTCGGCGCGCTGAAGGAAGGCGAGGACATCATCGAGCCGCTGGCCGAGAGAATCGTCGGCACAGTTGCGGCCGAGGACATCGAGGATCCGCACGAGACAGATCACTCGGGTCGTCGCACGCTGATGGCGGAAGCCGGACAGCTGATCGACGAAGACATGGCCCGCATGATCGAGGATTCGGGAATCGAGACTGTCCGCATCCGCTCCGTACTCACATGCGAGGCGAAGCGGGGACTCTGCCAGATGTGCTACGGCCGCAACCTGGCCACGATGGGAATGGTGGACAAGGGCGAGGCGGTCGGAATCATCGCGGCCCAGTCGATCGGAGAGCCGGGCACGCAGCTCACGCTGCGGACGTTCCACATCGGTGGAACCGCTGCCCGTATCGCCGAGCAGACAGCGAGGAAGTCGAAGGTGGATGGCGTCATCGAGTATGGCGACCGTCTCATCTCAGTGACGAACGCTGATGGACTGCAGATCGTCACGTCGTATGAGGGTGAGCTGACGATCCGCGCGGCGAGCGACAACAAGGTCGGCGCGCGGCTCCAGGTTCCTCTCGGAGCGACGCTGATGGTGAAG
>JBBQZF010000059.1:0-13857 GCA_038208015.1 Gemmatimonadales bacterium
GCGTCCGCACAGGCGCTGGCGAACAGAGCGGAGGCGGCAAGCAATGCCAGGGGAAGCCTGCGTGCAGGAGCGGGGACAAACATGGCAGATTCTCGCTGTTGTCGGGGCGTGATGAGTTGCTCAAACCACTAAGACGCCCCAGCGAGAGATAGGTAACAGCTTGTTTATCAGAGCTTCGGAAGCGTCACCCCGGTCTGACCCTGATACTTGCCTTTCTTGTCCTTATAGGAAACGAGCGGCTCCTCCTCCCCCTTGAAGAACAGAACCTGGGCTATGCCTTCATTGGCGTAAATCTTTGCAGGAAGCGGAGTTGTGTTCGAGATCTCGAGCGTCACATGACCTTCCCACTCAGGTTCGAGAGGGGTCACGTTGGTGATTATCCCGCATCTCGCGTAGGTGGACTTCCCCAGCGTCACAGTGAGGACGTTTCGCGGAATCCTGAAATACTCAACCGACCTCGCCAACGCGAATGAGTTCGGCGGCACGATGCAGACGTCCCCCTCGAACTCAACGAACGACTTCGGATCGAATTGCTTCGGATCCACAATGGAATTCAGGACGTTCGTAAATATCCTGAACTCGCTTGCCACGCGCATGTCGTAACCATACGAGCTGACACCGTACGAGATAACACCTGAACGAACCTGGCTCGACTCGAACGGCTCGATCATGCCGTGCTCGCGCGCCATTTCGGTGATCCAGCGATCTGACTGAATTGACATTATATGGATAGGATTTTGCGGAAACGCGGCGTCACCGCGAGCAGAACATCGTGGGCGCGTGAATCTAAGAAATCATCTGCGCCGAAGCTACCGTCGCCCCTTCCATGACAGCCACGCGAGGCGATAAATTCTTCATCGTCTCCAGTTAGTGAAATATTTCACGAAGTCGGAAACCCCATGAGTCGCGCGTACTTCCCGGTCCTGATGCTACTTGGTTTCGCGCTGGTCAACGGCCTGTTGATCGTCGCGCTTTCGGCGCTTCTCAAACGATCGAGGCCGACCCCGGTAAAGCAGGCCGCCTACGAATCAGGAATCCCCGCCCTGGGCGACGCCCGCGAGAGGTTCTCCGTCAAGTTCTACATGGTGGCGATCCTCTTCATAATCTTCGACATCGAAACCGTCTTCATGATCCCCTGGGGGGTCTACTACAGACAGTTGTCCTGCAACACTGATCTCATCAACAACCTCTGCCCGGCCGGACAAATGTCGTTCTTCGGCCTCGGCGAAATGCTCGTATTCATGGCGATCCTCGTCGTGGGTCTCGCCTACGTATGGAAGAAGGGAGCACTGCAATGGGACTAGTATCACGGCCCGAGACGACGATGGTCTCCTATGAGCCGCAGAGCCAGGAGGGGTGGGTCACCACGCGGCTCGATTTCCTCGTGAACTGGGGACGCGCGAACTCGTTGTGGCCGATGCCCTTCGGGACTGCCTGCTGCGCGATCGAGTTCATGGCCACCGCTGCCTCGAGATTCGATCTCGCAAGGTTCGGAATGGAGCGCCTTAGCTTCTCACCCCGCCAGGCCGACGTGCTGATCTGCGCCGGCCGGGTGCCGTTCAAGCTTGCGCCTATCATCCGCCGCATCTGGCAGCAGATGCCGCAGCCAAAGTGGAGCATCTCAATGGGCGCCTGCGCGTCCTCCGGCGGAATGTTCGACAACTACGCGGTAGTGCAGGGAATCGACACGATAATTCCCGTCGACGTCTACGTCCCGGGATGTCCGCCGCGTCCTGAAGGTCTTCTCTACGGAATCCGCATGCTCCAGGCGAAAGTCATGGCCGAGCGGAGCGCCGACAAGCACATCAGGCGGGAGATGATCCCCGACCCCTCGAGCCAGCTCTACATCCCGCCGCCGGTCATCGACGAGCTCAGCGAGCCATTCGGAAACTCGGTTCACCAGACAAGATCAGCGCCGTGACAGAAAAGTTCGAGGTCGTCACGACCGGGAGCCGGGTCGAAGGGTCAGCCGCGCCAGTGACTCCACGCAATATCCCGCGGCGCGGAGCGCCGACGAACCCGAGCGCCATCGTGCTCGCTGAGCATTTCCCGGGAGCGGTGCTCAACAGTGAGGTCGTCTGGGGAGAAACTACGGTTCTCGTGGACCGTTCAGCGGTTCTCGCGATAATGCAGTGGCTGCACGACGACCCCGCCCAGCGTTATGAGTATTTGAGCGATGTTACGGCAGTCGAGCACCGCGACTACGAAGCCCCGATAGAAGTGGTATGGCACATCAGGTCGCTGTCCTTTCGCCGCTTCCTGAGGATCAAGGTCGCTCTCGAGAAGGGCGCGCCGCTCGAGGTGCCGAGTGTGTGGAGCATCTGGAAGGGCGCCGACTGGCTCGAGCGGGAATGCTTCGACATGTTCGGTATCAGGTTCGCCGGGCATCCCGACCTGCGCCGGATCCTGATGTGGGAGCAGTACAAGGAAGGTTATCCGCTCCGCAAGGATTTCCCGCTTCGCGGCCGGTTCAGCCGGTCCGAGCAGCTCAGCCAGGCTCTCTCGCAGAATCCGGAAGCCAAGTACTCGATGGAAGAGCTCACGATCGCAGATGCGTTCGAGGACCTTCCGGCGGAAATGCGCCAGCGCCTCCGCGCCGGCGAGAAGACGGGCGAATAGAATGGCTTCAGGAAACCGGACCATAGAGGTCGAGCTCTCGACCACCGGACTCGACGCACAGGGTAGGCCGCAGCGCGTGCCCCTCGTGACCGGTGGTTCTGCCAAGGATCTCGACATGCTTCCGAGCGTCACGCTCGAGCCGGAGCTCGAGGGCGAGCACATGCTCATCAACATCGGGCCCCAGCACCCCGCGACACATGGCGTGCTGCGCCTCGTGCTCGAGCTCGACGGCGAGACGGTCGTAAGGTGCATCCCGCACATCGGCTACCTGCACTGCGGCTTCGAGAAAATTGGCGAATACCGGCAGTACAACCAGATAATCCCGTGGACAGATCGTGAAGACTACCTGAACTCGATCGGCAACAACGTCGCCTTCGCACTTGGCGCAGAGAGACTGTTCGGGATCGAGATCACCGAACGGTGCGAGGTCCTGCGGGTCATAGCTGCAGAGCTTTCGCGGATCATCTCGCACCTGGTGTGGGTCGGCACGACATGCGTCGACATGGGCGCCTTCACTCCGTTCCTCTGGTCTTTCCAGGAGCGCGAGCGCGTCTACGATCTCCTCGAGGCATGGGTTGGTGCGCGGCTTACAACGTCAGCAACGAGAGTGGGCGGGATGGCGGCCGACGTTCCAGCCGGATGGGTGGACGGGCTGAAGCAGTTCATCCGCAACTTCCCGCATACGATCGACGAAGTCGACCGCATGCTGACCCGCCACGGAGTCTGGGTCGGCCGCACAGTCGGACTCGGCGTGATGGCTCCCGAAGAGGCGATCAACTACGGTCTCTCGGGACCAATGGTGCGGGCATCGGGCGTTGACTACGACGTCAGGAAGGACTTCCCGTACATGGGTTATGAGAACTACGACTTCGACGTTCCTGTCGGGACGAACGGCGACGTTTACGACCGTTACCTCGTGCGCATGGAAGAGATGAGGCAGTCGACCCGCATCCTCCAGCAGGCGGTTGACCGCCTTCCTGGAGGACCGGTGAACATCGACGACGCGCGGGTCATCCTCCCCCCAAAATCGAAGGCGACGAGCGAGATGGAATCGATGATCCATCACTTCAAGCAGGTGATGGAAGGACCGCGACCGCCGGTTGGCGAAGCCTACGTCGCGGTCGAGAGCCCGAAGGGAGAGAAAGGCTACTATATGGTCTCGGACGGCACGTCGAAGCCGGTGCGCTGGAGAATCCGCCCGCCGTCTTTCGTCAACCTGTCGGCGATTCCGAAGATGGTGGAAGGGCACCTGCTCTCCGACGTCATCGCAATCAACGCGAGCATCGACATCGTGATGGGGGAGATCGACAGATGACTGGCATCAAGTCGCCGGATCTCGCCTCCCACGACGGTCACGACCACGAGCCGTATGTGCGCGTTTTCGAGGGCGCGGCGAGACAGGAGCTCGACGTCCTCCTCGGCCGCTATCCGACCAAAATGGCCGCGCTCCTTCCCGCTCTCTGGATAGTTCAGCGCGAGCGCGGCTGGGTGAGCGATAAGGGGATGGCCGAGGTTGCCGAGGTTCTCGAGCTCACGCCGGCGTACGTGAAAGGCGTCGTGACGTTCTATACGATGTACCACCAGCATCCTGTCGGGAAATATTTCATCCAGGTCTGCACGACTTCGCCCTGCGGCATCTGTGGAGCTGACGATGTTGTTAAGGCATTCCTTCAGCACACCCGCACGGGCGAGCTCGGCCTCACTTCCGACGATGATCGCTACACAGTGATCGAGGTAGAGTGCCTTGGTGCCTGCGGCTTTCCAACGCCTGTCATGATAAACGAAGAGTTCATCGAGTCCGTCTCACCGGAGACTGTTCCGGAAATTCTGGCCAAGCTTCAATAATGGGTTATCCGCACAAGTCGCATGAGAGGGAGACGCCGTTGCTCTCGAAGTACTTCGGCGATGCCGAGGCGCGCACTCTCGATGGCTGGAAGAAGCGGGGAGGGTACCAGGCGCTCGAGAAGGCGCTTGCGATGTCCCCAGCTGACATTGTCAACATCGTCAAGGAGTCAGGCCTGCGCGGCCGCGGCGGCGCAGGCTTTCCAACCGGCATGAAGTGGTCGTTCATGAAGCCGGGCGATGGCAAGCCGCACTATCTCTGCTGTAACGCGGACGAATCGGAACCCGGCACGTTCAAGGATCGCGAGGTGATGCGCTGGACTCCTCACGCGCTCGTTGAGGGCTGCGCGATCGGCTCATACGCTATCGGCGCGGAGACCTGCTACATCTACATCCGCGGCGAGTTCACCGAACCGCTCCACTGGATGGAGAAAGCGGTGAGCGAAGCGTACGAAGCGGGAATCCTCGGTGCCAATGCGATGGGGACCGGCAAGCGCATCGACATGCATGTGCATAAGGGCGCTGGCGCGTACATCTGCGGCGAGGAAACCGCCATGATGAACTCGCTCGAGGGCAGGCGCGGAAACCCGCGCATCAAGCCGCCGTTTCCCGCAGTCGCCGGAGTATTCGGCCAGCCGACGACAATCAACAATGTCGAGACGCTCGCCGCAGTGCCGGATATCCTCATGAACGGCGCGGAGTGGTACAAGGGGATGTCGCTTTCGAATCCAAAGAGCACCGGAACCAAGCTGTTCTCGGTCTGCGGCAACATCAGGTATCCCGGGACCTACGAAGTCGTCATGGGATTCCCGTTCAAAGACTTCCTTTACGACGTCTGCGGCGGGCCGGTTCACGGGCGGTCGCTCAAGGCAGTGATCCCCGGTGGTGCATCGGTCCCGATCCAGACGATGGAAGAGGCCGAAGCCACCCTCATGGATTACGAGGGCTTCGTCGAGCAGGGCTCGATGCTTGGATCTGGCGGCGTGATAGTCATCGACGATGCGCAGAGCATGGTGAGAGTCATCGCGCGGCTCGCGCGGTTCTTCGCTCACGAGAGCTGCGCGCAGTGCACACAGTGCCGTGAAGGCACGGCCTGGACGACGAAGATCCTCGAGCGCATCCGGGACGGGCAGGGAACCATGGAAGACCTCGACACCCTCATCGACATCGCCGAGAACATGACAGGGACTACGATCTGCGTGCTGAGTGACTCCTGCGCGACGCCGGTCATCTCCGGGATAAAGAAGTTCCGGCACGAGTTCGAGTCTCTCATTGTCGGCAAGCGGATTCACGCAGTGACTGCGGCGGTGGCCTGATGAGCGAGCCGAAGATGATAAACCTCATGATCGAGGGCCGCCCGGTATCTGTTCCGGAGGGCACGTCGATTCTCGAGGCTGCAAAGACAGCGGGAATTCTTATCCCTCACTACTGCTATCATCCAAGCCTCCCGATTCCCGGCGTCTGCCGCATGTGCCTGGTGGAGGTCGAGAAGGCCCCGAAGCTTGCGCCTTCGTGCGCGACCTCGGTCGCGGAGGGACAGGTCGTTCACGTTCATACAGAGCGGGCGCTCGAGGCGAGAAAGGGCGTCCTCGAGTTCCTGCTGATCAATCACCCGCTCGACTGCCCGATCTGTGATCAGTCCGGCGAATGCGAGCTGCAGGACTACACATATCAGGAAGGCCGCGCGGATTCGCGCTATCACGACCCCAAGCGCTTCAATCCGGTAGAAGACTTCGGCGGCGATGTCCTTTACGTCCCCAACCGCTGCATCCTCTGCACGCGCTGCGTGCGGTTCATGGACGACGTCGCAAACGACACAGTGCTCAACGTGAGCGAGCGCGGTGACCGCGCCCTGATTGGCAAGTTCGAGGGCAAGGACCTGACTCATCCATGGGCTTCGAATGTCATAGACCTGTGCCCGGTTGGCGCTCTCCTGTCGAAGGATTTCCTGAACAAGGCCCGTGCGTGGGAGCTGGACAGGGCCGCGTCGATCTGCCCCAACTGCACGCAGGGCTGCAACATCATGATCGAGACGCGTGACAACTCGGTCGCCCGCCTCAAGCCGCGTCCCAACGAAGACGTCAACAAGTTTTTCATGTGCGACTACGGGCGCCTCAACTACCGGTGGATGAACCGGCAGGACCGCGCCGAGGCCCCGCTGGTCCGCATGAACGGAGTGCTCTCGAAATCCGACTGGGAGGGAGCCATTCACGCTGCTGCATCGATCATCGGCAACAACAATGTGTTCGTTGTTGCCTCGCCGATGCTCTCGAATGAGGCACTCTTCCTTCTGTCGGAGCTGATCGAGCACAACAGCGGCAAGGGAGCGTTCCGTGTCGCCACCGGCGAGGAAGCGCCGCTCCCGGGGGTCGAGGATCTCGCGCTCCGGCGCGACAGGGCGGCCAACGTGGTTGGTGCCGAGCTGCTTGGGTACACGCGGATGGAGAATCCCTTGAGCGACCTCGCTGACGGCGCTGTTCTCATCGTTGCCGACGACGACCTCGAGGGATTGCCGGCCGATCAGATCGCGCGCGCGAGCGCGGTAATCGTGATAGGGACCGTATTGCCTGCGGGCGTCGAAAGCCCGGCAGTCGTTCTACCGATCGCCAACTTCTCGGAAGAGGAGGGGACTTTCACTAACCTTCGCGGGCGCGTGCAGCGGTTCACTCAGGCGAAGGCACCTCCAGGCCTCGCCCGGCCGAGCTGGCTCGTGCTCGGCGACCTCCTCGGCGCACTCGGCGCGCAGACCAGCTTCTTCCTGCCGGGCGACGTGTTCGCCAACCTCGCCGCGTCCCGGCCCGGTTTCGCCGGACTTTCATATGAGCGCCTCGGGCTGCGCGGACTTCCCGTAGTTGACGCGATGGCCGGAGCTGGCCAGTGAGCGGGATCTTCGCCCTGCTTCAGGCCGCCGACCCGAACCTCCCGCCGGTGAGCGGGGGAGTGTGGGTGATCGCGACGGTCATCAAGATGATCGTGATGTTCACCGTCTACATGATAGGCGCTGCATTGCTGACGCTGGCCGAGCGGAAGATTTCGGCGTGGATTCAGGGAAGGCACGGTCCCAACCGCGTTGGCGGAAAGGGCGGCTGGCTTCAGCCGGTCGCGGATGGCGTGAAGAACTTCATGAAGGAAGAAACGTATCCGGCGGCCATCAACAAGCCGATTTTCATAATGGCACCGGTGCTCGCGTTCATTCCGGCGATGTTGGCAATGGCGGTAATTCCATTCGGGGCTCCGCTGCCTACCCGATGGGGACGCATAGATCTCATCGTCGCGGACCTGCCCGTCGGATTCCTGTTCATTCTCGCCATCACGTCCCTCGGCGTGTACGGGATAGTTCTCGCTGGCTGGTCCTCAAACAACAAATACTCGCTGCTCGGCGGGCTGCGCTCGAGCGCCCAGATGGTCTCGTACGAGATCGCGATGGGAATGTCGACTATCCCGGTGCTGCTCCTCGCCGGGAATGTCACTCTCAACAGCATCGTCACGCAGCAGGCGTACGGCGGCTGGAATATCGTGAACCTCACCATCGCGTTCTTCATCTTCATCGTTGCCGCGTTCGCCGAGACAAACCGCCTTCCGTTCGACCTTCCTGAAGCCGAGTCAGAGCTCGTCGCCGGGTATCACACCGAATACAGCGCGATGAAGTTCTCGCTGTTCCCGATATCCGAGTACTGCAACATGATCACGGCGAGCGCGCTCATGGCTACGCTGTTTTTTGGTGGCTGGGACGTTCCCTTCACGGGCCGGGACAACATCGGGCCTTACAGCGGCTGGCTGACATTGCTGTCAGTGCTTGTCTTCGCGCTGAAGACAGGCTTCTTCCTGTTCGTCTTCATCTGGGTCCGCTGGACGATTCCCCGTTTCCGCTACGACCAGCTGATGTCCGTAGGGTGGAAGGTGATGCTGCCGCTGGCTCTCTCCTACATAGTCGTCATCGCGGCGGCGATACTCGCGATCGAGTCGGCGGGAATCCGCCGCGGCGCGATGTACGCGTCGATCCTCGGCGCGATAAACATGGTGCTCGTAGTCATCCTCTTCGCGATTCTCGATCGTGGCCGGCTCGTGAGTCCGGCTTACGGCCGCGCGCAGCAGTCTCGGATCGACCGGCTCAAGAAGGTCAGCGGGCGTTCAACTCTCGTAACAGGAGCGGCCGAGTAATGGCTATCGGCGTAAAGGTTCTCGACCGTCCAATCGAGGATGTGAGTTACATCCGGGCGACACTGAAGGGTATGGGCATGACTCTGCGGCACCTTCTCGAGCCGAAGGTCACAGTCCAGTACCCCGAGGAGAAGTGGCAGATCTCTCCGCGGTGGCGCGGAACGCACAGGATGCTCACTACCGAGACGGGACAGGCAAAATGCGTGGCGTGCGGGCTTTGCCCGACCGTGTGTCCGGCGAACTGCATTAAGCTCGTCCCCGGCGAGGATGAGAAGGGAAACCGCTATCCGCTGGTGTTCGAGATAGACGAGTTCCGCTGCATCTTCTGCGGATACTGCCAGGAGGTTTGTCCGGAGGAGGCGATTCACATGGGCCGGCACTACGAGAACGCCGAATACAGCAGGGCCGGCTTCGTCTACGACCTCGAGCGGCTGACCGCGCAGACCCATCCTGTCTGCGAGATGTGGGATCCTGACGATCCGCGGGGCGAATGATGGAGCCGCATTATCCGATCTTCTATACGTTCCACTTCTACCTCTTCGGCGTCATCGCGATTGCTTCTGCGCTGACGTTCGTGACCCGCAAGAGTCCCGTCGCGGCAGCGTTGTGGCTCGTCAACACGCTGTTCTCTCTCGCCGCGCTCTACGTGATGCTCGACGCACAGTTCATCGGCGTAATCCAGGTGCTGCTGTACGCGGGCGCCATAATGGTCGTGTTCCTGTTCGTCGTCATGCTGCTCAACCTCGGGCTTCCGTCAGACATCGCCGATGCGAGGGGGAAGTGGCCGGTCATTGTCGCCGGCTTCATCGGCGTCGTGATGATCGCGCAACTCGCGACGATCGCGGGGACGCGGCTTGTGCCGCAATTCCAGGTCCCTGCCGGAAACGCGGCTGACGACATGGAGCGCTACGGCGCGGTAGGATCCGTCGCCCGGCCACTCTTCACGGAATACCTGCTCGCGTTCGAGCTCACGAGCGTCCTGCTGCTTGTCGCG
Organism: Gemmatimonadales bacterium; assembly: GCA_038208015.1. Taxonomy (GTDB): domain Bacteria; phylum Gemmatimonadota; class Gemmatimonadetes; order Gemmatimonadales; family Gemmatimonadaceae; genus UBA4720. The sequence goes on from JBBQZF010000059.1 coordinate 9,617, forward strand.
ATCGTCGGCGCAGTGGTTCTTGGAAGAAGGAGGGATCGCGATGCTGGCTGAGTCACTGGCGCTGTCCGCGGTGCTGTTCACGATCGGCGTGGTGGGGGTGCTCACGCGGCGAAACGCGATAATCATCTTCATGTGCGTCGAGCTGATGCTCAACGCCGTGAACCTCACCTTCATCGCCTTCTCGCGGTTCTACGGAGCCACGGGACAGGTGTTCGTCATCTTCGTGATGACTGTCGCAGCGGCCGAAGCGGCCGTGGGGCTCGCGATAATCATCTCGATATTCCGCCACAAGCAGACGGTGAATCTGGAGAACATCAACCTCATGAAAGGATGATGCTCCTTCAAGTTGCCGCTGTCACGCACCCTCTGTCGGGTTCGATCGCCGACTGGGTCTGGCTGCTGCCGATCCTGCCGCTCGCCGGTTTCGTCATTAACGGAGCGATCTCGCTCGTCAGTGCCGCGCGAATCGGTCCGCACGATCCCGATATGCACGTCGTGGGCGTAGACCACCACGAGCCCGCCACGGGCTCAGAACTGCCGGAACACGAGATCGACGGCCATCGGGATCCCGATCATCATGTGGCGACACGCCACTCACATGCGGGAATCGTCAGCATCGTCGGGCCACTTGTTCTTGGCCTGTCGTTCGTGCTCGCTTTCGCGATGTTCCTGGCGATGCGCGGCGTTGACATGTCGACGCCTTTCGTCCAGACGTATTTCAGCTGGATGCCGGTCGGGAGCCTCAAGATCGACGCGGCGCTGCAGCTCGACCAGTTGTCGATGGTGATGGTGCTCGTGATAACGGGCGTCGGAACGCTGATCCACATCTTCAGCATCGGCTACATGCGCGAGGATCCCGGTTATCCGCGCTACTTCGCCTACCTGAACCTCTTCGTCTTCTTCATGCTCGTGCTTGTCCTCGGCGCGAACTACCCGGTGCTGTTCGTCGGGTGGGAGGGAGTCGGGCTCTGCTCCTACCTGCTGATCGGCTTCTGGTTCTCCGAGAAGGCGAACGCGGATGCGGGAAAGAAGGCGTTCATCGTCAACAGGATCGGCGACTTCGGGTTCCTTATCGCGATGTTCATGATGTTCGCCAGCTTCGGCGCGCTCGACTTCGCCGGGGTGAATGCGGCGGCTGCCACGCTTCCAATGGGGGCCGCGCTCCTCACGGCGATCTGCCTCTTCCTGTTCCTCGGGTGTGCCGGAAAGAGCGCCCAGATACCTCTCTATGTCTGGCTGCCTGACGCTATGGCCGGCCCGACTCCGGTATCCGCCCTCATCCATGCGGCGACGATGGTTACGGCGGGCGTGTACCTGGTCGTGCGAAGTTCTGTCCTGTTTTCGCTCGCGCCGGTGGCGAGTCTGGTCGTTGCCCTGGTTGGCGCGATCACTGCGATCTTCGCGGCGACTATCGGCCTCAAGCAGTGGGACATCAAGAAGGTGCTCGCGTACTCCACTGTATCCCAGCTCGGTTACATGTTCATCGCGGTGGGAGTCGGGGCGTACACGGCGGGTGTCTTCCACCTCGTCACGCACGCGTTCTTCAAGGCGCTGCTGTTCCTCGGCGCCGGCTCGGTGATCTTCGCGATGCACGCCGCGTATCATCACACGCACAGCCACGACGACGCCCAGGACATGCGCAACATGGGCGGTCTCCGGAAGCACATGCCGTTGACGTGGGGGCTGATGTGGGCTGCGACGCTCGCCATCGCCGGCATCCCGTTCTTCGCCGGGTTCTTCTCGAAGGACGAGATTCTGGCAGCGACGTTCTTCCGCGCGGGTCACTCGGCAATCGGCGATGCCAGCCTGCTTGGCATTCCGGGAAGCACGATTCTCTACTTTGTATACATCCTCGCCGTCGCGTCGGCGCTGCTTACCGCGATCTACATGACGCGGATGATGATCTACACCTTCCACGGCCCCAACCGGACCGGCGATGCGGAGCGGCCGCACCTTCGGGAGGCGCCGTGGGTCATGACCGCGCCGCTCGTGGTGCTTGGCGTGCTCAGCATTTTCGGTGGCTGGCTGAACCTTCCGGTTCTGCTGCCGGCGCTCGGTCCTGTCGGACTCCTCGAGCACTGGCTCGACCCGGTGGTCGGCGAATCAAGCGCCCGGCTGGCTGGCGCCGCTGCGCATGAAGCGCACTCGGTGAGTACAGAGCTCATCTTGATCGGCATAGCTGTCCTCGTCGCCGCGGGCGGCATGGCCCTGGCCTTTGCGCGACTCAAGCCGGAGCGGCTGGTTCCCAAGGCGCAATCTCCGGCCGAGGAAGGATTCGCGCTGGTTCTCGCGAACAAGTACTACGTGGACGAGGCATATGACGCCGCAATAGTTAACCCGACCGTGCAGATATCGAGGTCGGTGCTCTGGAAGGGGATCGACTCCGGCCTGATCGACGGCCTGATGGTCAACGGGTCGGCGGCGCTGATGCGCGGGTTCAGCTGGGCCGGATCGCGCCTTCAGTCCGGGGCCGTGGGTACGTACGCGTGGGTGCTGGTGGTGGGCGTAATCGCTGTGCTCGGCGCAGTCACTCTACGGTAAGAACCTAAATGCAAGCTTTTCTCAGCTCGATCGGCTACAACTCGTGGGTGCTTCCGGCGCTGCTGGTGATACCAGTGCTTGGGGCGATTCCGCTATTTGCCCTGAACCAGACGGTTCACGAGGCGTCAGAGGATTCGAATCGAACCGCGAGGATGGTGGCGTTCGGCGTCCTCATGCTCGAGTTCATCGTTTCACTCGGGCTCTGGTGGTCGTTCGATCCGGCGAACCCGGCGTGGCAGGCACCTGTCGATGCAGCGTGGATCCCGCAGTGGGGAATACGGTTCACGCTTGGAGTCGACGGCATTGCGCTGATGATGATCCTTCTGACCACGTTCATCATGCCGCTTTGCGTTCTGGGCAGCTGGACGAGCGTCAGGAAGAAGGTTGGAAGCTATTTCGCCCTCATGCTCATCCTCACGAGCGGAATGCTCGGCGTGTTCATGGCGCGGGATCTCTTCCTGTTCTACCTGATGTGGGAAGTAATGCTCGTCCCCATGTACTTCATAATCGGTATCTGGGGCGGGGAACGGCGAATTTATGCAAGCATCAAGTTCTTCATCTATACGATGCTTCCGTCGCTGCTGATGCTGGTGGCAATCCTTTACCTGGCGATTCATGCGGGAAACGCGGCGGGCACGGGCCCGAACTTCAGCTACGACAACCTGCTGACGAGCCCGGCACTGACGCCCGGAGCCGCCATGTGGCTCTTCGGGGCATTCTTCGCGGCATTCGCGGTGAAGGTGCCGATGTTTCCGTTCCATACCTGGCTGCCTGACGCGCACGTAGAGGCGCCGACCGCCGGATCTGTCATACTTGCAGGCATAATGCTGAAGATGGGCACCTTCGGCTTCCTCCGGTTCGCGCTTCCGCTGTTTCCTGGCGCGGCGATGAACCCGACGGTCCGCACGATCATCGTTACGCTGGCAGTGATCGGGATCATCTACGGTGCCCTCGTTGCGATGGTGCAGCCGGATTTCAAGAAGCTCGTGGCGTATTCATCGGTGAGTCACCTCGGATTCGTAATGCTCGGAATCTTCGCGCTCACGCTTGAGAGCGTCCAGGGCGCGCTCATGATCATGATCAGCCATGGAATCTCGACGGGAGCGCTATTCTTCCTCATCGGAATGATCTACGAGCGGAAGCATTCGCGCAGGATCGATTCCTACGGCGGGCTTGCGCGGGTTGTGCCGATGTTCGCGGCGCTCCTCACGCTGGTTGCGCTAAGCAGCATCGGGCTTCCCGGCCTCAACGGATTCGTCGGCGAGTTCCTGGTCCTGCTCGGATCGTTCAAGGTGTACCCGGTCTTCACTATCGTCGCCACTACGGGAGTGATTTTCGCAGCTGCATATCTCCTCTGGGCGCTGCAGCGGATGATCTTCAATCCGCTCGACAAGAAGGAGAACGCTCACATACCGGATCTCAACTGGCGCGAGCTTTCGCTGATGGCGCCGCTCGTTGCCGTGATAATCTGGCTGGGGGTTTATCCGGCGCCGGTTCTACGTCGAATGGAGACCGCTTCGCAGGCGCTTATAACGAGGGTCGAGCAGAGCACGGTTGCCGCGCGGGTAGCGGCGGCAAGCGCCGTTCCGGGGGCTGAGCGATGATCCTCGACCTCTCGGTTCCGTCACAGCTGATGACGGCTTTCGCGCCTGACATCGTAATGATGGCAGGAGCGATGATCCTCCTCCTGTGGTCGGCGT
>JBBQZF010000060.1:0-13690 GCA_038208015.1 Gemmatimonadales bacterium
ACCAGTCCTTCAGCTTTACCTCACCCAGAGCCATCGCGCGTATGATCAGTGACGTCGCCTGGGAACCGGAGTTGCCACCCGAGCTGATGATGAGAGGAATGAAGATCATCAGCACCAGCGCGCTGCTCAGCTCTTCCTCGAAGCCCTTCATGACCGTGGCCGTCAACAACTGGCCGAGAAAAAGAACGGCGAGCCACCCGCCGCGCTTCCTCAATATCCGAAGGAAGCTTATCTGCATGTACGGCTCGTCGAGCGCCTCGAGCCCTCCGAACCGCTGCACGTCCTCGGTGTGCTCTTCCTCCAGCGCATCGATCACGTCATCGACTGTCACGACTCCGAGTATATGGTGGTCATCGTCAACCACGGGAAGGACGACGAGGTCGTAGTTCGACGTGAGCCGCGCAACTTCCTCCCGGTCCATCCCCGGCGGAACCGTAACGACTTCCTCCCATGCGATGTCGCGCACAAGAGCTCCCTCGGGAGCAGCGAGCAGCTCGTGCAGCGACATCACTCCCTTCACGACACCTGTCGAGTCGACCGCGTAGATCGCGTGCATCGCCTCCCGCCTCCCTCCCCGCGCGATTCGCCTCACTGCTGCAAGAGCATCCTCGACGAGACTTTCCTCGGGGACCGAGACGAACTCGGTCGTCATCAGCCCGCCGGCGGTGTCTGGCTCGTACGCAAGGAGTCTCTCGGTCTCCTCACGCTCTTCCTCGGGTATCCGCGCGAGAATCTCGTCGGCCCGCTCCTCCTCGAGGTCCTCGAGAACGTCCGCGCGCTCGTCGGGATCCATCTCGGTGACGAGGGCCGCGGCCTGCCGTGTCGGAAGCCGCTCGAGTACTTCACTCCGCAACTCGTCGTCGAGGTACTCGAGCACTTCTGCTGCCCGCTCGGCGGAGAGGGCCCCGAGAAGGTCCGCCACCCTCTCGCGCGGCAGGGCTTCCGCTATGTCGGCGAGATCGGCGGGGTGAATTTCCTCGGTTTCGGCGGCGATGCTCGACGGATCGTCGTCGAGCAGGTCGAGGATGTCGGGCGCAAGCAGCGCGGCAACCTCCCTCACCTCATGCTCGCCCGTCGGCGCGTGCAGGGGAGAGTGCCGCTGGTCCTTCATCACACCACCGGAAGGGAGCGGCGGTTGTCGCGGAACCCGGCGACTTCGTAACCCGCGATTGAGATCGCCTCGCTGATGGCGTCAGGTGTCACAGTTCCGTCGTGGTCGATAACGGCCTGGCCAATAGAGACATCGGCCCGCGAGACGCCCGCAACTCCGCCCAGCGCGGTGAATACAGCGCGGACGCAATGCGAGCAGCTCATGCCGTCTATCTTCACAGTGGTGACCATTGATGCAATTATAGTTTGGTCGCAGGAGCGGGGCGAGTGAGATGAGTGGCACTTTTCAGTCCCGGCGCCGTAATGGTTCACAGGGAGCAGTGATGACAGACGAGCCTCGAAGCCAGCGCCTCGACGAACCGATGATTAACACGGGCATCCTTCCCGGTGCCGGTGAAGCCTGGCCGCCTGCACCGGTGGAGCCGGAACCTCCCGCCTACGTCAAGGAACCGCTTTTTTCGAAGAAGGTCCTGGCCGGTTGGGCGATCGGCACGCTGGTTGTGTGGTTCGCGTTTACTGCCGTCGTGCCGGAGATCGTGAGGTCGGTAAAGTCCGAAATCCGCGCACGGATGGTGGAACCGGCACCGCCCGCACCGCCCGCGCCGCCGGCACCGCCCGCGGCGCCGGCTCCAACACCAACTAATTGAAGGAGGTCACCTTCGCCGGTACCGGCGGGTTCTTCGCCCGCGGCTGAAGTGTTTTCTCCAGTGCCGGCAGGAAGATGTCGTAGTTCGAGCCAGGGTGCCAAAGCACCCAGCCCTCATATCCCGCATCGTAGACCGCCCGCTTCTGCTCCGTGATTTCGGCAGCGCCGTACTTCGGGGCCCCGAGCGTGAACGCCTGCAGCCACGGCCTCACGCGCTGGCCCTTCAGTCCGAGAGCCTCGGTCCGCACGCGACCGCGTGAGATCGCGATGTGAATTATGTCGTACGGCGCGGCGTTGGGACGCGCGATTCCGAAAGCCCCGCGCGGGTAGTGCGACGGGTAAACCATCGGGAGCACCACGTCGACTGCCTGAACCATTGGCTCCCACCGCTGGCCGACCTCGAGCGCCCCGCCGACTGTGCTGACGAGCCCGAAAATATCCGCCGTCGTTCGCACGCCGAGCTTGCCGATGCGATCCCTTGCCACCTTCAGGAATTCGGAGAGGGCCTGAGGCTTGTCGCGTCCGTTCGCCCCCGGGAATACCTGCGCCGGAAGGCTCTTGTACGGCTCGGGGAACCTGATGTAATCGAACTGCACCTCGCCGAACCCGAGTTTCACCATCTCCTCGGCGACCCTGATGTTGTAGTCCCAGATCTCATTCGCGTAAGGATTGACCCACGCGAGGCCCTCGTGGTCGCGCCAGATCGAGCCGTCGGCCTTGCGTATGGTCGAGTTCGGGTTGTTGCGGGCCGCGACTGAATCCTTGAAGACGACTATGCGGGCTATCGGAAGAATTCCGTGCGCGTTAAGCGTGTCGACCAGGGCCTTCATGTTCGCGACCTTGGTCTGGGTGCCCGCATTCTTCTTCACCGCGGGGTCCTCCGAGTGGAAGTTGAGCCCGAACTCGTCTTTCACGTCGATGACGAACGCGTTGATCTCGGTCGAATCGGCCACGGCGATGAGGTTCCGCATCTTCCTCGTGCTCTGCGCCGCGAAGCGGTTCAGGTACAAGGCGCGGATCGGCGCGTCGAGATCCGTGCGAAGCCGCTGGATCTCGGCGGAGAAGTCCCCGCCTGCCGGGAGCGCCGTCGCGGGTGAATCGACAGCCGTCGCACCGATGGTCGAGAGGGCAACGGAGTCGCCGGTTGCGCCGGCTTTGCCTGCGGCGGCGTCGCCGCTGGCGCAGGCCGCGGCGGTGAAGGCGAGAACGAAAACAATGCGCATGTCGGATCGTGGGGTTAAATGGGTTCGGCGGGGAATGATGCACTATATTTGCCACAGATGCGGAACTCCAGCCTGCTCGCACTCATACCCCTCATCGGTTGTTCGTTTCCCTCGCCGACTCCTCCGTCTGCGGAGTTTCTCGTGGCGGATGCGAGCTCCACCTACTGGGTGAAGAGCGGTCCCGGCGGAATCTCAGCGCGCACGTCGCCTCTCATCCTCACCAATGCCGACAACCGGTTCTACGAGGTTTACGTCGGCGAGGTGATACGCTCGTACGAGGATGCGATCTTCACGCGCGAGCCGATCTACCGGCGCGACCTGTTGAGCGGCGACTCAAAGCTGCTCTTCGAGGACGTCCGCATATCGGCATGGGAGAAGTCGTACCTCGAGGGGAATCCCGGCGCGCGACTGCTCGATGAAGAGGAGGATGGTGACGAGGATCTGGTGATATCGGCGACTGGCGAGGCGGAGATCCTTGCCGTGGCCGGGCCATATGTCCTCTTCGACCGCTGGCTGACGCTCGAGCGGGAGGATTTCCAGCAGGCCGATTCCGCGCGTGCCGCGGTCGATATCCGCTCCGGGGAGCCGATCCCGCTGGCGACCGTAGCGAGCGACAGCGCCGCCTTCGGCGCCGGCGGGGCGAGGGAGAAGACTGGTGTACGCTGGCGGCACGGCGATTACGACGTCCTGGCACGGTGGGACGATGAGAGGCACGAGACAGCGATCGTCCTGAGGGATGCGAAGGGCCGGGAATGGGGGCTTGGGTATGTCGGCAGCCCCCTGCCCAGGGTTTTCTGGCTCGATGATCCCCGCGTCGACGGAAAGCTGAGAAACGCGCTGGCCGCAGCCTTCGAGCACGCGCGCGCCGACGATGTCGGCACGTATCTCGTAAGTCGTTGAGCCGCCCTGCCACGCCGCGCACCGTGCGCGAGACGCAGCATGAGACATCCCAGCTCATGATGCCGCAGCACTCGAACAACCTCGACCACGTCTTCGGCGGGGTCATTCTCGCCATGATGGACACGGCGTCGGCGGTCTCCGCCATCCGGCACGCGCGGAGCAACTGCGTGACAGTATCGGTTGACAGGGTGGATTTTCGCGAGCCGATCCACCTCGGCGACCTCGTCATCATGAAATGCAGCGTTAACTACGTCGGGCGCACGTCGATGGAAGTCGGGGTGAGAGTAGAAGCCGAAAACCTCCAGACAGGCGTCCGCCGGCACACGAACTCGTGCTACCTGACTTTTGTCGCGATCGACCGGAACGGAAGGCCGATCGCCGTCCCGCCGCTTCTTCCGGAGACAGAAGAGGAGAAGCGGCGATTCGAGGCAGCGAAGGACCGCCGCCGGCGAAGACTCGAGGAGAGAACGATGGAGTCGGGCTCCAAGTCTTGACCCGGGCACGCCGCCTGCGCAGAGTTCGCGCATGCGCACCACGTTCACCGTAGACGATGCAAATCGCACCCTTCCGCTCATCCGGCGGATCGTCAGCGATGCAGTGCGCGATTACTGGCGCTGGCAGGACAAGGTGAGGGAGTACGAGGAAGTCGCCGCCAATCGCGTTCCGGGCGAGCCGGGCGAGGATGCCGAGCGGCTTGAGCGCGAGGCGCAGCAGCTGGCGCGCGACATCGACGGATATGTTGGCGAGATCAGGCAGCTCGGCGTCGAGATGAAGGGTTTCGACACCGGCCTCGTCGATTTTCCAGCCGAGCTCGACGGGAAACCGGTTCTGCTCTGCTGGCAGCTGGGCGAGGAATCGGTGCAGTACTTTCACGAGGAGGATGCGGGCTTTGCCGGACGGCAGCCGCTTCCTTCGATACTACGGTAACCGAATGGCGAACGAGCGTCGTGCTTACAAAGGGGCTGACGGAATCGACTGGACCGTCGAGGTGCGCATGCCGACCGCGAGCAATGCGATGGTGGTGTTCAGGCATCCCGGAGGCGATTCGTCGGGCCTCGACCGGTATTCGTGGCACCAGTGGCACGGCCCGGAGTCGCGGAGCGTCACCTCCCGCATCACCACTGAGTCAGTGATGAAGGTGCTGAGCGCTGATGTACTCGCCCTGCTGTTCCGGAGGTCGATGCCTGTTTCACCCGGCGCCCATCCGCTGGCGGGAGTCAACGTTTAGGCACGCCGCGCCCTACCAGGCGATTCCGTAGTCCTCGCCGTAGTTCGATGACCCTCCCCACATCGACCCATGGCGGCGGTCGAACCAGATAGCGTTGATCGGCCCTGACGTGCGCTCCTCGACCTCGAGCGTGTAACCCATTTTCCGAAGTTCCGCGCGAACGCTGTCAGGAGTCGAGGCCGCGATCAGCATCCTGCCGGGCCGCGACTCGTGCGCGCCGAACGAAGATCGCATCTGGAAGCTGTTGATGTTCGGCGCTTCAGTCGCCTGCTGCACCGTCATTCCGAACTCGACGATGTTGAGAAAGAACTGCAGGAGATTCTGGTCCTGGGAATCCCCTCCCTGCACGGCGAAAGAGAGATACGGCTTCCCATCCTTCAGCGCCATCGTTGGCGTGAGCGTGACGCGGGGGCGCTTGCCAGGCTCGATCACGTTGAACGGGCCGTCGCGTGCGTCTGTGACGAAGCTCTGCGCGCGCTGGCTGAGCCCGATCCCCGTAGTTCCCGCGATCACCGCCGGGACCCAGCCGCCGCTGGGCGTTATTGACACGACCCAGCCCTCCGCATCCGCAGCTTCGATTGTTGTCGTTCCCCTGTAGAATGCCTCGCGGAACGCACCGTCGGCTGCAAGCGAAGATTCGCTGAGAGGATTTCCTGATGCCGATGGTGCCGGAGAAGTTGGTCCGGCGCTGTCAGGGGCAGGCCTGTCCTGCTGGCCGCTGCGCGGCGCTTCGTCGGGCGCGGGATTGATGGTCCAACGCGCGAGCTGGTCGGCGAAGGGATTCTTCCCGCCCTGGAATGGAAATGGGTCGCCGGGCCGGATTGTCGAGTCGTTGCGGTTCCAGTTTATCTCTGCGTACCTCGCCTTCGCATACTCCTTCGAAAGCAGGCCGCGCGTTGGCTCCTCCGGCGGAAAATACGGATCGCCGTAATAGAAATCGCGGTCGGCGAATGCCATGCTCATCGCCTGGTAGATGGCGTGCTTGTACTTCGCCGAATTGAAGCCCATCCCCTTGACGTCGGCGTTCTCGAGGATGTTGAGCGCCTGGAGCATCGCCGGGCCCTGCTGCCAGAATGGAAGCTTGTAGACGTCGATTCCCCTGTAAGACACGCTCACGGGCTCCTCGATGCGCACCGTCCACGCTGCCAGGTCCTCCGCCGTGATGAGGCCCCCCTCTTCACGCACGCCCTGGACGAAATCCCGCGCGATGTCCCCCTTGTAGAACCTGTCGTACGCGGCGTAGATGGCGTCGCGCCGTGACTTGCCTTCCCGCAGCGCGTTCCGCTCCGCCTCGACGAGCTTGCGGAGAGTCGCGGCGAGATTTTTCTGAACGAAAATCTCGCCGCCCGCTGGTCCCCGGCCCGGCTCGCCCGGATGGGTGAAGAACAGTTCGCGCGAATACTTCCATTTCGCGAGCTCATCCTTGTTGCGCTCGACCCGGCCGGCGGTTTCCGCATCCATTGGATAGCCGTCGGCCATCTCGATGGCCGGCGCGAGGACATCCGCCAGCGACATCGTGCCGTACTCGGCCAGCATCGTCATGAGTCCCCCGGGCGTACCCGGGGTCACCGCCGAAAGCGGCCCGTTTTCTGGCGGGTATCTCATTCCCTTCGACTTGTAGAACTCCGCTGTCGCACCGGTGGGCGCGACCCCGAGCGCATTGATGCCTATCACCTTGCCGAGCTTCGGGTGGTAGATCAGCGCCTGTGTTTCACCGCCCCATGAGAGAACGTCCCACATCGTCGCTCCCGCCGCGAGCATCGCGCAGGCAGCGTCGACGGCGTTCCCGCCTTTCTGGAACATCATCGATCCGGCCGTTGCGCTGAGCGGCTTCCCGGTAATCGCGATCCAGTGCTTTGCATAAAGTGGCGGCTTCTGTGTTCGCTGCCCAAGCGCGGGTGAGGAAATCGCGGGAATCAGCAGCAGGGCGATATGTCGGATACGCATGGTGGTCTCTGGTGAGGGCTCCAGTGGTCACTAACTTCACAGTAGAGTATGGCCACCCCGCCCCGGAAACCGGAAGTAACGCTGCGTGTCGCGTCCGCGATGATCTGGAGAGCGATCACGCTTCGGTGCCCTCATTGTGGAAGCAGGGGAGTGCTTGCCTCCTGGTTCCGGATGAAGGATCGGTGCCCGCGGTGCAAGCTCCACCTCCATCGCGAGGAGGGCGACTACTTTCTCGGCGCTTACGTGATAATGCTGATCACGATGGAAGTAATGTTCGCCTTCGGCTTCCTCGCAGTGCTCATGATCACATGGCCGAACCCGCCGTGGACCGCCATTCAGTGGATCGGGGGAGTGTTTCTCTTCGGGAGCGTTCTCGTTTCGTATCCGTTCGCGAAGACGCTCTGGCTGGCGGTGGACCTGATCTTCAGGCCGGTGTCATCGGCGGAGCTCGGCTGGTACGCCAGGGATGAGATGACCGACGGCGCTGAGGATTCGCGCCGCTAATCGTCCGAGGCGAACGGCACTTCGATCTCGAGCCCGTCGCGAGCGATCACTGTTTCGGGAAATACGCTCCGCGCTTCCTGAAGCAGCTCCGAGGCATTGACGGAGTAGCGCGCGGACAGGTGAGTAAGGACAAGCTTTTTCACGCCTGAGCGCGCCGCAACCTCAGCGGCTTCGCGCGCGGTGGCGTGACCTGTCTCGAGCGCCCGGGGCTGCTCGTCGTCGGCAAACGTTGCCTCGTGTATGAGAAGATCTGCCCCCTCGGCGATCGTTGCAGTGCTCTCGCATGGCCGGGAGTCACCGGTGAAGACAATTTTTCTTCCGGCGCGCGGAGGTCCGACAAGGTCCGCGGCCTCGACAACTCTTCCGTCGTCGAGCGTTACGGGCTGGCCGCGATGAAGCTTTCCCCACGCCGGCCCCTCGGGAATTCCCATCTCTGTTGCCTTCGCCGGATTGAACCTGCCGAGCCTGATCTCCTCCACCAGAGCGTACCCGAGAGCAGGTTTGTCCTTGTGATCGACGGCATAGGGCACGATCGAATAGCCCTTTCGCTGTATCGGGGTATCGGGGGCGATCTCGTTTATCTCCAGGGGGAATGGCTGCTTGTCCGTTCCGAGTGCTATCGCCGACTTGAGGAGCGTCGCTGAGCCGCGCGGACCCCAGAGGCGCATCACGTCGGTGCGACCCTGAAGCGCAAGCGTTCGCAGCAGCCCGATGATGCCGAGCATATGATCGGCGTGCATGTGCGTGAAGAAAACGTCGGAAAGGGCGAACGATGTCCCGTAGCGCATCATCTGCCGCTGAGTCCCTTCACCACAGTCGAACAGCAGCGTCTCGCCCTCGCGCACGATGGAGATTGCGGTGACGTTGCGCTCGACAGTCGGGCGCGATGCGGAAGTGCCGAGGAACCGTACGGAGAGCGACATTCGGCTGAATATACCGGAGACCGCGGCGCAAGCGTCAGCGACGCCTTGCCAGCTCGGCCTCTGCCGCGATGTAGCCAAAAGCGCCCCACTGCCCGCCGGCAATGATTCGCTCGAAAATCCTTTCGGCCTCAGCTATGCGGCCGTTGTAGAGATGCCAGTTGCCGATCCCGTAAGCCGCACTCGCGTCAGTGACCGACATCTCACCCGATGAGTCGAGGGCGAGCACGGAGTCGGCGGGAAGTTCTCCACGATAGAGAAGCAGCAGCCGGTGATACGTCTCGTTCTCGATGACGTTCACCGGTTCACCGAACTGCGCAATCACGCGCTCGGCATCGCTGGTCCAGCCGAGCCGCCTCAGCGCCATGTAATACCAGTGAGCGATTGAGACGCGGCGGTCATCGTTTCCAGCAGTGGCGAGCTCACGGCGGTAAGTCGGAATCGCACGCTCGAAATTCCCTTTCAGGTAGTGAGTAAGCGCGAGATGGTAGTCGATATTCGACTTGAGGGTCCCGATCGGGATGTTCTGCGCATTTGGCTGACCGTCGGGCTCGACCTCGTCGGGCTTTCCTTCAGCCAGAAATGTTGCGCGGTCGAAGTCGGCAATCGACCTGTCGAACTCCCGAACCGTGATGTATCGGTGGCCGCGGTGCCTGTAGAGCCACGGATTGTCCGGGTGGAGCGATATCCCGCGGGAGTAGACGTCGATGGCGTCGCGAATCCTGCCGAGGTATGCGAGCCGCCGCCCGAGCCAGATGATCGAGTCTGCGTTGTTCGGCGCGCGATCGTACGCGGCCTGCGCCTCGCGGAGCTGCAGCTCGTAACGCTCGCGGGTCTCAGCGCCAATGGGAAATGCGCGAAGCGTATCGCCTAGGAGCGAAATCGCTTCGAATGACCGCGGCGCTGCGGATCCGTCGGGCGCTTGAGACCGGGGGATGCACCCGGTGAGAAACGCGGCAGAGACAGCAACCAGGGCGACGGGGCCAGTTCTCATATGCGACGCGTTCCTTGAAGTGTGGGGTGCTTTCTTCGCCGGCGCGAAATGTATGACGCCCGGAGACGGGGCGGGATCCCTGGCCCGCCCGGCGTGCAAATGTTCGGGCATGGATGCATTTTCCGGGAGTGTCAAAAATCCCACAATCGGAGTGAATCGTGATGAAAGCCACCGCAATCATGCTGGCAGCCCTGATAGCTGTTCCAGCATTCGCGCAGACACCGGCTCCTGCTGCGAATCCCGGCGTCGATGCAGCGAAGACTACCTGGACGATCATGAGCCGTTACTTCACCGCAGCGGCCGAGCAGCTGCCTGAGGCAGACTACTCCTTCAGGCCGGTGGAGACAGTGAGAACAGCAGGCCAGCTGATAGGACACGTAGCAGGAGCCAACAACATGATCTGCGCGGCAGCGCTCGGCGAAGCCCAGAAGGGCGAAGACGACATCGAGAAGACGGTTACGACCAAGGCTGGGCTGGTGGCGGCATTGAAGGCGTCCAATGAGTACTGTGCCCGCGCGTATGAAATGACTGACGCAGCGTCTGCCGGCAGGACGATGCTGTTTGGCCAGGATCAGTCAAAGGCTTTCGCCCTGAGTCTCAATGCAGCGCATATAGGCGAGCACTATGGAAACATCGTCACGTACATGAGGATAAAGGGCATGGTCCCGCCCTCATCGCAGCCTCGCCCGGGGCAGTAGACGCTCCGCTAGGAGCTGCCTATCGTGTTTCCAGGCAAGGACTTAGCCGCACTACATGCTTGACTTCTGAAGGGATTCGCGTATCTTTGATTCAAGTCTGAAGCCCCGCCAGCTTTTCAGCGGGGCTTTGGTTTTATGAACCCGATGCGACGGGTTGCTCCTCAGTAGAGATGCGAGCTAGCTTGTCGCGGTAGACGCGGGGCTGTAGCTCAGCTGGGAGAGCGCACCGTTCGCATCGGTGAGGTCAGGGGTTCGATCCCCCTCAGCTCCATTGAGGTATTTTTTCGCGGCTGGTATGGAACCAGTTGCGATTGCGGGTGTAGAAGGTCATTACAATAGCTGCCCGCCGCCGTTCGGTAGGACGTAGAGTTCCAATGACGGCGAGCGTGGCACGAATCGGGGCATCAGCCCCAGCAACTGGCCGCTGAATCCTTCGGGGTTCCAGCGGCCTTCTTGTTTCTACCGGTCGCTTGCGCTTACTGGATCAGGCTCCGTGAGTCGAGCCGCATCGCGTTGAAGACCTCCGCCGCGAACCTGTTTTCCTCGACCTCTGCCTTGCCGACGAAGTCGCCCATCGCCGTCCCGCTGAGACGGTTGATGAACCGCAGTATCGGAGATTCCTGGACGGTGGCTGAAGTCCGCCGCCCGATGATGCTCTGCTGTCCGGGACCGTCGGCGATTGCGAGGCGGAACATCGCGCCCGCTCCCTCGAAGGGCCGGCGTAGTGGAGTATTGATGAGGTAACCGACAGTCGGCGGCAATCTCCACTCTGGTTCCTTCGTGAACTGGATGAACCATCCCCGCTCGTGTGGATTCCGGAGAATGGTGACATCGCCCACGAGACGCCGGAATCCAACGCGGAACAAGAGAATCTTCGTCGCGAAATCCGAAGTCATCACGAGCTCGGCGGGAAGCGGCCGGAGCGGTCCCGTGAAGGGGGCGAAATTCCCGTCGATCGACCTCAGGGTCAGGGTCATGAAGTTTCGGGCACCGCTCAGCTCGATCCACTTCACCCCACGCTTGTCGGTCACGACTGTACGATAGCTTGACTCTGTCGCGTACTTGTCGAGGTACGCAGCGAATGCAGGCATCGTGGGCCTTATTCCGTCGGGGTTGAGCCTCACGCCGAGCGTGATCGTCGTCGCTCCGTCGGTTCCCTTGACAGTCTTGAGCGTGTCGATCGTCATGAGACGGCCGAGAGCAGCGGTGGTCCGCGGAAAGCTTTCGCGATAGTCGGCGCGGATCGAGGGGACAGCGCGGTTTTCCGCTGATCTCATGAGCGCGGCGATGACGTTGGCGATGTCGTTGCCGGTTATGGCGCCGGCAGCGATGTCGACGTTTGTGTACCACTCGAATTCGTCGGCGTCGATGCGGCGAAGGACCATCAGGTGGCGGGAATCTCCGGGCGCATTGGCCCTGGAGACCGAGGGCTTTGCGGCGAAGAAATATCGGTTTCCCGCGAACTCGCCTTCGACGCTGACAGTGCGTGTGCCGTCGCTTCCCATCGAAGTCCACACTGAGGTGTCGTTGTAGATGCCCGATGGCGTCAGCGCGTGTTTCCCGAGGCGGCCGCGGGCATGCGCGAACTTCGCATTGCGCTGGACATTTGTGAAACGCTGGGCGATGCCCCCGAAAAGACCTTCGGCGTTGGCTCTCGCGGTTGGTATCGTCGGTCCGAACGCAGGCCCGACTTCCCGGCACGCCGAGGCGGGCCCGATGAGAGCGGCTAGCGCAAGAAGTCGAAGGCCGGCGCGAAGCGCCGGCGGGGTGGTGCGGTATCTATGTATGGGCGGCATTGCCGTTGAATTCGCGGGTCTTGAGCAGCTTCCAAAGTTCTACCCCGAAGCGACTCGATGGAACCCCGGCGATTGAACCGAGGGTATGAAGTTGCTAGATTGGAAATGCTGCCTCCGGTGTCCGGCGAGGCAGTTTTTGCCCCTTGGTGTAACTGGCAACACGTCTGCCTCTGGAGCAGAAGAGTCCTGGTTCGATCCCAGGAGGGGCAACTTCAATTCACTGCTCGACTTGCGGCGCCTCCGGGCGCCGTTCGTATTTCCCGTGTCGTGGAAGAAGTTGTGGGAAGCGCACTGCCCGAGCTACGCGAACGACGGATGAACTTATCTCAGTTGTGAAGTCGTAGACCACCACCGGTCAGATGCATGACGGCGAAGAGAAGCAATAGCGCGGCGGCGTGGATCCACACCGCGTGCATCCACCGCGGAGTCCTTCTCGGCATGGCCCCCCATCCCGACCCCGTTCTGATCGCGTCGGCCGAACGGGAATCCGTGACAATCTGCGAAACCCTGGGCCCGTACGCGGTCACACCACGCGGCTTGAACATCAGAGCTGCGATAGCGATCAATATCAGCAAACCGACGCCGGCATGGAGCGGGCGCCGTTCGTCTCGCTAACGCCCAAGTTAACCTGCGAGCGAGTCGAATAAGAGCGAGCGAAGCGAGCTATCCTTTGTTCGCTCGTCAGGTTCAACGAACGTTAGATGGCACGTGGGTGGAACCACGACCCGAGGTACTCCCGACGAAACGCGGGATTCTGTACCGCGACAGCCGGGGGGCCCAGTTCATACGTCGTGCCGCTGGTACACCAGCTGACGTGATCAGCCGCGTCGAGAAGCGTGGGCACCTCATGGCCGGTAATCACCACCGCCATCCCGCCGGCCGCGAGATCGGCAAACGTCCTGGTCAAGTCCTCTGCATCCTTCGGCGCGATGCCTCGGTATGGCTCGTCGGCAAGCAGGCAAATCGGCCGCCGAATCAGCACAGCGGCGAGTTCGGCTCGTCGCCGTTCGCCGCCGGACAACTCGAACGGGCGCTTGTCCAGGTGCGCAGCGATGCCCAGCTGATTCGCCGCTATCGAAACGTTGCCTCCATCGAACTGAAGGCGGATCATCTCAAGTTGCCTCCTGACGGTGAACGCGGTCGACAGGAGATCATGGTCCGGCAGGTAGAATAGTCCAGCAACGGCTAACTCCGTAAGACGGACTGACAGATACACTCGCCCATCAAAGTGAATCGCGCCACTATCCGGCGAGAGCCAGCCCGCGGCAATTTTGAGCAGAGTCGACTTACCAATACCGTTTCGGCCAAAGAGAACTCGCAACTCCCCTGGAACGGCGCGGAGCGTTGCGGATGTCAGCACGCGACGCCCTCCGAATGATTTGACGACAGATTCCGCTGTAAGGATCGGCTTCACTGAAGCACGGCCCCGCCAAGGCGTACCGCGACTTCGCCAATCATAGCAGGTCCGGCAAACAATGCGCCGAGAACAAGCGGACGGATCCCGAGATTAGCGAGGAACGCACGCTCTCGATGACGGTGAGTCTCGAGAAAGCTCAGGCCGACGCTCAGCAGGATGATCTCTACGACGACCGCGGCAGACAGCTGGACAGGATTGGTTCCGGCGAGCAAAAAGACGCCGGACAGCGTCGCCCGGGCGACTAGCCACAGGCACGCTCCACGAAAGACGTATGCTCGCACTATCAGACGGTTCGGGCGCATGTAGT
>JBBQZF010000061.1:0-13674 GCA_038208015.1 Gemmatimonadales bacterium
CGTGCTTCGGCCGCTATCGGCCTTCTTTCCGGGGCTGCCGCGCGGAGTGATCGCTCATCATGAGCGATGGGACGGCAAGGGCTATCCCCGGGGACTCAAGGGCCTGGAGATTCCGCTGAGCGCGCGTGTTGTCGCAATCGCTGACACGTTCGACGCGATAACACATTCGAGATCCTACAGCCGTGCGAAGTCCTTCGAAGCAGCGACCATGCAGATCGCAAACGGGCGAGGTGAGCAGTTCGATCCCGCCCTCGTCGATATTTTCATGTTGCCGCCGGTTCTCAAGCGCATCGCGAAAGCGATGAAGAGCACCGACTCTCCGCGCCGGGTGAACAAGCAGCGCAGAAAGTCGCGCGAGGCTCAGCCGGCTCCCGACATCAATTTCCGATGGAGGAAAGAAGCAGAGCAGCCGCCGCTCTAGGATCTTCCGAGCCGAAGACCGCAGCCACGACTGCGATCCCCGCAGCACCTGCATCGATCACCTGCCTCGCGTTGCCCGCTGAGATGCCGCCTATACCCACCGCAGGCAATCCAGTCGCGACAGCCAGCCGCATGAATTCTTCAGCTCCGATGGCTGCTCCAGCGTCGCGCTTCGTGCCGGTGGGAAATACCGGCCCGATGCCGGCATAGTCGGCTCCCGCGGAGCCGGCGACCTCATCGTCAGACCCAACCGATACACCTATTATGAAGCCCCGGGGAGCGAATGACCTCACTGCCCTCACCGGAATGTCATCGGCGCCGAGGTGGACCCCTGCCGCGCCGGCTGCGATCGCTACGTCTGCCCGGTCGTTTACGATCACAGGGACGCTCACTCTCGCGACAAGCTCGCGGGCGAGACCAACAAGGTCCCGGGCTGGGATGTCCTTCAATCTCAACTGGATGCAGGTCGCTCCACCCTCAGCGGCAGCGACAGCTCTGGCGTTGAGTCCCGCCTGTCCGTCCCGGACGTTGTCAGTGATTGCAATGAGTCGCAGCACCGACTTGTCGATCATGGCCGTGACTGTCTTGCCGCCGCCCGCCTTGCCGCCTGGACGGCTGCGTTGTGCTCCAGGAGCGTGCGCCTGAATTCGTGCCGCCCGTCCGGCATTGCCACGAAGTAGAGGAAAGGAACATCAGCAGGGAAGAGCGCCGCGTGTATGCTTGCTCCTCCTGGTGAGGCGATCGGGCCCGGCGGAAGTCCGGGATATCTGTAGGTGTTGTAAGGCGAGTCTATCTCCAGATCCTTGAACAGCACACGTGCGGTATGCTGGCCGCGCGCATACTGAACCGTTGGATCCGCTTGCAGGGGCATGTTGATCCTCAGCCGGTTCAGATAAACGCCGGCTATCACCGGCCGCTCCTCGGCAACTTGTGCTTCCCGCTCGACGATTGAGGCCAGCGTCACTATCTGGTGGCGCGACAGAGAATCTCTTTCGAGCTGAGCGAGCAACTCTGGCGTCCACTCCCGCTCGAACCTCCTGACCATCTCCAGCACCGCGTCGCCCGCCCGCATTCCGTCGGGGAATGCGTAGGTGTCCGGAAAGAGATATCCCTCGACCGTTTCAATCGGGATCTCGAGACGCCGCAGGAGGGCAGTGTCACTCACCGCGGCAGTCACCGAGTCACCGGGAACGCCGAGGGTTCTTGCAAGCGCCGGAATGATCTGGGCGAGTGTAAATCCCTCGGGAATCGTGATTGTGTTCACGAGTCCATGTCCGCCGTGAAGCGCGGCGATTATGTCGGGCCACGGTGTTCCAGGCCGGATCAGATAAGTGCCCGGCTTGATGTTTCTGTCTTTCCCGTTCATGCGGGCATAGACGCGAAAGAAGAACTTCGAGCGAATCAGCCCGCCGCGATCGAGGGAGTCAGCTGCCGCCGCAAAGGAGGCGCCCCGGGGAACGATCACCCTTACAGCGTCTCCCTCCGGTGCCGATGAGCACGATGACAGGCCGATAAGCGCCGCGAGGAGAAGCGATCGCCGCACTTCAGCCCTCAGTCGTTACGTCGAGGGCGCGCTGGAGCAGGACGGCGGCAGCGAGGGAGTCGACATCGCCCTTCCTTCCGCGGGTCGAGCCGTCCATCTCGCGAATCGCGCGCAATGTTGCCGATGTCGTGTACCGCTCATCGAGGTACTGCACTGGAAGATTCGTGCGCTTGCCAAGCTCCGATCCGACGCGCCTTACTTCGGCTGTCCATTCTGTTTCGTTGCCATTGCCATCGAGAGGAAGGCCGACGACGAACCCGCGCGCCTCGAGCGCCTCGGCGCGCCGGATTATCTCCGCGACGGGAGCGCGTTTGCCGGCCCGGCGCGCTATGTACCCGGCGGGTGAGGAGATCATGCCGATCGGGTCTGCGATCGCGAGACCTACCCTCTTCTCACCGTAATCGATCGCCATGAAGCGCGCGAGCGCAGGATTCACGCTCCGCCCTGCGCCATCTGGAGGAAGAACTCAGCGTTGTCCTTCGACTTCTTCATCTGGCGAAGCAGGAATTCGACGGCTTCCGCCTCAGGCATGTCGGCGAGGAACTGCCTCAGCAGGAAGACTCTGTTGATCTCGGCCTGCGAGAGGAGAAGCTCTTCCTTCCTCGTTCCCGACTTGAGTATGTCGATGGCAGGGAACACGCGGCGGTCGGCAATCTTCCTGTCGAGGACGAGCTCCATGTTGCCCGTTCCCTTGAATTCCTCGAAGATCACGTCGTCCATTCGCGATCCCGTCTCGGTCAGGGCCGTCGCGATGATTGTGAGCGATCCGCCGCCGTCGATCTTTCGTGCGCTGCCGAAGAATTTCTTCGGTTTGTAGAGCCCGGCAGCATCGACGCCTCCCGAGAGGATCTTCCCTGACTGAGGAGCCACTGCATTGTGCGCGCGGGCGAACCTGGTGAGCGAGTCGAGGAGGATCACCACGTCTTTTCCTGCCTCGACCAGGCGCTTCGCTTTCTCGAGCACCATGTCGGCGACCTGAACGTGGCGGGCGGCGCCTTCATCGAACGTCGAGCTTATCACTTCGGCTTTCGTCGCGCTCTTTATCATTTCCGTGACTTCTTCCGGCCGCTCGTCTATCAGCAGGATGATCGTCGTGACTTCGGGATGATTCTCGGCGATCGAGTTGGCGATCTTTTCCAGGAGAATCGTCTTTCCGGCCCGCGGCGGCGAGACGATGAGGCCACGCTGGCCTTTCCCGATCGGCGCGAAGATGTCGACGACTCGCATCGAGAGATCGCCATCCATTGACTCGAGGCGAAGGCGGGTGTCGGGGTAACGCGGGCGAAGGTTGTCGAACGGAACCCGCGTCTTTATGGCCTCGGGGTCCTGCTCGTTCACGCTTTCGACCTTGAGCAGCGCGAGGTAGCGCTCCCATGCCTTTGGCGGACGAACCTGGCCGCGCACGAGGTCGCCGGTGAGGAGCCCGAACCGTTTTATCTGCGACGGGGAGGCATATATGTCGTCAGGGCCGGCGAGGTAGCTGTAGTCCTGGCTCCTCAGGAATCCGTAACCCTCCGGGAGGATCTCCAGAACTCCTTCGCCGTGGAGCGCGACATTTGAATCGAGCAGGTTCTGCTCGATGCGGAAAATCAGCTCGGGTTTCGCGGCGATGGCGGTGTCGGGGATGTTGAGGCCCTCCGCCATGTCCTGAAGCTCGGAGACAGACTTTCGCTTGAGCTCTGCGATATCCACGGGAACGATGCTGGGAATTGCGGGAGGAGGGAGGTACAGCGGCAGGCGGGGAACGGGGGGGATGACGCGAACCTAACCGCGCCCTGGAGAGCGGTCAAGCATCAGAAAGAGATGTACGCTCCGGGATTCTTCCTGAGGTCCGCCATCAGCGCCGCAAGCTCGGCGCTCATCCTTGCCATCTCTTTCGTGAGCGCGGAGTCAGTGCGCGCGCGAGAGACAGTGCTCTGCCCGGAGAACCGGGTTCTGAGGGAGTCGAGCTGTGCCTTTATGCTCGCGACGCTCAGCATGAGTGTCGAGTCACGGGAAAAGCGACCGAGATTTCCATCGCCTGATGAGAGAAGCGCGGAGATCGAATCTTTAGCTGCGCCGAGTCGTGCCACCCGTCCGGCGAGGTCGTTGCGCGTTGCGAGGCCGATTGTCCCGTCGCCGGTTGATGCCTGGCGCGCCAGGTTGTCCATCGATCGCATTGCGCTGGGCATTTTCGGCAGGCCGTCCTGATTGAGTGCTCCGATGGTGCCCTGGGACGAATTGAGGATTGCGGCGAGTCGTCTCGCGGTGTCGGCGAGCATGTCCATGCGCTCGGTCAGTGTTGCGACCCGCACTCCGAGCGGCTTGAACGCGCTCGAGCTGACTGTGGCGATTGTGTCGCCGTCTGCGAGGGCGGGGAAGCGGGCCGTTCCGCCGGTGATGTTGATGATTGGCGCGCCGATGAGATTTCCTCCCGGCCTGATGTCGACACGCGCGTCACGCCGGATGAAGTTCCACCTGCTGGCCATTATCTCTGTCTGAATGGCGAGGCGCCTCAGTGTGTCGGTTGCGATCGGCCTGTAGTGCACCCGCTTCACCTGGCCGATTTTCTCCCCCGAGAGCCGCACTTCAGTGCCCGGAAGGACGCCGTTTGCATCGTCTGAATAGACGTAAAGCGTTTTCTTCTCGCCGCGGAGCTGACCAACCCTCGCGAAAAAAAGAATTCCGAACACCGAAAGTGCTACGGCTATGCTGGCAAAGATGCCGAGCCGGAGCTCGCGCCATTCAAGGGGACGGGCCATCCTTGAAAGTTATCGAATGGCAGGGCGGGTTGGGGGAAATCGGTTGACTGACTGCGGACTGCGGACGTACTGCGGACGTACTGCGGACGTACTGCGGACGTACTGCGGACACCGGACCGAGGACAACTGCGGGCCAGGACTGAGGACTCCTCCGGACCAGGTCCGGAAGGACGTAAAGACGAAGCCCTGCTAAACGGCGGCAGGGCTTCGAGTTACAATGCGCGCGGCGGGATTCGAACCCACGACCTTCGGCTCCGGAGGCCGACGCTCTATCCAACTGAGCTACGCGCGCATAAAAGGGGTTTCGACCAGTCTGAAACCGATCATTCAACGTAACCCGCGCAGTCGGGACGGGCAATCCGACCATGGCTCGGACCGGGACTGGGGTTCGGACTGGGTCCCAGTCCGCAGTAGTCCGCAGTCCTCAGTCCGCAGTACGTCCGCAGTCCGCAGTCAGTGAGGCCGCCGCTTTGGCTCCCCGCGCCCATCTCTTAAGTTCCCTCCATGCTATTCGACAAGAAAAAGATCACAGTCATCCCCGGCGATGGAATCGGCCCCGAAGTCGTCGCCGCCGCGCTTAAAGTCGTCGAAGCCGCCGGCGTCAGCATCGAGCCCGAACTGTGCCTCGCCGGCGCGGGAGCATTCGAGAAGGGGATCGAGTCCGGCGTCCCGCAGGAAACCATCGAATCCATCGAGCGCACCAAGGTCGTACTGAAGGGGCCGCTGATGACCCCTATCGGCTACGGCAACCGGAGCGCGAACGTAACCCTCAGGACGCTGTTCGAGACATTCGGAAACCTCCGTCCCGTCCGCGAACTCCCCGGAGTCCACACGCCCTTCACGGGACGCAACCTCGACATCGTGATAGTTCGCGAGAACGTCGAGGATCTCTACACGGGCATCGAGTACATGCAGACGCCCGGAGTGGCGCAGGCGCTCAAGATCATTTCCCGCACGGGGTGCGAGAAGATTGTCGAGCTTGCGTTCGAGTTCGCGGTCGCTGCGCAGCGCCGGCGGGTACACTGCGCCACAAAGGCGAACATCCTGAAGCTCACCGAGGGAATGCTTCAGCACACCTTCGAGGAGATCGCCCCGCGCTACCCGCAGATCGAAGCAAAGCACATCCTGATCGACAACTGCGCCCACCAGCTGGCGATGCGACCCGAGCAGTTCGACGTGATCGTCACCACCAACATGAACGGTGACATCCTCAGCGACCTTACCTCGGGCCTCACCGGAGGGCTCGGTTTCGCTCCCTCGGCGAACATCGGTAACGACGCCGCAATCTTCGAGGCGGTCCACGGCTCGGCTCCCGACATTGCTGGCAAGAACATCGCGAATCCCACTGCGATCATCCTCAGCGCCGCGATGATGCTGCGGCACATCGGCGAAGGTGAAGCGGCAGACGACATCGAGCAGGCGGTGCTCGTGACCCTCGAGAGCGGAATGCGAACAGGTGACATGGCGGGTACCGCCGAGCCGTCATCGACTACCGAGCTCGCCGACGCGATAATCGCGAACCTCGGTCGCGACTCGAGCACGAAAGGGACGCGTGACTTCAGGGCGGTAAGAATCCCGGAACCGTCGACTGAGGTGGCCGCTGTGAGCGTGAGCCGGCGTGTCGTTACCGGTGTCGACGTCTTCATCGAGAGCACACTTCAGCCCGCTGAGCTTGGCGCAGCACTCACCGATATCTGCGACGAGACGTCGATTAACCTTCACATGATCGGCAACCGGGGAAACACGGTGTTCCCGGTAGAGAACGACAGGCCGGTCACGCTCGTCGACAATTACAGGTGCCGCTTCATGAAGCGCGACAGGTCGGACACGCTGACGAATTCCGAGATTCTTGCCCTCCTCACGCGTATTGGCGAGGTGCATACGTGGATGCACGTCGAGAAACTCCAGCAGTTCGACGGCGAGGATGCATTCAGCCGAAGCCAGCGATAGTCCGCCCGATCTTACAAATGGCTTACGCACTCAGGACTCACTGAGGGGTATCATTTCCCGACCTGTCAGACTCAACGCCAATCCTCCATCAGATGACGAGAATTCTCCGACTGGCCACGCTCATGGTCCTCGCCCCGCTCGTATCCACGCCTTCGGCCGTTGCGGGTGCGCAGGAAACACTGCCAATGAAGCATTCGGGCGGACCCACGCAGGCGGCGATCACAGCCGCCGATGCGATGACCCGCCTCTATATCTTCGCCGACGACTCAATGATGGGACGGCGCGCGGGCACGCCCGGCGACTTCAAGGGAACGAGCTACATCGAGCGCGAAGTGCGCCGCCTCGGTCTCGTGCCCGGCGGGGACAACGGCACGTTCTTCCAGGCAGTTCCGCTCTACACCCGGGCGCTCGACTTCCAGTCACCGCTGTCGGCAGATGAAACTCCACTCGTGGGCGGACATGATTACCTGCCGCTCCATCCGGAGGCAGGGGCGGCCAGGTCACTCAATGGGGTCCAGGTTGTCTATGTCGGGAATGGTTCAGATACGACCAATCTCGCCCCAGCGGCGGCAGGTGAAGGCAAGGCTGTGATGTTTTCGGGGCCCACCGGCCCGGTCGCACGTCGTTATCGCGGTGCAGTCGCGTACCTGATCATCAGGCCTGATGAGACCCTTGGGCAGGTTCGCAACTACATCGCGAACAAGTCGCAGCACATGAGAGGCGCCGACGACACGGCTCGGGTTGCGATGTCGATCTTCGTCCCGACAGGCTCCGTGGACAAACTTCTAGGCGTACCCCTGGCGAATGCGCGGCCCGGCACTATCGGCCGCACGCTGCGTGGCGATATCCGATATCAGGTGGAGGATCTTGGCGCCCGGAACGTCGTGGCGATCATCCCGGGCAGCGATGCCAACCTCCGCAATCAACACGTCGCGATCGGTTCACACAGCGACCACGAAGGCATCCGCCGGCAGGGACCGCTCGACCATGACTCGCTTCGCGCATTCAACAAGGCGGTCGAAAAGATCTACGTCGGGCGCACGAACCAGCTTCCCGGCTCTCCCGGCTCGGGCGCCACAGCAGAGGAGCGCGCGACGATCAAGCTCAACCTCGACAGCCTGCGCAGGCTTCGTCCCGCGCGCCCCGATTCGATCTACAACGGCGCCGACGATGACGGGTCAGGAGTTGTCGGCATGCTCGAGATAGCTGAGAAGTTTGCCGGAGCAGCCGTCAAGCCGCGGCGGTCGCTGCTGTTCGTATGGCATACGGGTGAAGAGTCTGGCCTGTTCGGAGCAAGGCACTTTACCGACTTTCCAACTGTCCCTCGCGACTCGATCGTTGCCCAGCTCAACATAGACATGGTCGGGCGGGGGGAAGCTTCGGACATTCCAGGAGGCGGCCCCGATTACGTCCAGCTCCTCGGCTCGCGCCGGATGTCGACAGAGTTCGGTGACCTGATCGAAGATGTGAACAAGTCGCCGTCCAACAGCTTCAGGCTCGACTACACGTTCGACGCGAGCGGGCATCCGCAGCAGTATTTCTGCCGCAGCGATCACTACGAGTACGCGCGCTACGGCATCCCGATCGTCTTCATGAGCACCGGCTCACACTCCGACTACCACCAGGTGACTGACGAGCCGCAGTACATCAGCTATTCGAAGCTCGCAAAGGTCTCCTCATTCCTCGCCGATGTCGCCGAGAGGGTGGCGAATCTCGATCACCGCGTTGTGGTCGACAAGCCGAAGCCCGACCCGAAAGGCCAGTGCGTCCAGTGATCCGCCGGTAGCCGGCGCCGTCCCGGCGTCGGCCGCCTGGGTATGGCGGATCGCGCCACCCGGCAGTTGTTTCATCTCCGCCGAACTTCACGGGAGACGTCAGATGATCGCCGAAAAGTACGACCGCCGTTCCTTCATGACGTACTTCGCGGGAATCGGGCTGGGGTCCACACTCCTGCCGGGTGTGCTCTGGGCCGGGCTCTCAAGGGGCGCAGAAATAAATGCCGCGGCGATTGCGGCGGCGGAAGAGATCGCCGGCCTCAGCTTCGACGATGCGGAACGATCGATGATGGTTGACGGGCTCAAGCGCAATCAGTCGAGGATTGCCGCCCTGCACAAAGTGGAAATCCCCAACTCCCTGTCGCCAGCGCTTGTCTTCGATCCGCTTCCGCCGGGGCAATATCCCCCGCGCGAGCCCAAGCGGGCGATGGTACGAACTCCCGTGCCGGCGAGACGAGCACCGGCAGATCCCGACGAGCTGGCTTTTCTGCCGGTGACGGAGTTGTCGGAACTCATTCGCCGCAGGGTGATCACCTCCACCTGGCTGACCGAGCTCTACATCCAGCGGCTCAAGCGATTCGATCCCGTTCTGCACTGCGTCATTAATCTCACTGAAGAGCGCGCCATGACACAGGCGCGCGCAGCAGACGCTGAAATTGCGCGCGGAAAATACCGCGGGCCGCTTCATGGAATTCCATGGGGCGCGAAGGATCTTCTGGCAGTGAAGGGCTATCCAACCACATGGGGGGCCGGACCGTACCGGAGCCAGGTGATCGACGAAGACGCGACAGTTGTGGAGCGCCTCGATGCTGCCGGCGCCGTCCTGGTTGCGAAGCTCACATTGGGCGAGCTCGCTCAGGGCGACGTCTGGTTCGGCGGGAAGACACGCAATCCATGGAAAGTCACGGGTGGCTCGAGCGGATCGTCAGCGGGACCGGCCTCCGCAACTGCAGCCGGCCTCGTCGGCTTCTCAATCGGAAGCGAGACGCTCGGATCAATTTCCTCGCCGTCAACCGAATGCGGGACTACCGGACTTCGCCCCACGTACGGAAGAGTTCCAAAGACCGGAGCCATGGCACTCTCGTGGAGCATGGACAAGCTCGGTCCGATCTGCCGCAGCGTCGAGGATTGCGCCCTCGTACTAGACGCGATCCATGGTCCGGACGGCAGGGACAACAGCGCAATCGCCGCCAGCTTCAACTGGGATGCGCGTATTTCCCCATCGCGACTGAGGATCGGATATGTGAAGGCCGCCTTCGACCTTCCCGTTACAGACCCCGCAAACCACGAGAGAACGCTTCACGCGACGAAAGTTTTCGACGACAGGGCCCTCACAGTCCTGCGTGGGATGGGCGTCAACCTGGTTCCTGTCGACCTCCCCGATATTCCCTACGATGCAATGCGCTTCATACTCATTGCCGAGGCGGCGGCAGCGTTTGATGAGCTGACGAGGTCGAATCGCGACAGTGAACTCGTTCAGCAGTCGAGCGGCGACTGGGCCAACGCCTTCCGCACCGCAAGGTTCATCCCGGCCGTCGAATACATCAACGCGAACCGGGTGCGAACGCGCGCGATAGCCGAGTGGGCCGCACTCATGAGCCGGTTCGACGTCATCGTCACGCCCACCAGTGCGGCAAACCTCACTCAGCTTGTCGCGACAAACCTGACCGGGCATCCTGCCGTGATTCTCCCGAACGGATTCCGCCCCGATGGGACTCCTGTCTCGCTGACGTTCCTTGGCGGACTTTTCGAGGAGGCGAAGCTGATGGCAGTCGCGAGCGCGTACCAGCGCGCCACGGGTTTCCATCTCGTCCGACCCGCAGTCCCGCGGGTGGCCCCGGCATAACCCCGGGTCGGGTGCGCGCCGTGCTGCTCGCGGAGTGTCGATAAAGATCCTGTTCTAAACAGGCATTTGGTTTTGGCAGTATGTCTCCCCTACATTGGAACATGCCGCGCATCAACCTGGCCGATTCTTCCAGGCCCAGCGATCGACCCCCCACGCCGTACGACTCACTCAGCGAAGAGTCGTTCGACAGGATTGCGCGCCTCGCAGCGAGTTTGCTTCGGTCGCCCGTCGCGATTGTCTCGCTTCTGGATGATGACAGGCATGTCGTAAAGAGCAGCGTGGGGCTCACCGGGCGCTCGCGAGTCTGGCGGAAAGTTCCCCTCGCGCTGAGGTATGCGCGGCAAGCGATCTCGACGGGGCGGGCAGTGTTCGTGGGCAATACCGGAAACAGCCCGGAGGGCGATGATACAAAGGCGACTCCGACGCCGGACGGAGTTGCCTACGCCGTGGTACCCGTTGTCACGACCGACGGACACACGCTGGGCACGATCTGCGTGATCGACACTGCGCCTCACGGCTGGACCCAGCCGGAGATGAATTCCCTCCTCGACCTCGCCGCGGTGCTCGTCACCGAGCTCGAGCTTCGCTCGGACCTCACGGTCAAGAGGCAAACCCAGGAACATCTCCTCTATAGTACGCTTCACGATCCGCTGACCGGCTTGCCGAACCGCTCTCTCTTCACTGAGCGGCTGCGGCACGCAATGCGGCGCGCGACGCGGCACCCTGAGGATCTCTTCGCCGTCCTCTTCCTCGACCTTGACCGCTTCAAAGAAGTGAACGACAACCTCGGCCACTTCGCGGGTGATGAGTTGCTGCGCGCCGTCGCCAGGCGACTCGAGGCCTGCATCAGGCCTGAAGACACGGTGGCCCGCCTTTCAGGCGACGAATTCGCGATACTCCTCGAGAGCATCACGGAGACGAGCGACGCTGGCCGCGTGGCCGAGCGTATCGAAGAGGCGCTTTCATTCCCGATAAACCTGGGTGGAGCGGAGGTGACAACCTCGGCCAGCATGGGAATCGTGACGAGCTCGATGTCGCACGACCAGCCGGAACAGGTTCTCCGCAGTGCCGACATGGCTATGTACCGGGCAAAGGCCGCCGGCCGCGCGCGCTACGAGCTGTTTGACAGAGCGATGCATACCGATGCTCTGGCGCGCCTCCAGCTCGAGACGGACCTGCGGCGCGCGGTGGAGCGGGGCGAGTTCCGCCTTCACTATCAGCCGGTAGTATCGCTCAGGACGGGCCGGGTGACTGGCTTCGAGGCGCTCGTGCGATGGGAGCATCCCGAGCGCGGGCTCGTGCAGCCCGCCGATTTCATACCTGTGGCTGAGGAGACCGGCCTCATTGTACCAATGGGTAGCTGGGTTTTGTTTGAGGCATGCCGTCAGGTCAGGCAATGGCAGTCGGCGCATCCGCGCACCAGCCCGATCTCGATCGGCGTTAACCTTTCGGCCCGCCAGTTCTCGCAGCCGGGCCTCATCGAGCAGATTACGCAGGCACTGGAGAATACGGGACTTCTGCCATCTACCCTTCGTCTCGAGATCACCGAATCAGCGATAATCGACAAGGGACGATACGCCGCTTCGATTCTCTCGCAGATTCGCGCACTGGGGGTGCACGTCTACCTCGACGATTTCGGCACCGGCTACTCGTCGCTCAGCTATCTGCACGGCCTCCCGATTCACGGGATCAAGATCGACAGGGCTTTCATCGGAAACATGGAGACAGACGAGAACAACCTGCGCCTCGTGCGGACAATTCTCACACTCGCCGAGGTGATCGGCGTGAGGGCGGAGGCGGAGGGAATCAGCTCGGCGGAGCAACTGAAGGAGTTGCGATCGCTGAACTGCGAGCAGGGGCAGGGGTATCTCTTTTCTGCGCCGATCACTAAGGAAGCCGTCGAAGAGTTGCTCGAAGCCGACCCGGTCTGGTAACGCGCAGCGAAGCCACCTGAAACCCCGTCATCAGTGAGCAGAGTGAAGAATTGTTTCCTGGCTGCGTCCGCCTTCGCACTGCTGGCGGCCGTCGCGCCGGCCGCAGCGCAGGAGCGTTTTGCGCCAGATTCAGTCGTCAGGGCAATTCTTGACGACCGCATCGCGACGAAGCGGGGAACCGGCTTCGTCGTCGCCATTCTGGAGCGCGGGCAGCCTCCGCGGATTCACACGGCGGGGACGACGGGAGTTGACGGTCTCGGTCTCGATGCCTCTACGGTTTTCGATATCGGGTCGATCACCAAGGTCTTCACGACGACCCTTCTCGCCGAGATGGTGGAGAGGGGAGAGGTGAAGCTCGACGACCCGATCGCCATGTATCTTCCGCGCAAAGTCAGAGTTCCGACACGCGGGGAGCGGCAGATAACCCTTCTCGATCTTGCCACGCAGAGTTCCGGACTGCCCCGCCTCCCGACAAATCTCCGGCCTGCCACAGTCGAGAATCCCTACGCCGGGTACACTGTTTCTGATCTTTACGATTTCCTGTCGGGGTACACGCTGACCCGCGACATCGGCTCCCAGTATGAGTATTCGAATCTCGGGATCGGCCTGCTTGGCCACCTCCTGTCACTGAAGGCGGGCCGGCCGTACGAAGACCTTCTCCGTGAGCGGGTTCTTGCTCCGCTCGGCATGAACGACACGGGCATCCGGCTCGACGCTTCGATGCAGGCGCGTCGCGCCCGTGGATTCAATGCCCAGGGAGCTCCGGTCACTGGCTGGGATTTCGACGTGATCGCGAGCGCCGGCGCTTTGCGGTCGACTGCGACCGACATGCTGAAGTTTCTCGCGGCCAATCTCGATTCGACTTCGTCGCCACTCGGCAGGGTACTGGCGGCGACCCGGGTTTCCCGGAGGGATGCAGACCGGCCGATGAACCATATCGGGCTTGGATGGCACATAGTCAATGCCTTCGGCACGACGATCACCTGGCACAACGGCGGAACGGCGGGATACCGGGCTTTTATCGGGCTGGACGAAAAGAGAAATCGCGGAATCATCGTGCTCAGCAATTCGACAGTTAACCCCGACGATATCGGCTTTCATCTCCTCGAACCGACGGTGCCTCTCGATCTCCCTCCCCGGCCGCCGGAGCCGCGCACGGAGATCAAGCTTGCACCCTCGAAGCTGGTGCCGCTGGTTGGAGTTTACGAGCTTGCCCCCGCATTCAGGCTGGCGATAACGCGCGAGGGCGAGAATCTCTTCGGTCAGGCGACCGGTCAGCAGCGAGTTCAGCTCCACGCGGAATCCGACCTCAAGTTCTTCCTGCGAACCGTGGATGCGCAGGTCACGTTCGTGGTTGGCGCAGACGGCAAGGTCAACCAGCTGATCCTGCATCAGGGTGGGGCAAACATTCCTGGCAGGCGGGTCGAGTAGGATGCACTCGCGCCTGAAATTCGTCCAATGCGGT
>JBBQZF010000062.1:0-13668 GCA_038208015.1 Gemmatimonadales bacterium
CATAACCGTCACATATCAGGATGCGGACATCCGCGACGTGATCGCTGCCTTTGCCTCCTTCTCCGGACGCACCATCGTCGTGGGTAAGGATGTAGCCGGAACGATAACGGCTGAGATCAAGAACCAGCCCTGGGATGTCGCACTCCGCGCGATTCTTCAGGGCCAGGGCCTCGCCGCGGCTGAGGATCCGATTTCTGGAATCATCACGGTTGACAGCTACCGCAATATTCAGTCGAAGCAGGCTTCCGAGCCACTGGTGACACAGATGATCGCCGTGAACTACGCCAGGGCAGGCGCGCTGGCCGGTACGCTTCAGTCGCTGCTCACACGGGACTGCACGGCCGGCTCGGCTGTGCCGTCTTCACAGGGATCTGCGCAGACGAGCTGCTTCGCGCGTGGTGCAATCGCAGCCGACACCTCAACGAACACACTGATCATCACTGAAACACCGTCCCGCATGCCGGAGATGATTTCATACGTCCGGAGCCTGGACGTACGGACGCCTCAGGTCGCGATCAAGGCAAAGATCATCTTCGTCAATCGCACGGATATCGAGGAGCTTGGCCTTTCGTACGATCTCGGCACCGGCAACGATCAGTTCTTCAGTCAGCTGGTTCAGCGCGTGGACCCGACAACTCGCGTTCCTGTCGACACGAACGGAGACGGCGTGCCGGATTCGTTCGGCGGCGGGACATCCATCGCTGGCGATCGTGTGCTGCTCGGCGGAAACGCTCTTGCCGCGATTGCCAACGCAAACGCCCGCGTAGTGAACCCGGCACTCAAGCTCGTGTTCTCGGCGGCGCTCGGAAAGTTCCAGCTCACCAGCTTCCTCGATGCACTCCAGGAAGTCCGGCTGGCAGACCTGCAGGCAGAGCCAAGTATTGTCACACTCGACAACCGTCGCGCTGAGATTCTCGTCGGTCAGGAGATTCCTATCCGCGTGCTCGACGTCGGATCAGGTACACAGGGTGGCGCCGGCGCTCAGGCCAACGCAATTCCGCGCGCCACCGTCCAGCTCAAGGAAGTCGGCATCATTCTCAGCGTTACGCCGCACATCACGAATAACCGGATGATTCTCCTCGACATGCATGCGGAGAATTCCGATGCGCAGCTCGCGTCATCCGATGTCGGATTCATCTTCGGGAAGCAGCGCGCGACGAATCAGCTTCTTGTCGCCGACGGGGAAACAGCTGTCATCGGCGGTCTTACCGTGACCCAGGTCACGAGCTCAAAGTCGGGCATTCCGCTGCTTGTTGACCTGCCGATCATCGGGCGTCTCTTCGGGACTACCCGCACATCGGAGCAGAAGCGGGACCTTCTCATACTCGTTACGCCGCACATCATAGATGAAGGCGAGCGGACTCTGACTGCGCGCACGAACGCAGCAGTCACGCCGAACCGGTAGAGGCAGAGATGCAAAAGATCAATCTCAGCGTCGTTCTTGCCGCAACTGCCCTCGTGGCCGCTGCCTGCACGGACTCGACGACCGGCCCTCGCGGCGACCTGATGGACAAGACGCCGCCGACTGTCACTCTCGCCAAGGGCGGAACGACACTCGACACGCTGGTCGCGTTCCAGGTCGAGGTGAAGGACAACCTCGGTATCAAGTCGATAAGGGTGAATGTCAGCGGCGGCGCGTCCCTGTCGTTCGATACGACTTTCACGTCTGCCAGCACGAACGCGGTTATCCCATTCAGCATTCCCGTGTCGCGCAGCATTCCGGTTGGAACTCCGGTGGTCGTCACATCGTATGCACTCGATGGCGCACTGAACAAGTCGGCCATCGCCACCCTCAATCTGACCGTCGGCGACGTTCCGCCGGCCGTGGTAAGGGTGAACAGCCCTTCCAACGGTACGATCGCAGTGATCGGCAAATCGATAGTCCTTTCACTCAGCGGCCGGTCTTCCGTGAAAGTCAGGTCGCTCGGCTTCCGCACCAGCGGGAGCTTCGAGTCAGTCGACTCCACGACCTTCTCGAGTCCCCTTCCGGACTCCGTCTCCCTGCTTGACACGCTGACGATTCCTGCGAACGCACCGACCGGACCGCTCCAGATCGCGCCCTTCGTGATCGATTCACTCGGCCAGCGCACAATCGGGCCGATTACGCTCCTTAGCGTACAGCCAGCTACGGCGATCAATTCGACGCCGGTGGTCAGCTTCTCGCTGAACCCCCGTATCGAAGTGAACGACACCATTCATATAGAAGCGAGTGATCAGACTGGCATCACGGCCTTCGGATACGAGGTAAGAGGGTCGCCGGGCGGGCCCATCGACGCCAGAGACTCGGTCACGTCGAACGGAAATATCACTTCGCAGATCAAGACCTTCGACATGAAGCTTCCGTACACGACGTTTCCGAAGACTGTCTATGTCCAGGCATTCGCCCGGAACTCGAACGGCGTGCGCGCTTATGCGAAGCTGCCTGGCGGCGCTGCCCGCATGGACACCGTAGTTGTCGTCGCGGGATCGACAAAGCCGCTTCCCGGAGGCGGGAACGTCGCGGACGCGCTCTACCATCCGAGGACCGATCGGCTCTATCTCACGAACATTCAAAGGAACCAGCTCGAGGTGTTCAGCCTTGCTGATTCCAGCTTCAAGTCTCCGATCCTTGTCGGGTCGCGCCCATGGGGAATCGCGGCGTGGCCGCGCAATCACGGCGGAACAATGGGAGATACGCTCCTCGTCGCAAACTCCGGCGGAACGGACGTCAGCTACGTCAACCTGAACGCGTCGGGCAGCGGGCGCGAAGTGCGCCGCTACGCCCTGCCGAACATCGTGGTCTTCACGGTTACGTCGAAGCGCTCCAATGCCGGCTTCCTCGTCCAGGAGCGGACCAGGTACGATTTCTCGGATCGCCCGCAGTTCATCGGCACGACTTGCACAGGCACCGGATTCGAGTGCGGGGACGTTGTTCTGACGTACTCGACCACGCCGACGCCTGGTCAATCCGCTCCGTTCACGACAAACAACGGCACTCTGAGGTGGGAGAATCTCGCCCGGGGTACGTCGCACTTCTTCTTCGAGCAGGCAATGGGGCAGGCGGCCGCAGCGTCCGACACGCTCGAGATCATCAGATACGATGGACTCACGGGCGATGCCACGATACTGGTGCCGGCAGAGCAAGTGGCCTCGTCATCTTCCAAGCCTGACTGGAATTATTCAGTAACCGTCGATCCAGTCAAGCTGGCATTCCGCGACACCACGTTCGTGCGGAACTCCGGCAACTTCACGCGTGCCATTTATGGCGAGGGCGGCATGGCGCAGGGCAGCCGGGCGATGACTTACGACGTAAATCGCGGTCTCGCGACAACCGCCCGCATGCCGGACAATACGATTGCTACGCTTTCGCATCCAGTGGTCGACATGGGACTGTCGCAGGCGGCCGATGTCGGAGACTTCATCGCCAACGCATTCGCCAAGGTTCAGGGAGTTGCGATGAACTTCGACGGGTCACTGGGCGGGATCCGCGCGGACTCCACATACCTCCTGAACATGCAGCTGCGGCTTCAGGGTATTCTCGGGACGACACAGAGCAACGCCGGCCTGGACTTCCATCCGCTCAATGCGGGGCCGAACTCTTTCCCGCTTTCGACGCGACTCGTATTCGCGGCGTCGGCGGAGCCGGTGATCGATATCTACGACAGCTACTGCTACAAGAAAGTCGCGTCCGTGCCGATACGTGATCCGATCATCGGACCCATCAAGGCCGCCATCAGGCCTGCGTCAGGCCAGATAGTTCTCGTCGGCACGACACGCGGCGGGGTTGTGATAGTTACGCTGCCTGATACGTTTACGACAAGCTGTATCTAGCGAGGCGGCAAGCGGCGCGGCCCGCGCGGCATACTGTTTCAACGCGAGCCCGGCTGACTGCCGGGCTCGTGTCTTAGGAGGATAATGCTTCGATTCACAACGGCCGGTGAATCACATGGGCCCGCTCTCGTCTCGATTCTCGAGGGTCCGCCGGCCGGAATTCCGTTGTCCCGTTCTGACATCGACGCTCAGCTCGTCCGGCGACAGCACGGCTACGGACGGGGCCGCCGCATGCAGATCGAGCAGGATTCGGTCGAGCTCCTGTCCGGAGTGCGAGCCGGGTTCACCATCGGTTCGCCGGTCGCGATGCTCATCCGCAACAGGGACTGGGAAAACTGGAAAGATGTGATGGCGCCCGAAGCCGACGAGCCAGGGACGGATCCACGCCGCCGGGCTGTCACTCGCCCCCGCCCCGGACACGCCGACCTCCCGGGGATGCTGAAGTATGATCGCGAAGATGCACGCGATATCCTCGAACGCGCATCCGCTCGCGAAACCACTGCCCGCGTAGCCGCAGGAGCGATCTGCAGAAAACTGCTCGCAGAACTCGGCATCACTATCGGAAGTCACCTTGTGGAGCTCGGCGGCATCGAAGCGGCGTTGCCCGCTGAGCTGCCCGAGGATCTCAACGCAGTGGCCGATGCGTCCCCGCTTCGAACCCTCGACAAGACAGCCGAATCCAGGATGATCGCGCTGATCGACGAGGTAAAGCGGGAAGGCGACACACTTGGCGGCATATGCGAGGTAGTGTGCATCGGACTGCCGATCGGACTTGGCTCGCACGTGTCATGGGATCGCAAGCTCGACGGCAGGATCGCGGGGGCGATGATGTCGATTCACGCGGTGAAAGGCGTCGGCATCGGCATTGGATTCGAAGCCGCCAGACGGCGCGGGTCCGAAGTGCACGATCAGATTCGTGGCAGCGGCGACGATCGCGCGCGAGGAAATTTATTTCGTACCTCCAATCGCGCTGGGGGAATCGAAGGCGGTATCACCAACGGCGAGCCCCTTGTTGTGCAGGTCGCGATGAAGCCGATCAGCACTCTGATGCGTCCGCTTGAAACAGTCGATATGAAGACAGGTCAAACCGCGTCAGCGGTCGCCGAGCGGAGCGACGTCACTGCGGTTCCCGCGATGGGCGTGATTGCCGAAGCGATGCTGGCGTTCGTCGTCGCACAGGCGGTGATGGAGAAATTCGGCGGCGACTCCCTTGGCGAGTTGAAGCGCAATCTTGACGGCTACCTCGGGCAGATCGCACGCACCTGATGGGATCGACCAGATCAAAACGGCCGCCGGGGGACTCTCGGCCAAACGTCATCCTAACGGGGCTGCCGGGCAGCGGGAAAACGACGATCGGCAGGGCCGCCGCAAAGCTCCTCGACTGGCCTCACATCGATTTTGACACCGAGATCGAGCGTCGAGAGCACGCTTCGGTTCAGCAGATCTTCGAACGGAGCGGGGAAGCCGCATTCCGCTCCCTCGAGCAGGACCTCACGCGGGAACTTGTCGGATGCAGGGGAACGATGATGTCTGCCGGGGGTGGATGGATAACGAATACCGAAGCAGTGGCACTTTTGCGCTCGACGGGTCGTATCATATACCTTAGAGCGGCTCCGGCCCGTCTTGTCGAGCGGCTCGCAGCAGCCAGGGTCAGGAGACCGCTGCTTGAAGTGGCCGACCCGCTCGCCGCGCTGGAGCGTTTATATGCCGAGCGCCGCGAGCTGTACGAACAGGCCGATTGTATTCTGGATACTGAAGTTGTTGATAGAAAAGAACTTATCGAACAGGTGCGGTGTTATGCCGCATCGCTTTGATCATTTAGACGTTCAGCTTGCCCCCCACTTTGGTTACAAATAGGTTACGCCCATGGATGACCGTTTGCCCCTCCCGATGACGTTCCGGGTAATGGGGCCCCACGAAAGGGGCAGGTTCGCCCCCGATGCCTGGGGCCACCTTCTTTCGTTGAGCGGATCGGGGGCAATCAACCCGGTCGAGCTCGAGCACATTATCGAGCGGGCCCTGATGCAGATCGACGGCCGGATCGCGCTCGAGGATCTCCGTGGCCTCCTGGAGGGCTCGGGGCTCGAGGACTCCGGTGGCCCGGGTGATGGTCAGGCGGTGCATTAGCTGATGGCTGCTGCGAGAAAAAAGACGGCCGCGAAGAAGACCGCCCGGAAGGCGGCCAAGCCGCGTGCAAAGAAGACCGCACCGGTTGACGAAGGTCCGCCGCCAGAGCCCGGATCCACTTCGCTCGTCATCGTTGAATCACCTGCCAAGGCAAAGACGATCGGCAAGTACCTCGGCCGGGGTTATCGGGTGCGAGCGACAGTCGGGCACGTGCGCGACCTCCCCGAGAAGAAGATCGGCATCGATATCGAAAACGGATTCGAGCCGGAGTATGTCACGATTCCCGGCAAGGAGAAGACTCTGGCCGACCTGAAGACCGCGGCGAGAGACTCCCGCGAGATTCTGCTGGCAACGGATCCAGACCGTGAAGGCGAGGCCATCGCATGGCATGTCGCCAGCCAGGTGAAGCGCAAAGGCGGCGCGCCGATCAGGCGGGCACTGTTTCACGAGATCACAAAGGAAGCCGTACACAGCGCAATCGCCCGAGCCGGCGAGATCGATGAGCGAAAGGTCGACGCTCAGCAGGCGCGGCGCGTGCTCGATCGGCTCGTTGGATACAAGGCGAGCCCCGTCCTCTGGAAGACTGTAAAGAAGGGGATATCGGCGGGTCGCGTTCAGACGGTCGCGTTGCGCCTGCTCGTCGAGCGCGAGCGCGAGATCAAGGCGTTCAATCCTGTGGAGTACTGGACAATACAGGCTGCCCTCGAAAAGGCCGGGCATGAGTTCACGGCGAAGCTGCATCACATCGACAACAAGAAGGCGTCGATTCCTGATGAAGCAGCCGCAACGAAGATCGTCACCGACCTGAAGGGCGTCGGCACATTCGGCATCACCGAGGTCAAGCGGCGCGAGCGCCGGAAGAATTCTGCTCCGCCGTTCACGACGAGCACGCTGCAGCAGGAAGCGGCGAAAAAGCTGAGCTTCGGGTCGAAGCGCACGATGCGGCTTGCCCAGGACCTCTACGAAGGTGTCGAGATCGGGCCCGAAGGCGCCGTCGGACTCATCACGTACATGCGGACCGACTCCACGCGTGTTTCCGAGACGAGCGCCGTGCAGGCTCGCGATTACGTGAAGCTCATGTACGGCGCGGAGTACCAGTCGGCATCTGTCCAGCTTTACGGCGACGGAAAGGCGAAGAACACGCAGGATGCGCACGAAGCAATCCGCCCGACTGACCCGACGCGGCGCCCCGAGCACATCGCGAAATACCTCAAGCCCGACCAGCTCAAGCTCTATCAGCTCATCTGGCAGAGATTCGTTGCGTCGCAGATGGCACCGGCGAGGTTCGACACGACCACCGTCGATTTCGACCTTGCATCGCAGCCGTCGGGACCGTCCCTGCCATACCTGTTCAGGTCTACTGGTAGCGTCATGAAGTTCGACGGCTACCAGAAGGTTTATCGCGAGACGCGCGAAGTCGGGGACGGTCGCGGAAAGGCGCTCGAGGACGAGCAGCCGCTGCCACAGATGGAAGTTGGCGAGAACATCCCGGTAAAGGCGATAACACCATCACAGCACTTTACCGAACCGCCCCCGCGATATTCGGAGGCGAGCCTGGTGAAGGAGCTCGAGCGGCTGGGAATCGGCCGCCCATCAACGTACGCCTCGATTATCTCGACCCTGGTCGACAGGCGCTATGCGCAACTCGAGCAGCGGCGGTTCTTCCCGACGGAGCTCGGAGACCAGGTCGAGCGTGTCATGGTGAAGTCTTTTCCCGACGTCTTCAACGTGACGTTCACGTCGCACATGGAGACTGACCTCGACAAGGTCGAGGAAGGCGACATCAACTGGCGTCACATGCTCGGCGAGTTCTACGGTCCGTTCGCCGCCGCTCTGAAGGACGCGGACATCGAAGCGCTCATCGCCGAGGCCCACGATCTATCGGCGCTCGAGACTGATCGTTGTCCGGTAGACGACGGCCGCCTCGTTGCGCGCGGTGGATTCTTCGGCCCGTTCATCGCTTGCGAGAATCACCCGAAGACCTGCAAGTACACCCGGCCACTTCGTGGCGATCGCAAAGCGGCGGTCATGACCGACCAGATCTGTCACGAATGCGGCGAGCCGATGGTCATACGACAGGGCCGCTCGGGCGAGTTCCTCGGCTGTAGCAAGTTCCCGAAGTGCAGGGGCACGCGGTCGATGCCGACTGGAGTCAAGTGTCCGAAGGATGGAGGCGACATCGCTGTCCGCCGCTCGAAGAAACGCGGCAAGGCCTTCTATGGATGCGCCAACTATCCAGCGTGCGATTTCGTGATCTGGGACAAGCCGGCGCCCGAGCCGTGCCCCGAATGCGGATACGTCGGGGCCGAGATGAAGTCGAACAAGACGCGTGGCGAATACCGGCGGTGCATCAGCTGCGCAAACGAGTGGGACGTACAGGAAACGACCGCCGAAGCCGTGGCTGTCTGACCACGGCCGGGAGCCGGGGGTAATGTGAGCAAGCGGGTAACGGTCATAGGTGGCGGGCTGGCAGGATCAGAGGCGGCGTGGCAGCTCGCCGAGCGCGGACACGGGGTGGATCTCATCGAGATGCGTCCCGTGAAGCAGACCCCCGCGCACCACACCGACAGGCTCGCCGAGCTGGTGTGCTCCAACACTTTCAAGAGCACGGAGACCACCAACGCGCACGGCCTTCTCAAGGCCGAGATGCGCATTCTCGGCTCGATGATTCTGGAGTGCGCGGATGCCGCGCGGGTGCAGGCGGGAAGTGCCCTTGCAGTGGACCGGGAATTGTTTGCCGCGGCGGTTACCGAGCGGATCGAGTCTCACCCGCTGATCGAGATCAGCCGCCGCGAGGCTACGGTTATCGAAGGACCGTGCGTGGTAGCTACTGGCCCACTCACATCCGACTCGCTCGCTGCTGCCATGCAGGCGCGGCTTGGAACGGATGCGCTCGCTTTCTACGACGCAATTGCACCGATCGTGTCGAGAGACTCGATCGATGAGTCGATAGCGTTTACCGCGTCGCGCTACGGCCGCGAGACGATGGACGATCCGGCAGAAGAGGGTGCCTATCTCAACTGCCCGATGAGTCGCGACGAATATGCCGCGTTCATCGAAGCCCTCACGTCGGCAGACCAGTTTCATGGGCACGAGTTTGATGAAGTGCCGTACTTCGAGGGATGCATGCCTGTCGAGGTCTCGGCTGCCCGCGGCAGCGACACCCTGCGCTTCGGTCCCATGAAGCCGGTTGGACTTGTCGACCCGCGCACAGGCAGGCGTCCCTGGGCAGTCGTACAGCTGAGGCGCGAGGACCGCAACGGCAACATGTGGAACGTTGTCGGGTTCCAGACCCGCCTTCGGATTCCTGAGCAGCAGCGCGTGATCCGCATGATTCCGGGTCTCCAGGACGCCGAATTCCTGAGGTACGGCTCGATACACCGGAACTCGTATCTCAACTCACCGGCAGCGCTCACTCCGCATCTTTCCGCTCGCGACGACGAGACAATTCTTTTCGCGGGTCAGATCACTGGAGTCGAGGGGTACACCGAGAGCGCGGCGACGGGGCTTCTCGCAGGAATCAACCTCTCCAGACTGTTATCGGGGGAAGCGCCGGTGATACCTTCGGCTATTACCATGACCGGCGCGCTTTACCGATACCTTCGCGAGGCGGAGCCACGCCATTTCCAGCCGATGAACGCGAACTTCGGTCTTCTCGACGACCTTGCCGAGCCGGTGCGTGACAAGAAGCTGAAGCGGGCGAACTTCGCTGAGCGCGCGCTGGACGAGATCGCTGCATGGTCGCGCAATCACGGCATTATACCGGCTGCAGGCGTCGCCCCTGTCTGAATGAGTGATACGTCTCTCGTCGAGGATTTTCTGCTCCATCTCGAGAAGGAGCGCGACCTGTCGGCGCACACGCTCAAGGCGTACAGGCGTGATCTCGACGAGCTTACCGGATTTCTTGCAGACTACTACGGCGAGCGTGAGTGGACATGGCAGGGAATCGACCGGCTTGCCCTGCGCGGGTTTCTCGCACACCTCAACAGGAAGAAGCTCGCCAGGAGATCGATTGCTCGCGCGCTCTCCGCTGTTCGAAGCTTCTACTCATGGCTCAACCGCAACGAGATCGTCGACTCAAACCCGGCTCGCGGCGTGAGCAGCCCCAAGCTCGACAAGTACCTTCCCGGGTATCTCGACCGCGCGCAGATAGATCTGCTCTTTCAGAGCGCCGAGCTGCACGCCCAGGACGGGAGGTTTACCGATGTGCGGAACAATGCGATGCTCGAGCTCTTCTACTCGACTGGAATCCGTCTCTCCGAGCTCCGCGGAATCAACCGGGCTGACATTGACCTGCTGTCCCAGCAGGTAAAGGTGAGGGGAAAGGGCCGCAAGGAGCGGATAATTCCGGTCGGTGACCATGCTGCGCTCGCGCTGCGGAACTATGAGTCGAAGCGGGACGATCTCATCAGGCAGGGAGTGGCGGGCGCGGACAGGACAGCTTTCTTTCTCTCGAGCGGTGGAAAGAGAATATCGCTCAGTGCGATCCAGAAGGCGGTCACGAAGTTCCTCGATCAGATAGACGAGGACGCGGGCCTCTCCACCCACTCGCTGCGCCATACGTTCGCCACCCATCTGCTTGATGCAGGAGCCGATCTCCGCGCAGTTCAGGAACTCCTCGGCCATGCGTCAATTTCGACGACACAGATCTACACACACACGAGCGTCGAGCGATTGAAAGAAGTCTACCGCCGATCGCATCCGCGGGCAGACTGAAGCGCGCTTATTCAAGGCGAGTTGTTGGGAAACCCTGGGGAACGCGGATCTGGCGGATGGGGCAGATCGCGCGGATAAAGCTTGAGACGGGCTTCATCGTGGGCGGGTCTGAATTATCCCGGCGTACGCACCTCTCTGTTTCCGGGGTTGAAAAACAAACACCAGCAGCGCACCTTGCCCTGAAATGAATTCTTAGTCGGTGCGATCTTATATCCCGTCCAGGATTTGATCCGCGCGATTCGCCCCACCCGCAAGATCCGCGTTCCCACCCGGGGTTTGTACGGCAGGAGGAGACATGGCTCGACCGCGGAATCATTGGGTTGTCAGGGTTACGCACTGGGTAAACGTTGTCGCGCTCACGATCATGGTCGGGAGCGGGCTCAGGATATTCAACGCGTACCCAAGGTTCGCCCGCCGTGGTGAGACATTCTGCTGCTATCCGTGGGAAGGGAAGCGGTTCCCGGAAGAGCTGACATTTGGTGGCTGGCTTGCGGGGGCGCGCAGCTGGCATTTCGCTATGATGTGGGTTCTTGTAGCCAACGGCCTCGTCTACCTGGGGTTCGTCTACCTGCATGGCGAGTGGCGGGATCTGGTCCCGCGGCGCGGATTCTTCCGCGATGCGCTGGCGATGCTGAAATTCTATCTGTTCCTTCGCAGCGACCATCCGCGGCAGGGAAAGCACAATGCGTTGCAGAGAGGGGTCTACTTCAT
Source organism: Gemmatimonadales bacterium (assembly GCA_038208015.1). Lineage (GTDB taxonomy): Bacteria > Gemmatimonadota > Gemmatimonadetes > Gemmatimonadales > Gemmatimonadaceae > UBA4720. The sequence goes on from JBBQZF010000062.1 coordinate 11,365, forward strand.
CCTTCCGTGGATCGGCCTCATGGCGGTCGTGACCGGAATCGCCATCTGGAAGCCGGTGCAGCTCTCGGTACTGACGAACCTGCTCGGCGGTTACGTCTGGGCTCGTTTCTGGCACTTCATTTCGATGGTTCTGCTGGTTGTATTGAGCTTCGTTCACATCTTCATGGTGTTCGCCGTGGATCCCTATTCCCTGAGGGCCATCACGACAGGCGGTTACAACAAGGAGAACTCTCCCGAGGCGCGAAATGCGCGTCCTTTCTGGAATCTTCTGCCGCGGAAGCGTAAGAAGGGGGACGACCCATATGACGCTTGACCGCCGGAAATTCCTCCACCTTGCCGGAACATCGCTCTCAGCGGTGATGTTGTCGGGATGCAACTCGCGCGGGCCGAAGGGCGCCGAGCGCATCCTTCGGTATGCCGAGAGGAAGAACGAGGTTCTCGAGCGGGCCCTTTTCCGGCACACGGCGATCGATGTGCCGCCGGCGGGGGCGAAGCTCGCCGGCGATGCGCTGCCGAGCTATTTCATTTCGCGCACAGTGCCGATGTGGGATGAATCGAGGCAGGGCAAATGGCATCTCGAAATTGGGGGGATGGTCGACAGGCCCCTGAGGCTATCGCTCGAGGATCTGGTGGCCATGCCGCGAAGTCACAAGCGCGTGAACCACTATTGTGTCGAGGGTTGGACTGCGGTTGAGCAATGGACCGGGGTCCCACTGCGCGATCTTGCGCGACTGGCGGGAGTTCATCGTGCCGCCCGGTATGTTGACTTCGAATCCTTTGACAGCGGATATCACGAAAGCTGGGACATCGAGAGCGCCATGCATCCGCAGACTGTTGTCGCCTATGGCCTTGATGGTCGTTTTCTCAGTCCCGCTTACGGGGCGCCGGCACGCGTTTATTCGCCGGTGAAGCTCGGATACAAGAACACGAAATACCTCACAAGGATCATGTTCCTTCCAAATCGGACAGGGGGTTACTGGAGTGACCGTGGCTACGAATGGTATGCGGGAGTCTGAGCGATGCGTTCGATAATCTGTGTGGTTGCCGGATTTGTCGTGGTGATGGCTGCGTTCGTTGCCGGTACGGCTGCGGCGACTGAGCTTATCGTTCCGGGCGGGCTCATGGATGCTGCGACCGGCCCGCGATCCGAGCTGCCACCGACATACTTCGCGGCAAAGCTCGTTGTCACGGCAGTCGGAGCAGTTCTCGGCGGGTGGGTCACGGCGCGCATGGCGCCGTCGAGGGAGATGGCGCATGTCGGCGCGCTTGCGGTGCTCGTACTGCTGATGTCGATGCCCGGGCTGCTCGGATACGGGGATGCGCAGATGGATCAGCCGGCCTGGTTCATCTATATGCTGCCGGTTTTTGGAATATCCGCGGCGATTCTGGGAGGCTGGTTGCGATCGAGGGTTGTCGTCGAGCCGTGACCAGGCACTAGCCTTCACCTGATCCTGAGCCGCGGCTCGTCCTCCTTCTTCGGCGCAACGGGCGGGGTTTCATGCTCCTCGGTCCGCCGCGAGCTTCCCCTGAAAAAGAGCATCTCGCGAAGGAACGCCCGGTTCATCACCGCGCCGATGACAATCAGCATGGTCCCCGTGATAACCAGGACCGTTGTCCACCTCCACTGATCGCCTCCGAAGAGTGCGCCGGCGAGGCAGAGGGTTCCCAGGCCGGCGAAGAGCTCCCCGGGAATGTTGATCTCCGCGCGCTGGCGCCGCCGGCGCTCTCTCAGGGGCCGGGCGCCTTCCGGGCTCACCGCATCGTAGATCAGGAAGCCCCCGATCAGAGCGGCTATCACGCCCAATACTATAGGTATGTGCTCCAGCCTCACTTGGCAGCCCCTGTTAGTTTTGAGACATGAACAGCTCCCCTCCGCGCGTTCGCTCGACCACAATTCTTGGCGTTCGCCGCAATGGCCGGGTCGCCCTCGGAGGCGATGGCCAGGTCTCCGTCGGCGAGACAATCATGAAATCGAACGCCATGAAGGTGCGCTCCCTGAGGGGAGGCAAGTTGCTGGCCGGATTCGCGGGAGCCGCAGCCGACGCGTTCACCCTGTTCGAGAAATTCGAGGAGAAGCTCGAGCGGCATCCCGGCAACCTGTCGCGGGCGGCCGTCGAGCTTGCCAAAGACTGGCGGAGTGACAGGGTCCTCCGGCGGCTCGAAGCCCTCCTCGCCGTGACGGACTCGGAGCGGGGGTTCATCATCAGCGGAACCGGCGACATTATCGCGCCCGATGACGGCATTCTCGCGATCGGCTCAGGTGGCCCTTTCGCGCTCGCGGCGGCGCGGGCCCTTCTCGAGAAC
>JBBQZF010000063.1:0-13658 GCA_038208015.1 Gemmatimonadales bacterium
CGTGGGTCGCCTCGCTGGAGGAATCGCCCACGATTTCAACAACGTGCTCACCGTGATAAAGGGTCACGCGGAGTTCCTTTCGCTCGACCTTCCCGCGTCAGGCGAATCGCGTGAGGACGTTGACCAGATAACGAAATCAGCTGCGCGGGCTGCAAGTCTCACACGACAGCTTCTCGCATTCAGCAGGCAGCAGGTGCTGGAAACGCGGGTGATCGACGCGAATGCGCTTCTCCGTGACCTGGAGCGCATGCTTGGCCGGCTCATCGGCGGCGATATCCTGCTGACCCTGACTCTCGACGACTCAGCACTGGTTTTCGCCGACGAGAGCCAGCTGGAGCAGGTGATAATGAACCTAGTCATCAACGCGCGGGACGCGATGCCGGGGGGCGGGAGTCTCCGCCTTGCGACGCGTAAGGTTCGTCTTGACAGCGAGGAGGCCTCGCGACACCCCGAAGCGCGAGCCGGGCGATATGTCGCAATAGACGTTACCGACACCGGCACAGGAATCGAGCCCGACCTGCTGGTGAAGATATTCGAGCCGTTCTTCACAACGAAGGAGCTCGGCAAGGGCACTGGACTCGGGCTGGCCACGGTTTACGGAATCGCTCAGCAGTCGGGGGGGTTTGTCGACGTGACGAGCTCCCCCGGCCGCGGCTCGACTTTCACTCTCTATGTGCCGGCGGCGCAGGTCGATTCCGCGGCTATCCCGCTACCCGCGCGTGCAGGCACAGTGCCGGGCAACGAGCTCATTCTTCTCGTCGAGGACCAGGACGAGGTGAGAAAAGTCGGGAACAGAATACTCGTCTCTCGTGGCTACCGGGTGGTCGAAGCCCGCAACGGAGTCGAAGCACTGGCCGTGCTTCAGGCCCCGGACGCGGGCGTCGACCTTGTTGTCACTGACGCTGTCATGCCCCTGATGAACGGCACGGATCTGGTGCGATCGCTGAGAGCGCTTGACCCCTCGATGCCGGTCATCATTGCATCGGGGTATACCGACCCCGAGCTCGTGGCGTACTGCACGGGCGAGCTCGGGGTGCCCTTCCTGGCGAAGCCATTCCGCGCTGACGACCTGATTCGGTTGGTGCGGGAGACCCTCGACGCTGCCGGCCGGCGGAGGTAGGTTCGTCGGCACCGCTCGATTAACCTGCTCGAGGCCTCCGATGACCGCTGTACGCCGCACGCTCCTCACCGCAACACTCATCCTTGGATCCGCGGCTTGCGTGAAGCCTGCCGCTGTCGCCGCCCAGGCTGACACCTCCGGCTCTTTTCTGTATGTCTGGACCGAGTCAGCCGATACCGCGAAACGCGCAGCGTTCATTTCAGTTTTTGACCTTCGCCCCGGGTCACCTGATGCCGGCAGTGTTGTGCGCGCGGTTTACGCCGGCCCCGGGTCGAGAAGCGTGCATCACACTGAGCACTCGATTCCGGCCGACGGGCTGCTGTTCGCGAACGATTTCGGCACCGGACGCACCTACATCTACGACATGAATAAGCCGGGCGAGCCGCGAGTCGCAGCTTCGTTCGGAACTGCCGGCCCCTTCGGCTGGCCTCATTCATATGCGCGCCTGCCGAATGGAAACCGGCTTGCCACCTATCAGTGGCAATCGACGAAGTTCAACACGCCACCTGGCGGAATCGCTGAAGTCAGGCCTGACGGCTCAGTCGTGCGCTGGGTTAGCGCCGCCACCGCGGACGCCGAGGACAGGGAGATAACGCCTTACAGCCTGGAGGTGATCCCTTCACTCGACCGGGCTGTTTCGACGACTACGAGCATGATAGAGGACACCGGAGTCCACGTTCAGATCTGGCGGATCTCCGACCTTACGCTGCTTCACACTCTTCGCATCCCTGCCTCTACGCATGCGAAACACGGCCCGGACTCCATTCCGCATCACATGCTGCCCGGTGAACCTCGCCTGCTCTCCGATGGGCGGACCGTCATGATGGGGACTTTCATGTGCGGCGTGTTCGTCGTGACGGGTATCGATACGCCAGCACCTGGCCTGAGGGAAGTGCATACGTTCCCCGGACAGAACTGCGCGATGCCTGTCGTTACAGGCAACTACTGGATCCAGACGGTCCCCGAGCTTCGCGCAGTAGTCGCGCTCGATGTATCTGACCCGGCGAACCCGCGCGAGGTGTCCCGCGTCGTGTACGAGGGACTCAAACCACACTGGCTCGCCGGAGACCTTTCAGGCCGCCGACTCGTGATGAATGCCGGCTCGGCGAGGGATCCGAATCTTTACCTCATCGATTTCGATCCGGCGACCGGAGCGCTTACGCGGAACCCGCGATTTGAATCACTGAGTGTCGCAGCCGTTGACGTTCCGGGAATTGGGATTGTCAAAGGCGTTCCGCACGGCGCCGTCTTTTCGAGATAATACCCGGCTCCAGGCCCCGGCTCTGGCTGCTCAATCCTGTCCGCGGGATTGTCTCACGATCTCAGGAAGATTGCGGAGCACCGTTATCTCGTTTGCCTGCGCAAGCCGCACCATCACGAACGTCCGGCCGTCAGGGGAGATGTCATAGTTTGCCTGCGGAGCCGCCTGTGCAATGTCCCCGACGGGAAACAGGCCCGTTCGGCGCGTTATTGTGAACCCGCCGGTTGTCGAGACCGCCGCCGCAATGAGAACCGGATAGCGACCGTTCGTGCCACGATAGAACAACTCGAGTCCGCCGGGTTCCCACACGGGTTCGGTTCCGCCGTTCTGCGAGACTGCAACATCATCCCCGTCGCCGCGCCACGGGCGGACGTAAACCTGGTCTGTTCCCGAGCGGTTCGAGACGTAGGCGAGCCAGCGTCCATCAGGTGAAACAGCGGGATGCTGCGTGCGTGAGCCGTCAACGATGACGGGCTCGACAGGACCGCGACCTTTGCCTGCGATAAATGCGATGTCGAGCCGCGAGCCCGCGCGCAGATTCTGCGCGACTGTGACGAGGCCGCTGCCGTCGGGCAACCACGCGCCGGTATATGAAAGATGTGGAGATGTGAACAATGGTTCGGGTGCCGAGGTGTTCCCTGGCACCGCGCTGAAAACGCCGAGTGACCCGGTGCTGAAGGAGGTGAAAGTCAGGCGCTGGCCGTCGGGAGTCCATTCTGCGTCGTGCGCATCGCGCGTGAAGGTCGCGCGCGAAAGGGTGCGCGTGTCGCGCGCGAGAAGCCAGACATCCCGGCCATCGGGACCGGTGAAGTCAACCGACACGCGGTCGCCATCGGGTGAGAACCTCGGTGACCTGTAGCCGGCTCTTTCCGCCGTCGCATTTCTAAGGCGGCCGTTGCGATCAATGAACACGAGCCAGCGCGGCTCCTCGGGCACGTACGCGACGTTACCGTTGCGCGCCACCGCGAACTGGGCGATACCCGTGCCGGTGAGTGAGACGCCCCGGCCGACCTGAGTTGGCGGCGTCGTCACCTCGAGCGATTCGTCATCGAACGGCGCCGCCCAGAGAGTTCCGTCGTCGCGCGCGTAAACGAGAAACCCGGCAGCTGAACGTATCTCCACTATCCGCTCATCGACGAGTATCGTCTGTTCGCCGGATTGCGTGTCGACAGCGACCGCCGCGCCCGACGCGGATCCGCCCGCGGAACGGATTGCCAGCGCGGTGCGGCGGTCGGGAAGCATCTGCTGGAACCTGAGCCCCTCGAGCGCCTCGCCGCCGGGGTTCTCCCTGTCGTCAGGTCGCAGCCGCGAGAAAAGACTGCTGTTGCGCGCAGCGCTTCCATCCCGCGAGACAACATCAGATGGCAGCTGCGCCGGCGCTCCATCGATCAACCGCGCAGCATCCTCGTCGAAGCGCTGTGATGCAAGCGCGTTCCCGCCCGATTCCGTGCCTGTCACGAAAACGACCGCCGAACCATCGGCGCTTATTGCAATCTTCCTGGTGAGCGCGCCCGGCGCGTTCCCGCCGATCGCCGGAACCATGAGCCCGGTTCGAGAGGCCGGCACGTCGCGGAGCGAGCTGCTCGTACTGCGCCCGACAGCGTATCCCATCATCGCGAACATCACCGCGGTAAGAACGGCCCCGGCGAATATGTCGCGCGGCCTCAGCCTGATGGGGCGGGTCAGCTCCTCCGATCTGTGAGGAGGCGGGAGCGGCTCACGCAAGATTCAGCCGGGCTTCAGTCGAGTCGCCGAAGCAGCCGCGGCGTCAGAAGCCACCTGAGGGTTCCTTCACCGCGAGCCGGAGCGCGGTCGAACTCGATCAGACATGCACCGCCCTTCTTGAACTCGATCTCCGATCCGGTGTCCTCGCCGGTCAGCCACCCGGCGAGCGAGCTCAGGTGCGGCTCATGTCCAACTATCGCCACGACATCCTTGTCACCGTGCGGGGCGCACCACTCGACGAAATCCTCCGGCCTTGCACCGGGAACGAGAGCCGGAACGACCTCCGCGCCGCCGATATCATATGCCTCGCTGATTATTTCGGCGGTCTGTGCCGCACGCGTGAGAGGACTCGTCGCGAGATGGTCGATCGCATCGACTGCTCTCTGAAGACCCTTCGCGGCCTTCTTCATCTTCCTGATCCCGTCATCGGTGAGCGGCCGCTGGTCGTCGGGCTGGCCGGTCCCGGCGAAATCCTCACGATCCTCCGCAATTGCATGTCTGACGATCAGCAGGTTCATGTGTTCCTCTCCATTGATTCATTGTCGTCGATGGAATCTATTGCCTGCACCGGTAGATTCACGGCATGACAACGCCGGTTGCCACAAAGCGCTACGACAGGTCGATAATTGAAGGACCACTGCTTCCGGCTGTTTGGAAGATCGCGTGGCCGACCATGCTCACGAACATCATCGGCGGCCTTCAGGGAATCATCGATCATGCCATGGTCGGCCACTACGTAGGGTTCAACGCGAATGCAGGGATCGGCGTCGCGACGCAGCTCTGGATAGTGGTAATCGTATTCATTATGTCCGTATTCACCGGGATGAGTGTGCTCGTCGCGCGATTCGTCGGCGCGGGCGACGAGGACAAGGCAGACCGCACAGTTTACCAGGCGTTTCTGACGGCCGCGGGCATCTCGATTTTCATTCTGGCCCCGGCAGGATATTTCGCCGCGCCAACGCTGCTCGACATGGTGAATGCCGCGCCGGCGGTGCAGGCGGAGGCCCTGCCGTACTACCGCATCATGATGGTCTTCTCCACGGGCATGCTCGTCTTCTTCATGCTCGGTGGCGCACTACGCTCGGCAGGCGATGCAAGGACGCCGATGGTGATGGGAATCGCGATGACGGTGCTGAACATCATCCTCAACATCATACTCATCCGAGGGCTCGGCCCGATCCCCGCTCTCGGAACAGCCGGCGCTGCGTGGGGAACCGTCATCGCATCGAATCTTCTCGCCGTATATGCCCTGTGGAAGCTGTGGCATGGCGGATGGGTTGTGTCGTTCCCGCGAAAGCACGGTTTCGCGCCGGACTGGAAGATCATAAAGTCACTTTTCAAGTTCGGCCTGCCTACGGGCTTTCAGGGAATTGCGATGAATGTAGGCGGCGTTTTCATGCTGGCGTTCATCGGATCGCTCGCTCAGAGCGCCGCAGCGCAGGCAGCGTTCGCGATCTCATACTCGCAACTCTTCTCGCTCATCACATGGACATCCATTGGACTGCTCGGCGCCGCGGCTGCGGTGGCAGGGCAGAACCTGGGCGCAGGTCAACCGGATCGGGCGAACGAAGCAGTTCACGTCGCCGCGCGCATCGCTCTCGCGGGTGCCGCCTTCATAGGATTCTTCTTCCTGTTCTTTCCGCGGCTGCTGCTGGCAGTGTTCGGGATGACTGATCCCGTAGTCGTCGAGATTGCGGTGCAGCTCCTGCGCATTCTCAGTCTTTCCGGGCTTCTGATAGCGGTCGCGCTTGCGTACACCGGCGGGCTCCAGGGAACCGGCGACACGAAGAGCCCATTCTACATATCGGTCATTTCGCAGATAGTCGTGCCACTCGGCGCGTGCTTCGTGATCCAGCAGGTCAGCACCCTGGATCCGCTCGACATCTGGCTGGCGATTCTCGCCGGGCATGCGATGCGCTGTCTTCTCAGCGTGATTCGCTTCAATCAGGGCAAGTGGCGCACTATCGCCGTCGAGTGAGCTACATGTCCAGGTATGGGATCTCGCGAAAGCGGGGGAGACCTGCGGCTTCGATCACCTGCTCGAGCCCCTCGCGCTCATGGAACTCGATTCCGTCCCGATCTATCACGACCGCGTTCACACAGGAAGGCGCGAACCGCCTGAACTCGCTGTCGATCAGCCGGAACCGGCGGACCATGTTGTCCACCTGCTCGTGCGCCCGCTGGCGCCGCTTGATGTGCTTCTCGATAGTGTCGCTGCTCGACGTCAGAACGATCGTGCAGTCGGGCATCCAGTTGTCGCCGATCGAAAGCACCTCGCGCAACGCCGCGTGAGAATCTTCAGGGTACTCCACGATGTGCGCCTCGAGGGTGATCTGCGCGCCTTCTACGAAGATCACCCTGTCCGGCCTGTCGTGCTCAGCCGCATCCCGATAGTTCGCGTCGTAGAGGTCGCCGAAGTATGCGGTGACCCCGACAGGGTTAACTCCGGCCTCAATGTCCACGAGCACACGCGGATCCCACACACCCTTCTCGCCTTCGCCGTATGAGCCGTTGTGGTAGAGGTCCCCGAGCTGGCGGACGAGCGTGCTCTTTCCAACACCAGGTCCACCGACGATAGCGATTCGCATCTGTGTCCGGGTAGGTGTGGAAAGTGACGGAGGTCAGGACGCGGCGGGCACCGTCGGGTCGTCCTCGCGTTACGAAGCGGTCCTGACCCGCCGCAAGAGTATCAGGGTCACGATGGATGTCGCAATGACTATCGCCGCGCTAAGGCCGGACACGAGGGCGAGCGACTGCGAGAATGCATCGCGGGCAATGGCCGCGACGCTTCCTCCCAGCGGCTCGGAAAGCTGCGAAGTCACCTGCAGCGCCTCGGCGAGCGTGGCACGCACGCTTTCCGCCTCGGCGCCCGAGAGACCGGCCGGCAGTTCCCTCGCCATGATCGCCCGGTATGAGGCGGTTCCCACGCTCCCAAGGACGGCGACGCCGAGCGCCATGCCGAGCTCCACGCTTGTCTCGGAGATTCCCGATGCCGCACCGGCACGCTCCGGTGGTGCGACACTCATTATGACATCTGTGGTCAGCGTCATCGCGCCGCTGAATCCGATCGACATCACGACGAACGACGCGACGATTGTTCCGACAGGAAAACCGCCGCCAACCTGCGTCAGCACGCTGATGCCAATCGCGGCAAGAATCATCCCGGCGCCGATTACATGCGCGGTTTGAAATCTTCGCACCAGAAACGGAGCGAGCATTGTTCCCGCAATTCCGCCAAGGTTCGATGGCAGGAGCGCGATGCCGGCCTGGAGCGGTGAAAGCCCGAGCACGAGCTGGAGATACTGCGCGACGAAGAGATATATCCCGCCCATCGACAGGGTTGCGACAAGCTGAGCGGCAACCGCAGCGCTGAATGGCGGAACCCTGAAAAGTCCCATGTCAATGAGCGGATCGGCGAGCGTTTGCTGCCGCCTGACAAATATCGTTGCCAGCGCGAGTCCCGCAGCGGCAGCGAGTAACGGCAAAGTCCCGGCTCCATCGGCGGCGAAGCGCTTCACGCCGTAGACGATCGAGAGCATGGCGGTGAGCGAAAGCACCGCGCTGGGAACATCGAGCCGCCCGAAGCTCGCCTCGCGAAACTCGGGCAGGAGAATCGGCCCGAGAATAAGCAGCAGCACCATCACCGGCACGTTCAGGAGAAACACCGAACCCCACCAGAAATACTCGAGCATCAGCCCGCCAAGCAGCGGACCGATCGCTCCGCCAATCACGAAGCTGTTTATCCAGACGGCTATGGCGATCCGCCGCTGGTGGTCGTCGTGGAACATGTTGCGTATCAGCGCCAGCGTCGACGGCATCAGCGTGGCGCCGGCGACGCCGAGCAGTCCGCGGGTCACGATGAGCATCGCTGCGCTCGATGCGAAGGCGGCCGCTATCGATGCGAGGCCGAATGTCGCGGCGCCAATGAGCAGAAGTTTCCGGCGGCCGATCCTGTCGCCGAGGGTTCCCATCGTGATGAGGGATCCGGCGATCAGGAACCCGTAGATGTCGACTATCCAGAGGAGCTGCGTGCTGCTCGGCGCAAGCTCTCTCGTGAGTGCCGGCACCGCGAGGTGGAGGACCGTGAAGTCCATCGCGAGCAGCAGGCACGGGAACGCCAGCACGGCGAGGCCGAGCCATTCGCGGCGCGTTGCACGCGGGGGAAGGGGCGGATCCGGCTCGGCTGCGGTACTCATGGGAAGCGGGAATCTTATCGGGTCCGGGCGTTTTGAAAAACCCGTAAGGAAGCGGATCGGGCTGATGGAAGCGGATCGGGCGGATCAAGCGGGGGCGGGAGATCCGGTCTCACCATGGGTTTGCTGCGTTCAGGAACCGTCGAGCTTGCCAGCTATCTTGAGGCAGCGATCGAGCAGTCGTTGATCCCCGAGCCGCTCGACCATCGCAGGGAAGTCCGCCGTCGGTCCTTTCCACTTGATCTCATCGATGTCTGAAAACAATGGGGCATCCGTTCTCAGTGTCGCGAGATTCTTGAAGAGGAGCGCGAGCTCACGCTTGTCACCCAGCACCGAATCGGGAAAGCTCTCGATCGGGCCGTGCATTTCGAGGAGGCGGGCAGCGGTCGTTTTCCCGATGCCTGAAATTCCGGGATATCCGTCGGCGGAATCTCCGACCAGTGCGAGGTAGTCGGGGATCAGCTCAGGATTCACGCCGAATTTCTCGCGCACAGCCGCTGCGTTCCTGATGATCCCCGACCTTCGATCAACCTGAACCACTCGATCGCCGCGCACCGATTGCGCGAGATCCTTGTCAGGAGTCCAGATCGACACTTTCTGAACTGATGGGTCAGTCGCCGCCAGATGGGCAGCCGACGCGAGAGCATCATCCGCCTCGAGCTCGACCATCGGCCACACTGCGACTCCCATCGCGGCAAGCGCCTCCTCGAGAGGATGAAACTGCGACTTGAGCGCCCACTCGACTCCTTCGCCTGTCTTGTAACCGGGCCAGAGATCGTTCCTGAACGACTCGATCACGTGGTCTGTCGCGACGCCGATGTGGGTCGCGCCCTGCTCGAGCATCTGGAGCACGGTGTTGAGAACGCCGATCACGGCACCGTACGGCGCGTCCTTCCCTTTGTTGAAGCGGCGGAGGCCGTAGAAATGCCTGAATAGCTCGTACGTCCCGTCGATTAGGTGAACGATCATGCGCCAGTATACGCGGGAAGCGCTTCGGGGGGGAGAACAATTGCTTTGAAACGTCACGCGTCCGCGCTGTTAGCTGTTGGCAGCGTCAGCGCCTAGCCGTTAGCTGCTAAGAGCCAAGCGCTGAAGCTGCGAACCGCCAACTGCCCTCCCGACGTTCCTTGGGGTGCGTGCTGGACAACATCCCCCATCCCGGCAAGACTACTGTGTGACCAAGCGCATTCTCCTCGCCGATGCTGACGCCTTCTACGTGGCAGTCGCCCGCATGATCGATCCCGACGGCGCAGGGAAAACTCCCCTCCTCATTGTCGGGGGGTCGAGGGAGAGCAGGGGTGTCGTCTGCTCCGCCTCTTACGAGACCCGGAAGTTCGGCGTCAGGTCTGCAATGCCAATCTCGCGGGCGCTGCGATTGTGCCCCGACGCGCTCTGCGTACCAGTCCCGCGCAAGGCCTGCTCGGCGAAAAGCCACGAGATACGCTCGACACTCGAGCGATTCGCTCCGGTCGTCGAAGGCGCAAGCATCGACGAGTGGTACCTGGACCTGGGCGGCACCGAAGGTGTCTACCACGATGAGCACCTATCAGTCACCGCTCACCGGATGCGTGACGCGGTGCGCCAGGAGACAGGACTCACGATCTCGGTCGGTGGCGGAACGAACAAGCTCATCGCGAAGCTCGCCGTCGAGAGGGCGAAGCCGAAGCTCGGAGCCGACGGGGTTCATGTCGTTGAGCCAGGCGCCGAGCAGGACTTTCTCAAGACATTTGACCTGGCCGATCTCCCGCTAATCGGACCGAAGTTCCAGGAACGCCTCGCCGCGCTCGGCATGGTTCGCGTAACCGACGCTCTCCAGTACGACATAGCGACCCTCAGGAGCTGGCTCGGCAAGCGTGAGGCCGAGTGGCTGTGGGACCGCGTTCATGGTGTGAGCGATTCGGTCGTCGATCCGGGCGGCGAGGCAAAGAGCATAAGCCGCGACGAGACCTTCCCTGCGGATATCGACGACGACAGCGAGCTCGAGCGGGAGCTTCTCGCACTGATGACCCGCGCCGCATCTGACTTGCGTGGCGATGGGCTGGCGGCGCGCACGATAACCGTTCGCATCCGCGACTCTGATTTCCGCACCAGGTCGGCAAGGCGAACGCTGGTCGAGCCGGTCGTCACAGACCGGGTCCTGATGCGTGTCGCGCGAGAGCTTCTGAAAAAGCTCCGGGCCGCACGGCGGGTACCTGCCCGCCTCCTCGGGGTCGCTCTTTCGTCCCTCGGCCAGGATCCGGAGGCAGATCAGCTCAGGCTGTTCGAGGCCGTGCGCGGCACCGATGCGGAAACCGAGCGGGACCGCAGGCTGACGAGGGCTGTTGACAGTGTGAGAGAGCGGTTCGGCCCCAGGAGCATCATCCCGGCGTCGCTTGCGGACGACGGGACGGAGTAGATTCATTGACAGGAAACCACAACAAGGCGGATAAATGAGGTCAGGTTTGAGCGGCGTCCTGGTGGCTTTTGGAACAATCCTGCTCGCATTCGGCATCACCATCGTGATAATCGAGCTCCTCGCGATTCGATACGGAACGCCGCACGGCATCGCCCCGATTCTCGCGGGGATCTGCCTCGTTGGCGGAGGCGCCCTGGCCGGGGCCGGCACGATGATGAATCGCGCCGCCGACAAGCGGACGTCGAGCTCCTGACCGCTCCGCGGGAGACCGCGCCATGCTGACAGCACTGCTGTTAGTCGCCATCGCCATCGTGGTATGGGGAGCGTTCTCGTACAACCGGCTCGTGAAACTCCGGAACCAGGTACATACCGCCTGGGCGGATATCGACGTTCAGCTCCGCCGCAGGCATGACCTCGTTCCACAGCTTGTCGCGGCTGTAAAGGGCTACGCCGGACATGAGCGCGGCGTGCTCACCGCCGTAACTGAGCTGCGCGCGCAGGCAGTAGCTCTCACAAGCCCCGCGAAGCTCGGCCAGGTCGAAGGCGCTCTCGAGAAGGCGCTCACGCAGCTCTTCGCTCTCAAGGAGGCATATCCCGACCTGAAGGCGAACAAGAACTTCCTGAAGCTCCAGCATGATCTCGTCGAGGTGGAGGACAACCTCCAGTACTCCCGGCGATTCTACAATGGTGCGGTGAGGGACTATAACACCACGATCCAGCGTTTCCCTGACATGATCGTCGCGCACGCGGGAGGGTTCAGCGAGAGCGAGTTCTTCAGTGCAGAGGAGTCCGAGCGTGCGCCGGTGAAGGTCGGGTTGGCGGATTGAGAACTCTCGCTGTCGCGCTCGTCTGGATCCTCGCGTTCGCGCCGGCGGGCGCGCAGGAGCGGATCAAGTCATACGACAGTCGCATCGAGATCCAGCGCGATGGAAGCATCGATGTAACAGAGACGATCGCCTTGCGCGCCGAAGGGAACCAGATAAGGCGCGGGATCTACCGGGATTTCCCGACGCGGTACCGCGATCGTTTCGGCAACCGCGTCCGCGTCGATCTCGAGGTGCTCGGTGTCGAGCGCAACGGGGTGACGGAGCCCTGGTTCACCGAGCGGCAGAATAACGGAATCCGCATAAATACTGGCAACGATGATTTCCTTCCGGTGCCGGCCGACTACACCTACACGATCCGCTATCGCACAACGCGCCAGCTTGGGTTCTTCGACGACCACGACGAGCTTTACTGGAACGCGATAGGCACGGGCTGGATTTTCCCGATCGAGCAGGGATCGGTGGAAGTTCGACTGCCCGAGCCCGTGCCCGTGGGGCGCATGAGCGCGGAAGGGTACACGGGCTCCCAGGGTTCGCAGGGCAGCGGATACACAGCAGAGATCACTGAGCCCGGCGTAGCGCGTTACCGTCTTACGCAGCCGCTCAGGCCGAATGAAGGGTTCACGACGGTCCTCATGTTCCCGAAGGGAATCGTTCAGGCGCCCGCCGGCTCCGACAGGACGCGCTGGTTCCTCAAGGACAACCGCGGCATCCTAGTCGCGCTGGCAGGTTTTTTCGTGCTCGTCGCATACGCCCTCACTCAATGGCGAAGGGTCGGCCGCGATCCGGAAAAAGGGATAGTCATCGCCCGCTACGAGCCGCGTGAAGGACAGACCCCCGCAGGATTGCGCTTCCTGAAGCGGATGGGCTACGACACCCGATGCTTCACAGCCGATGTTCTTGCGCTCGCGGTGGGCGGGCACGTCAGGATCCACCGCGAGGACAAGCTCTTCAAGGACGAGTGGAAGCTGGAACGTGATGGCTCAACCGGATCGGTCGAGCCATCTGCCGCGCAGAAGATTCTCCTCAGTGAGTTGTTCAGTGGCGGTCGCGGAACCCTTGTGCTCAAGAACACGAACGCCGCGACACTCTCAGGCGCGCGCCAGAAGCATCAGAAGGCGCTCGATGCGGAGTTTCATCCGCGGTACTTCAAGCGAAATACGAAGAACTCGGTAATAGCCCTGCTCATCGCGGTGCTCACGAGCGTTGCCGCATTCGCGACCTCCGGCGGTTTTGGCATACCGGCAATCATTGCGCTCGGCATCGCGATGGTGATCGTCGCGATGATCTTCGCTCACCTGGTTCGCGCGCCAACGACGGAAGGACGTGCGCTTCTCGACGAGATCGAAGGCCTGCGACTGTACATGAGTGTTGCCGAACGTCAGGAGCTGGCCGGCCTGCGCGGGCCGGATGAGCCGGTGCTCGACGAGAAAATGTACGAGGCAATGCTGCCCTACGCTGTTGCGCTCGACGTCGAGGATGCCTGGACGAAGAAATTCACCGCTGCCGTCGGCGCGGCAGCGGCGGCGCAGGCGGCGCAGCACATGTCGTGGTACAGCGGCAGGGGAGGAATTTCAAACCTCGGAGACTTCACCAGCTCCGTTAGCTCAGGCTTGAGCTCGTCGATCTCCTCCGCATCCAGCCCTCCCGGCAGCAGCTCCGGAGGCGGCGGTGGAGGCTCCTCTGGCGGCGGTGGTGGAGGCGGTGGCGGGGGAGGGCGATAATGAGGCGGCAGGCCGCGATACTTGGCGGCGGACTCGCGGTCATGTGGCTGGTTTTCGCCCTTACATGGATAACCGGCGGCGCGCTCATATATCTCGGAATCATTCCGCGCACGACGATCGGCCTTCGCGGAATAATCTTCGGGCCTTTCATCCACGGAAGCACGGCGCACCTCGTTGCCAACAGCGTGCCTTTCGTGATACTCGGCGGGCTCGTGATGCTTCGTGATCCGCGGCATTTCACCACCGTGACGCTTGTCGCGATGCTCGGCTCCGGCATGCTCGCGTGGCTTCTCGGAGCACCCGGCTCGGTGCACATCGGGGCAAGCGGAGTGATCTTCGGCTACCTCGGCTTCCTCATGCTGGCTGGATGGTACGCGCGGAGCCCCGGCGCGATCCTGCTAAGTGTGCTCGTCACG